>JBHEKP010000147.1:0-10873 GCA_041859375.1 Candidatus Hydrogenedentales bacterium | reverse complement strand
TTCTCCCGCAGGTGCACCACCGCGCCGTTGTAGTAGCCGATGCGGTTGCCGCTGAGCAGGTTCACCAGCAGCGTGAAGGTCCGCGAGATGATCCGCCGCACCAGCGGCCGGTTGTCCATGCCGCCGAAATAGGGGATGATGATGTCCGCCTGTCCCAGCCGCGACAGCAGCGCCGTGATGACCTCGCGCCGCTCCACGTTGTCGCCGTTCACCAGCATGTAATACCTGCCCCGCGCCGTTTTCGCCGCGCGGATGTAGTTCACGCCCAGCCCCTGGTGCGTGTCGCTGGTGATGAGGATGACCGGCTGCTCCGGGTGCGTGTGCTGGTGCGCGCGCACCACCCCCACCGTGCCGTCCTGCGAGCAGTCGTCCACCACGAGCACCTCGTGGCGCACGCCGGACCCCTCCACGGCCAGGGCGATGGTCTCCAGCGTGCCCGCGATGTTCTTTTCCTCGTTCAGGCAGGGGACAAAGAAGGAAATGTCCACTTCCTGTTCTGTTTCTTTTTCGCCCATTGGTTCCGGTTCCGTTTCAGCCGGTTGCGTCAAGGTTGTAGAGCCGTTTTCCGAGCAGGGCCAGCCTGACCAGCCGGATCCCTTTTGGGGCGCAGCGGTAGCCGTCCCCCTCCCGGACAATGTGCCCCTTTTCCACCATCACCCCAAGCCGCCGCTCAAGCATCTGCCGCCGCGGGTACACCGCGTCCAGTTCCTCCGGGGTGAGGCGGCCTCCCGGCGCGCGGACCAGCTCACCGAGAATGCGCACCGACACCGACCGGTCCACCCCGAAGTAAAAATGAAAATAAAGCATGATCAGAAAGGCGTACACCGGCCCCGACGCCCACAGCAGCGTGGCCGGTGAAAAGCCCGCCCACAGCCAGTCCGCGACACCGTTCACCAGATAGGCCGCAAACGCCGTGGCCGCGAGCGCCAGGGTGCCCTTGCGCGGCTGCGGTATGAACTGCCAAAAGACCACATGCAGCACCAGGAAAAGCGCCAGCGCGCCGAAGGCCGGGGCAAGGAAAAGGAAATGCGCCGCCATGCCCCTCAGCCCCCCGGCCCGATGCCAAGGACGGCCTTGACAAGCAGCCCAATCCGCCCCGCCAGCGCGCCCCTTGGCCGCAGCACCAGGGCTTCGCCGTCCCGGCCGATGAGGTCCAGGGAGCGCATGGACTCAAGCCGCTTCTCCTGAAGCCAGTCCATGCCGCGCCCGTCGCTGTACTCCCGCGCGATGCCGTCCAGATCCAGGCTGCCGTGCTTGTCCAGCTCCACGAGGATGCGCAGGGAGAAGCCCCGGCACGTCAGGGAGAACACCTGCATGTAGCCCAGGCAGAAAAAACCGACCGTGGCCAGGCCCGCCGCCCATTCGGACAGGGACACCCCGGACGGGCCGGGAAGCGCGTAAACGGCGGTCCACACCGCCGCGTACAGGAGAAAGGCCGCAGGAAGCGAACTGTACCCCTGCGCGTCCGCGCGCCTGCGGCGGAACCACAGGACATGCCCCGCCGCAAAGCAGGGGAAAAGTGCGGCCGCCGTCAGCGCCGCGAAAAATTCATAGGAAAACAACTGCCTCATTCAAGCACCCGCGTCAAGACTGAACAACACATCCACAGTTCCTCAAGCATACGTTTCCCGGAAGGTTGTTTCAAGCACCGGGGGGGGATGGCCGCTGTTGCCAGTTGTCCGGGTGGCGGTGGAGGTGCATTACCGCGAGGACAAGAACACAATCATCGGCGGGGTTGTAAATCACACCGTAGGGGAAACGCGCCACAAGGCAGCGGCGCGCTTCGGGTGCGATCAAAGGCCAGGCGTTTGGAAAATCAAGGATGCGCTGAATGGCGGCGAGGACCTCCAAAGCAAAATCCCGCCCAAGTCCGGCCCTGCAGGTTTCATAATATTCGACCGCCGCCATCAGCTCGGATTCAGCTTCGGGGTGGAAGGAAAGCCTCATTTGGGCAAAAGCCGGCTTATCCGTTCAATGACCAGCGCACCGTCAACCGGAGCCACCTTTTGGTCGCGAATTTCCCGCAGGCGTTTCTGCGCCTCCCCGGCCCATTCCAGGTCAATTTCAGCAGAGGGTGAATTCAGGCTTCTAAGAAGTGAATCGGCCAATGCTATGCGTTCCTCCACGGGAAGGGAGGCCGCCTCCAGAAAGATGTTCGTTGATTCGGCCATGGCGCGCTCTCCTGCGGTGACGATTAAACTATATCACGCCTTCGCGCTTTTGGGCCATGTGGTGGTACGTTTCCCCGAGGCCCGTTTCAAGCAGTGTAAGGCTCAGCGCGGGAACCGCCTGATGCAGCAGGGAGGGGGCAAAGACCAGATCGATCTGCGGGAAATCCCTTTTGTAAACAATCTCCGGGGGCCTTCCGCAAAGCGCGGCGAGCATCGCCAGCATTTCGTTCAGGCTTGCGCTCTTTCCCGTCACCCCGTTGAAGGTGCCCGCAATCCGCCCCGCCGCAAGGGCGCGCGCGATTCGGGGAATGTCCATGACATACAGCAAATCACGACGCTGTTCCCCGTCGCCGTGGATGGTGACGGGCCGGTTCCCCAGCACGGCCCGGAGAAAACTGGCCACCGGCCCGTGGTGCGTGTCCCCCGGACCGTACACGCCGGGCAGGCGCAGCACCGCCAGGGGGATGCCCGCGCCGCCGCAGACATCGGCCAGCAGGGCCTCCGATGCGGCTTTGGAAACCGCATAGGGTGTTTCGGGCCGGAGCGGGTTGGATTCGCTCAACGGCAGGCTGAGCCCCGCGCGGCCGTACACGTCAATGCTGCTGAGAAATGTCACATGCCGGGGGGAGAGGAGGGGAATCAGTTCCGCGAGGTTTTGCGCCATCGCGGTGTTGGCCTCGCCGCATTCCCGCGGGTCCACGCCCCGGTCCGGGGAAACCGCCGCGGCGATGATCCATGCCGCGCCGCGCGGAAGGCGGTCGCCCAGGGCGCGCACCGCCGACGGCTCGCGCAGATCAGCGTCCTGTCTGGATACGCCCAGGCAGGGCATGCCGCCGTCCGCGCCCCATTGCTCCATGAGGGCACGGCCCACAAAACCGCCCGCGCCAAACACAATCACCGGGGTTCCCGTCGGCGGGCTGGTGTTGCAGTTTTGTGCCGCATCAGACAAACCCGAGATGCTCCCGGTCAACGGCCAGAAAATCGTGGATGAGGCGGTTCTTGCCGTCGGCCACGCAATGGTGTTTGCAGTCGCGGGCGGGATCGATTCCGAAAAACTTTTCCCTGCCGTTCATCCAGAATTCCCGGAACCTCATGTGCTCGATCGACCCCAGCGCGCCCGAGTCGGTGTAGGCCTTGTCCTGGCAGGAATAGACGCGCAGATCCGCGCCGATCACCGGCAGCACCTGCAGGTAGGGGCACCAGTGGTAGGGCTTGTCAAACACCGTGTCCATCTGGTGGAAGGCGTTGTGGATTTCAAAGCCGTCCCCGGCAAAGTCGTGCGTTGCCCGGGCGATTTGCACCGTCACCAGGTCAAATATGGGTTCGTGGTAGGCGCGGTTTTCCTGGCCGCTGTTACTGGTGATGCACGGTGAAATCTTGATGCTGTCGGCTCCGGCCGATTTCACCAACCGCACGAAATCATGGACGTGCCCGGCGTTTTCCCGGTCCACGATCAGGCTCACACCAAGATGGCACGGGCCGCCCAGCGCCTTGAACTGCTCAATGTTGCCGAGCACCCGCCCGAATTCCAGGTTGCTTACGTCCCGGTAGCGGGCGTAGCTTTCCCCGTCCCAGCCGTCCATGGACACGCGCACCCACGAGGCGTGGCGCGCGAAGATTTCCGCCGCCTCCCCCTCCAGCCTGGACCCGTTGGTCAGGGCCGCGAAGCGCACCGGCGACTCCGCCAGCCGCCGCGCCGTCTCGGCGAGGTGCGCATAGCAGAAGGGCTCCCCGCCGCCGCTGAAGGTCACCGCGCGCACCCCCATGGCAATCACATCCTCCACAATCTCCAGCATCTTTTCGCGGGGGATGGTGTGCCGCGTGTCCATGCCGCCGCCCAGCGCAAGGTCCGGCGAGCGGTACGCGCAGTAGCGGCAGCGGTGGCAGCACACATTGGTGGGCTTGATGCGGATGTGCAGCGGCGGCGTGGTTTCCGCGTCCTTGGCCAGCGAGGCCAGCTTCTCCGGGTAATGGAAGATTTTCAGCGGTGTGTACCGTGTTCCCATGGCCTATCCGAAAAAGGCGAACTCATAGTCGCCGGTGTAGCCCGCGGTTTGAAACATCCATTCCCATGCGCCGGGATTGAGAAAACTCTCGCAGGTCAGCGCCCAGCATTGCAGGTTGAAAAGCTCCTTAACGGTGCGGTGGCTTTCCACGGCGAGATACTTGCTTTTTCCCGTCCGCTCCATCTCCCGCAGCGCCGCCGCCAGGTCGGGCAGGGACAGGTTGTGCAGCGCCATCAGCGAGATGACCAGATCGAAATGCTTGTCGGGCCAGGGCCAGGGCTCCTCCAGCCTGCGCACGGAAAGCCGGTTCCGGATGGGGGCGGGGCTGTCCCCGATGCCGTGGGCCGAGATGTCGAACCCCGCCACTTCCGCCCCCGGCAGCAGCAGGGAAATCTCGTACAGCAGGTGCGCCTTGCCGCAGCCCGCGTCAAGAATGCGGGAATTGTTGTCCAGGCCGTACAGGTTAACCAGTTGCCGCGCAACCGGCGCCCAGCGCCCGTCATAGCGGTAGCCGCCGTAGCCGAAGCTGCGGTCGCCGTCCCAGTAGTCGGGGCCGTATTCGCGGGCCACCAGGCTGCACGCCACCTTGTTGTCCGTCATCCGGGCAAGGTAGTCCCGGCGGGTGCCGGTGTGCAGCGGGGTGATGATGTTCAGCAGCCTGCCCAAGGCGTTCCCTCCCGCAGGGTTTGGACACAGCGGACCAGGGTCTCCGCGTCAATCCCGTAATGGCGCATCAGCGCCGCCTGCGATCCGTAATGGTCGGGGTACACGTCCGGGATGGCCAGCCGGGCGAAGCGTCTCGGGATTCCGTCCGCCGTTTCGGCCAGCACTTCGGCCACCGCGCTGCCCAGCCCGCCCGTGGCAATGTGCTCCTCGATGGACACCACCACCGGAACGGCGGCGATGGCTTCGCGCAGCGCCGCCGTGTCGAGCGGTTTGACTGTGGGAAAATGCAGCACCGCCGCGTTGACCCCAAGGGTCGACAGGGTGTCCGCCGCCGCCAGCGCCGCGCCGAGGGTGATGCCCGTGGTGGTGATCAGCGCGTCCTTCCCGCCGCGCGCGGCCACCGCCCTGCCGATGGCCCCGGGCGTGTCCTCTGCGGAAACCAGCGGGTCGCCGCCCTTGGCCATGCGCACATAGGCCGGGCCCCGGTGCCCCCGCAGCAGCCCCATCACCCGGCGCATCTCCCGCGCGTCCGACGGGGCGAGAATCGTCATGTTCGGCAGGGTCCGCATCAGGGCGATGTCGTCCGTCGCCGTGTGGGTCGGTCCAAGGGGCGCATAGACCAGCCCGCCGCCGTTGCCCAGCAGGCGCACGTCCAGGTTGTGCAGGCACACGTCCAGCGCGACCTGCTCGTAGGCGCGGCGCGTGAGGAAGACGGCGAGGGTGTTCACGTAGACGATGTGCCCCTCCGCCGCCAGACCCGCCGCCATGCCCACCACGTTCGCCTCGCTCACCCCCTCCATGAAAAAGCGGTCCGGCATTTCCCGGCGGAACTTGTCCAGGGTGTTCACCCCCAAATCCGATCCGATGAACACCACCCGCTCGTCCGCCAATGCGTGCTCGTAGGCGCAGTTCAGGCAGGTTTGGCGCATGGTCAGCCCCCCAGTTCCGCGCGGAGAAGCGCCAGTTCATCGTCGGATATGCGGCTCTTGTGGTGCCAGGCCAGGTTGCCCTCGGCGGATTTGACGCCCCGCCCCTTCACGGTGTGGCAGATGAGCACGGTGGGACGGCCGGGGTTCCTTGCCGCGTCCAGCAGCGCGCCGCGCAGCGCAACCACGTCATGGCCGTTCACCTCCGCGGCATGGAAGCCGAAGAGCTGCCACTTAAGCGCGAAGGGCTCCAGTTCCTGCACCTCCGCAACCGTGCCGTAGGATTGCATCTTGTTGTAATCAACCAGCACGGTCAGGTTGCCCAGGCGGTGCTTGCCCGCGCACAGGGCCGCCTCCCACACGGAGCCCTCGTCGCATTCCCCGTCGCCCATCACCACATACACCCTGTGCCGCGACTTGGTCATTCTCCCATGGAGCGCCATGCCCACCCCGAAGGGAAGGCCGTGCCCCAGGCTGCCCGTGGAGGTTTCCACGCCGGGGATCTTCCGCGCGTCGGGATGGCCGCCGAGCATGCCGTCAAAGGCGCAGAACCGCGCCAGCTCCTCCGCCGGGAAAAAGCCCTTTTCCGCGAGCAGCACATACAGCGCCAGGCAGCCGTGGCCCTTGCTGAGGATGAACCGGTCCCGTTCCGGCCACTTCGGGTTGGCCGGGTCAAAGCGCAGGAACTCATCGAACAGCACGCGCAGGATTTCCACAAGGGAAAAGGACGCGCCGATGTGGCCCCGGCGGCTGTGCCCCAGCACGTCCAGGATCTTCCCGCGCAGTTCGATGGAACGGGCGTCCAGCGCGCCCCCGGGGCCTGTTTCGCCGTCAATCGTCAATGAAACGCTGCTCCTTCATCCATGCCGCCGCCGTCCGCAGCATGTGTTCGGCCTTTTCCAGTTGTTCCGCCAGAAATTCGGGGCCGCACGGTTTTCCCAAAGCCCGGCGTTTTTCGGCGTGCGCCGGAATGAAACCGTTCAGCAGTATCATGCCCCATTTTACCGCAAAGAGGGGGTGGGCTGCGGGAAAGCGTTCCGGCGCGAGCTCCCACTCCGGAAGACCCTCCAGGAAGATCTTGGACACGCGCTGTTTTTGCGCCGCCGAAAGGGGCGTTGCGGGATGGAGCAGGAAGTCGGAAAGGGTCTTGGCCGGGTCGTCCCAGCCGAAGTACTCAAAGTCCACAAAAGCCAGCGCGCCTTCCGCCGTGCGCAGGGCGTTGTGCGGGCCGAAGTCCGACGGGCTCAGCACGCGCTCGTGCCGCGGAATGGCCTGTTCCGCAGACAGGCCCCGCGCGGCAAGGCGCGACTCCGCCCATGCGGCGGCGTCCCCCAGCGCGGGCAGCGCCCGGCGGTTCACAAAATCCCTCATCTCACGCGCCGGTCCCCCGTCCCCGCCAAGGGCCAGCAGCGTTTCCGCCCGTCCCCGGATGTTCCCCTCAAGCTCGCGCAGGGAGAAGCACGCCTCCGCGGCGCGGGGCGCGGCGGATTCGGGAAGCTCCCGGCCCAGCCGCGCCAGCCTGATCAGGAAGAGGAGAATCCGGTTGAGGTCGGTGTCCGTCACCGTCCCGGCGGCGGGCGCGCCCTCGATGAATTCGTACAGCGCGAGGTCGCCGGTTCCGGCGCGGGCGACGGGCGCGGGCACATTGGCAAAGCCGTGCCCGCGAAGCAGCGAGAGCGCCCCGTATTCGGTCTCCATCCGGTTGCGCCCGTCCATGGAGGGGGAGAGGTACTGCTTCGCCAGAAACACCGCACCCCTGTCGTCGGTCACGCGGAACACGCGGTTGTTGCCCCCGGCGTGAACCGGCTCAACCGCGGTGACCGCCCGCCCAAGCAGCCCGGAGACCGCCGCTTTCAGCGCCTCGTCCGCCGTCATGAAAGCACATCCTTCCGGAAGTGGGCGCTGATGGACTCCCAGTCGGTGAACATCCGCCAGTTTCCGCTGAAACCGGCGCGCCCCGACGGGCGGAAAAGAAGCTGCTCCGTTTCCATCGGAAATTCGGGCTCCAGGAAGGTCTCCTCAAGGTCGTCCACGAAATGGGTGCAGCCCAGCGCCCGTATGCGCGCCAGCTTGGACGCGCGTGTGGACTCAAAGAACACATGCTCCGGGGGGAGCGCCATTCCATCCGGGTCGAAAAAACCGTTTGCCCGCATCCAGCCCGTCGCGGCGGCGCGGAGGTCCGTGCCGGTTTTGTCCCGCGCGGCGAACCGGGTCTTGTGGCTGATGACATACACGGGGATGTCGTGCCCGCGGCACAGGGAGAAGAACGCTGAAACCCCGCCAATCAGGCGCGCCCTTTCCATCGACGGGCCGTAAAGCTCCGCCTGGAGTTCCATCCAGCGCTCCTCGCCCCCCTCCAACAGGCGCACCGCGTCGCGGATCGCCGTCTTGTCCTGCGGCGTGTTGCTGGTGATCAGGCCGCGGCCGAGGGCAAGCTCGAACAGCAGCGCGTCATACGACACCAGGGTGTTGTCCAGGTCCACCCCGGTGATGATCCGTTTTCCGCCTCTGCCGTTCATTGTCCGCCTTGTCCATGCTGTCGGGTTCGCGCGCCGCCCCGCAATTATACCCCACCCAGCAGGGGAATCTTCTGGCACCACTTGAAATGGTCCATGTTTTCAGGAAGCCACAGGTGCGTCAGGAAGGGGAAGTCCTCCCGGTTGCGCACCCGGTTCAGGCTCAGCAGTTTCACCCCCGGCAGCAGGCGCAACCCGCCAAATTCGGAAAACACATTCGGATGGTGGCGCTCCTTGAACTCTTTGGTGAATTCATAAACGGGAAAGAAGAAGGTGTACCGTTCACCCCGGGGCCGGCCGGGGAAACGGTAGAATTGAAACACCAGCAGGTGGGGCGCTTCGGGGCCGTACTGAAGCACGATGTTGGTCTGGTCAACATTCACCTCAAGCTCGGCGGCGAGGTACTGGACGCGCACGCCGTTGCAGAGCGCCGGGGTGACGCCCAGCCATTCCGCCGCGGTGGAATCCTCCAGGGGGCAGCGCAGTCCGGGGATGGTGTCCGGGGAGCACAGGGTGTAGTTGGAAATATCGTCCAGGAAGGGCTCCTTCGACTCCGTCCAGGAAAGGGGCTCCAGCTCCGCCCTTTGGTGGGCCTCCGCAAGGCGGGCCACCGTGCGGTGCTGCGCCGTCCGCGCCGCGCAGAGCGGCGCGCCGATCAGCGCGCCGCAGAGGACAGCAAAGAGGGCCGCGCGGCCAAGGGGCGCGGTGAACCCGCGGGGGGACGCCGTGAAACGCCCAATCCGGATTCGGCCCCCCCTCGTGAGGAGGCCCGCCGCGCCTTTCCACAGGCATCCCAGAAGAAAGAGGGGCGCCCACGCCGCGATGAACTGCATGTGGAAGGCATGCCTCAGATCGAACGAAATGCTCGTGTACCCCGCGAAATACAGCAGCAGCGCCAGCGCGCCCAGCGCGAGCCGGACACTGTGCGCGCTGATGAGCAGCAGCGCGGCGAAACCGTACAGGACGCCCCATGTTTTCAGGTGTTCCGACAGGGGCTTGTGCGCGGCGGTCATTTGTTCAATGACGGCGTTTGCGCGGGACTTGTCGTCGGGCTGGTAGTCGGCGCCCTGCATGCCCCGGAGCGCCCGCACCGACGCGCCCAACCACTTTGAAAGGATGTCGGCGGGGAAGGTTTCCGCAAGTTTAAGGAGCATGCGCCGCCCCGCCTCCTCCGACGGCTTGCTCCATATCTCCTGCACCGGCTCCAAAAACATCTTTGAGGTGCCCGCCTTCCACAGGAGCAGGCCGCCCGCCGGGTCCATGGGCATGCGCGCGATTCCGCACAGCGCCGTGGACAGCCTGCCCGGAACCATGGCGCGGTTGCGCGCCTCCGTCCGCTTCAGGCCGTCGTTCCTGTCGAAGGCGCAAAGGGCCGCGTGGACCGTGTAGTCGCCGTTGGATCCAATGGTCTCGTAGGAGGCGGGAACCATGCCCAGCCTTGCGATGGTGTTGCACCCGAAACCCTGGAGCAGGTAGAAGGCGTTGTTGCCCCCGCTGTCCTGCGTCATGGTGAGCATGGGCCGCGCGGGCAGGTAGAAACCGGCCAGCACCAGCAGCACCGCCGCCAGCCGCGGGAACAGGCCGGTGGTTGACCAGTTCCGCGCACCGGCGGCAAAGGCCGCCAGCGCGGGGGGGAGGCAGATGATGGCGTCCTGACGGAAGCCGAAGCCGAAGCCGATGGTCAGCCCTGTGGCCGCGGCCAGCGCCAAAAAGACCGTCCTGCGCGGCGTCCCCGTCACCAGCCACCCGCAAACCAGAATCGTCGCCAGAATCGGCGGCGCGCGGAAGAAGTCCCGCATGGACGGCAGGTAATACAGCATGATCGGCGCGGTCGCGTACAGGAGCGTCCCCAGCACGCTGAGGGGACGGTTCATTCCTAGGCGGAAGATCCCGTAGCAAAGCATCCCCGACAGGGCGTAGGCCAGGGCGCAAAGAATGTTCAGGCTCGCCCAGGAAACGCCGAAAAGCCGCCACGTGACCGCCACCGCCCAGAGCAGGTAATACCGGTCAACCTGAAACTTCCCGTCCGGCGGCATGACCGTGAAATCTTCGGGCAGGGCGGCGGCGTCCCATGACGGGGCGCGCCGTTCCAGAAAATCGCGCAGTCCCGGCACCGTTTCCACATCAAAGGACGGCGTGCCCATCCCATGCCCGGACGCCCAGGAAAGGGCGCAAAGAAAGTCATCCCCCGTGGTGTTGTTGAAGTCCTGCACCGGACCGTCCGTGTGGACCGCCAGATACCGCCATCCCCCCAAAAAAAGGCCCGCAAAAAGAAGCGCGGCAATCACGCATTCCATTGCGGCGGGGTGTTTTGGTTTCACAAAAAAGTTCATCGCTGCCCGAACAGTTTTTCACCGCCTTCGAGCATACCACGCACCAGATGATCGGTCAAAAAAGCATTTTTCCGTACAATATTTGTTCCGCCGGGTGAACCCAAAGTGGATTATGACCACTTTTTATTGTGGTTCTGTTGTGCTATACTCTGGATCGTCCACTACATATTGCGTTTGGAGGTGTGCTGTGAATGGTCTGAGGCGGAAAGTTCATTTCGTGGGAGTCGGCGGCATCGGCATGAGCGGATTGGCCGA
>JBHEKP010000037.1:0-34346 GCA_041859375.1 Candidatus Hydrogenedentales bacterium | reverse complement strand
GCTGTTGTAATTCCTTGCCCCGGTCCGCGCCCCCTTCGAGTAAAAGGCGACGGCGTTTCCCAGCGCGTCGGACGCGGAACCCAGCAGCGTTCCCGCCGGGCTTCCCCCATATTCTGAGGGAATCTCAAGGGGCAGCACGGTGCTCTCCGAACGGTTTGGGTCCGTGCCCGCCACACGCGTTTCATAGGCGTCGGCGATTCCGTCACCGTCCACATC
This sequence comes from Candidatus Hydrogenedentales bacterium, assembly GCA_041859375.1. Taxonomy (GTDB): domain Bacteria; phylum Hydrogenedentota; class Hydrogenedentia; order Hydrogenedentales; family CAITNO01; genus JBHEKP01. The sequence continues at coordinate 34,130 of JBHEKP010000037.1, read as the reverse complement.
CGTCAACGGGTCGATATCTGCGACTGCGGATATTTCCGGTGCGGGCGCGCCAAATCCCGAGACCGATCCGGCGATAAACGCACTGATGCGGATAAAGTCAAAATGGCCGAGTCCGGCGGGTGAACCGGACGTGTTGACCGCCCAGGCGATGTCGAAGGCGTCCCCGCCCCCGGACTTCGGGGTGAGTCCCGTTGCAAGGGGGTCATCGGGCCGCATGTAATTGTCCCGGCACGGCTGCAGGGTGGGGGACATGTCCGCATAACCCCAGTTTGCCTCCATACCGGCACCGGAATTGTTGAAGACGCTGCCCGCAAGCGGGGGGGAGGGGTTTGGTATGCCCGAAGGCAGCACGGAGGAGGCCAATCCGCGACTGCCGGGAATGACATACCACGGGTCGTCGGGAAGTCCGTTCAGGTTTTGATCCGCACTGATTTCCACCAGGGCGGGTTCGGCCCACTTCCTGTTGGGGTCGCCCCCCACCCAGAAGGCGTTGCCATGGACCACAAAATCCAGCCCCATTGGATTGTCCGGATCGTTTTCCACCGGGGTGTTGAATTTAAGGATCACATAACTGCCCGGCGCGGCGCCGGGAAGGCCAAGACAATAGGCCTTGGCGTTGTTGGGCGCGAAGACGCCGCCACCGGCGGGTGCGCCCAGCAAATCATTGGTGTCGGTGAATCCGGACAGGGGGCTGATGGCATTGTGCCCCACAACGGCATCCGCCCAGGGATCCTCCGCGGCTGCGGATAACAACAGCCCCAGTGTGAGGAAAAACATGAGGGAGAGAACGGTGAAAACCGTTTTTGCGGAAAAGGAAACCTTGCTCACAGCCAGCCCTCGCTACCGGCGGCGCACGCCGCGCACGGCGAACGCCACCAATGCCGGCAGGTCTTCGGGCTTGCAGGCAATTTGGGGTTGACCAAAAGTTCCTACTAAACGCCGCTTCCCAGGCATCACGCCCAGTGCTACCCCACCGGCAACCGGCCGGCGGATGGCGTTGTTCGTTCCTGCTTACCGCTGCGGGGCAGCCCCGGATTCGCACCGGGTTCCCTCTTAGCGCCCGTCCACATGGACGAACGAACCGACATTGGTATTATAGCCGGACGGAGGGGAAAGGGCAAACAGGAAGGCCCCGCAAAAACATCTTAAGTCAAGGAATTGCAGGCATCCGCCAGCACCCGCGCCGTTTTCTCCCACGTGAACGCCGAGGCGCGGAGACGGCCCTCAACAGCCAGACGATTCCGGAGCGCCCCGTCCCCGGCAAGCATGCGCAGGGCATCCGATAATCCCCCCTCATCGAAGGGGGACACGGTGACCGCGTTCCCGCCCACCACCTCCGGAAGGCTTCCGGTGTTGGATGCCAGCACGGGCGTGCCGCAGGCCATGGCCTCAAGGGGGGGGAGGCCAAAGCCCTCCAGAAGGCTCGGCCACACAAATGCCAGGGCGGCGGATAGCAGGGCGGGGAGGTCGGCCTCCTCTATGAACCCGGGGAAATATATGCCGGCCTTGTTCCTCGCACGCGCCGCGGTATTTTTAACGGCGGCATCCTTCCATCCGCTGCGGCCCGCAATCACAAGCGCCGGAAAGCCCTCACACCATGCGGCATCCCAGGCGCGGATCAGGCGGGGCAGGTTTTTTCTGGGCTCATGGGTGCCGACATACAGGAAAAACCGTTCCGGCAGCTTGTGCTTCCGCCTGACGGCCTCCCGCGCCTCCGTGGCGGCGGGGGAAAAGCGCGGGGAAACACCAAGACGGGCCACCCGGATGCGTGACGCGGGAATTTTCAGAAGACGCTCCACATCATCCGCCACAAAGGCGGAATCGGCAAGGATCACATCCGCCCTCCGCGCGGCCGCCGGAATCACGCTGCGGTAGTAACAGGCGCGGGAAAGGGAAAACCATCCGGGGTGATGCCATGCGCACAGGTCGTGAATGGTGAGGACCACCGGTTTGGAGGGCAGGAGCGGGCCCACGGACGCGGGATAAAAAAGCACCTCCGCCGCCTCCCTGGCGGCGAGTTCGCGGAACGCATAATGATCGAAAAAAAGCCGCCCGAGTGCGGAACCGTCCCAGCCCGTGGAAACAGTTGCGCCGATTCCCTCCGGGCGCGGCAGGTTGGACGGCCAAACAATCACCGTTTCCGGGGAATCTTTCAGCAAGGCGAGGGCGGCGCACAATTCCACAGTGTAGCGGCCCGTACCGCTCCTGTTGCCGGCCTGAAGCGCGTTGACCAGCACCCTTGTCATGCCAGACTCCTGTAGACATCCAGCGTGGCGCCGGCGCACTCCTCCCAGGTGAACATGCGGGCCCGCGCGCGGCCCTTTTCCCTCAGCGCATCCCTCAGGGGTTCATCCTCCGCCAGCCGTTCAATGGCGGCGGCGAGGGTGGCCGTGTCCTCCGGCGCGGCAAAAAGCGCCGCGTCACCGGCCACTTCGGGAAGGGACGAGGAGAGGGAGGTGATGACCGGGCATCCGTTTGCCATGGCCTCCAGCACGGGCAGGCCGAACCCCTCGTAATGGGAGGGAAAGAGGAAGGCGTCCGCCGCGCGGTAAAGGGCGGCCAGGTCCGCTGAGGCGACATACCCCGTCCGCGCCACCCGGCCGGAAAGGCCCAGGGAGGCGATTTCTGCGTCAATCATCTCCATGTTCCAGCCGGGCCTGCCCGCAAGGACAAGTCTGTGGGGTATGGCGGGTGCGGCCCCGGCAAAGGCGCGCAGCAGTCCGGAAATGTTTTTGCGCGGTTCGAGGGTGCCCACAAAAAGCATGAAGGGCCCCTTGAACCCAAGAAGTGCGGCGGCCCTTGCCCCGGCAGCCTCCTTCCCGGGAAGCACGGGGGGCACCACCGCGGCGCCGCAGGCAACATGGACGGATGATTCCGGAACCCCAAGGAGCCGGACAATGTCGCTTTTACTGGCCTTAGAGCAGGTGATGACGGCGTCTGCCTGGTGGGCAAAGCGGTGGATGAGTTTGGAAAACGGCCCGACGATGCGCGGGCTTGCCCAGGCGGGCTCAATCAAAAAGGCCAAATCATAAATGGTGAGCACCCGTCTTGCCCGCGCCACGGGGGGAAGAAAGTAGTTGGTGGCATGGTAGATATCCACGCCGCCGAGAAGCCTGTCGGCCTGCGGATAGGCGGCGGTGCCCCACCATTTGTACAAGAGCCGTGTCGGAAGCGGGATGTGGAGGGAGGAAAGGGAAATGCCGGCGGTGTCCGGATGGCGAAGCCCCGAAGACAACCCCTTGAAGAGGGAACCTTCGGCAAGGGCGATGACACCCGCAAGCATATGCCGGGTGTATCTCCCCACCCCAGTTGCCTGCCCGGAGAGGGGGGTGATGTCTACGCCTATCCTCATGCGGCCTATTCTACCAGTTGTTGCCCATGGTGCTCATGAGCATTGTACAGGGAATTTCCCCGCCCGGGTAGCGGATAAACTCAACATGACCGTCCATGTACAGGCAGTTTGCCCCGCCGGGCATGTGGTTGAACTGGACCTGGTTGTTCCGGCTGGCCGCCTGGGTTTGATCCCACATGACGGGCAGATCGGACTGGGCCGAGGCGCTTGCGGCTGGGTTGTTGATGTCGGTGATGAGAAAGCGCTCGATGCCCTCCCGCAGACGGTAAATGGTGTTCCCCCCGCCGTTGCCGCGGACTTGAAACACCTCCCATACCGGGGTGCCGTCGGGAAGGTAGGGGTTCACCATTTCCGTGAGGGACCTGCTTTGGCACCAGGCGCGCAGCCGGGTCTCCGGGTAATTCTCCAGCTTCAAGTCACTGCCCAGCAGGCGGAGCCCCTCGTTGAAGGAAACCTCCGCGCCGATATTGTCCATGTTCAGGAGGCAGTCCGCCGCATGAATCATGGTTGCCCAGACATTTTCGTCCTCGGCCGCCCAACCGCTGTAGACATAGGTCTGCTCATCATTGAAGAGCAGGGGGGTGAGCTTTCCCTGGGGTGGCGGCGCGTTGATGTTTGTCCCGTCGGTGTACCATTTCCAGGATTTCGGCCCAAGGAATTCGTCCGGCTTGACCTGTCCCGATGAGCAGAAGAAAATGCTGGCGTCCGTGAGATAGTCCGGGAAAATTGCCGGACCAAAGGGCAACTCCCAGATATCGCTCGAACTGCCCACCGCATCACGATCCTGTCCAAGGGCCACTTGACGGCCATTCAACCCCGGTGGTGGGAAAAGACCCTTTGCCTCGCCGCCATACATCTTAAAAATGGTGCCGAACTGCTTGAGGTTGTTCGCGCAACTGGCCCTTCGGGCCGCCTCCCGCGCCCTGGAAAGGGCGGGGAGCAGGATGGCAGCCAAAATGGCAATGATGGCAACCACAACCAGCAATTCAATCAACGTAAAACCGCGCCGCATCTTCATAAACCCTTATAATACAGTTGGTTGTATAACTAATGAACTCAACAGACAAACCTGCCAAATTTCAGTTCCACACAATGATATTCAATACAACGATTTTTGATTATGTTCCCTGCCGGGTTCTTGACCTGCCGGTGTTCATATGATAAACTTTTGTCGAATTGTTAGCACTCCCCAATATTGAGTGCTAATCAGGGCTTGGTTGATTTTTTTACCCGGTTGGGTCAGGAGGCATAACCATGGAAAATGCCCCGGAACTCAGCGAACGAGAACGGGCCATACTGGACGCCGTGGTGTACAGTTACATCACGTCGGCGGAACCTGTGGGTTCGCGCACGGTGGTCAAGCGTTTTGGCATGGACCTCAGCGCGGCCACGGTGCGCAATGTCATGGCCGACCTCGAGGAGATGGGGTATCTCCAGCAACTGCACACCAGTTCCGGACGGGTGCCCACAGACAAAGGCTACCGTTACTATGTGAGCAACCTGATGCAGGTTCAGGAACTCACCATGACCGAAAGGCAGCGCATCGAGCAAGAGTTTCAGCAGCGGCTGACCGACGCCGACGACGTGCTGCGCCAGGCGAGCCATCTGCTTGCGCTGGTTTCGCATCATGCGGGTGTCGCCGAATCCCCCGGCGGCGACGCCGCGGAACTTGTGCGCCTGGATTTGATTTACATAGGTGAAAACCGGCTTGCGGTGCTGGTGGTGGACAATTTCGGCAGGGTCAAGTCCATGTCTGTGGAGCTTGCCTCGCCGATTACCCTGGAGGAGCTCACGCGCATGTCGCGGTTCCTCAACGACCACCTGCGGGGCACCCCGGTTGACCGTCTTGCGGCGGCGGTGGAGGAAAAACTGCGCGGTTTCCTGGACGAACAGCGCCTGCTGGCGCAGCGTTCCCTTGAGGTGCTGCATCTGCTTCCGCGGCGCTCGCAGGGCCAGCTTTTCCTTGAGGGCGCGTCGCAACTGTTCGAGCAGCCCGAATTCCAGCAGGTGGGCCACGCGCGCGGCGTGTTCAACCTTATTGAGGGCCGCGAACACCTGATGGAACTGCTGCGCAGGGCGGCGCTTGAGGGCGAGTCCGACCGGGGCACGGTAATCATCGGCGGCGAAGGCGGCGGCGGCATGGAGGAGATGGGGATGGTGGCGTCACCCTACAAGGTGAACAACAAGACAGTGGGAATGATTGGTGTTTTGGGCCCCAAGCGGATGCATTACTCCCGCCTGCTGGGCGCGGTGGAATACACCGCCGATCTGGTCGGCAAATTCCTGACGCGGCTGAAGGCGTGACAGCGGGAACCTGATTCCGCCGAAGGGGACCTGGCGCATGGAAAGTGGAACATGAGCGAAACGGAAAACAACATTCAGGATGAACCGCAGGCCGCCGCCGGAGAGACGGCGGAGAACCTTGACGCCCTGGAACCCGGATGCGACGGCGGAGGTGAGCCATCGTTGCGGGGCGACGAGGCCGCCGGCGGCCCCGCCGCGGAACTGGCGCTGTGCGCGGCGGAACGGGACGCGTTCCGGGACCAGCTTCTAAGATCCCGGGCCGAGTTTGACAACTACCGGAAGCGCATCGCCCGCGAGTACGAGCAAAACCGCATCGGCGCGGCGCAGGGAATCATCTCGGAGCTGCTGCCCGTGCTGGACAACCTTGAACGGGCGCTCCAGCACGCCGACGGCGGCCAGGGCGGCCTCGCGGACGGCGTGCGCATGATCGTGAAGCAGTTTTACGACGTGCTTGCGGCGCGCGGGCTGGAGGCGATCCCCGCACTGGGCCTCCAGTTTGACCCGAACGTGCACGAGGCGCTTTCGTATCTTCCCTCGGAAGGGCACCAGCCCGGCGAGGTGATGATTGAATATGAAAAGGGATACAAGCTCGGCGGCCAGGTGCTGCGGCCCGGCAGGGTTGTGGTGAGCAGCGGTCCCGCCGAAAAGAGTGAGACAGCCGAACAATAACAGGCCTCCGGCCTCAAAGGGAGTAAGAGCATGGGCAAAGTTATCGGAATTGACCTGGGAACCACCAATTCCTGCGTGGCGGTGATGGAGGGCGGCGAGCCCGTGGTGATCGCGAACACCGAGGGCAACCGGACCACCCCGTCCGTGGTGGCCTTCGCCAAGGACGGCGAGCGCCTTGTGGGCGCGGTCGCCAAGCGGCAGGCGGTGACAAACCCGCAGAACACCATTTTCTCCATCAAGCGGTTCATGGGCCGCCGCCACTCGGAGGTGGGCGAGGAGGAGAAACTCGTCCCCTACAAGGTCACCACGACCTCCTCCGGCGATGTTCAGGTGGAGGTTATGGGCAAGACCTGCCGCCCGCCCGAGATATCGGCGATGATCCTGCAGAAAATGAAGGAGACGGCGGAGGCCTACCTGGGCCAGCCGGTGACGCAGGCGGTGGTCACCGTGCCCGCCTATTTCAACGACTCCCAGCGCCAGGCCACGAAGGACGCGGGGCGCATCGCGGGGCTTGAGGTGCTGCGCATCATCAACGAGCCGACCGCGGCGGCGCTTGCCTACGGCCTGGACAAGAAGAAAGACCAGAAGATTGCGGTGTACGACCTGGGCGGCGGCACCTTTGACGTGTCCGTGCTGGCCATCGGCGACGACAGTTTCGAGGTGCTCAGCACCAACGGCGACACGCACCTGGGCGGCGACGACTTCGACCAGCGCGTCATTGACTGGTTGGCGGAGGAGTTCCTGAAGGATCAGGGCATCGACCTTCGCAGGGACCCGATGGCCCTGCAGCGCCTGAAGGAGGCCGCGGAAAAGGCCAAGTGCGAGCTTTCCACGGCGATGACCACGGACATCAACCTGCCCTTCATCACGGCGGACGCGTCCGGCCCGAAGCACATGAACTACACCCTGACGCGGGCAAAGCTGGAACAGCTCTGCGACGCCCTGCTCCAGCGCACCAAGAACCCCTGCCACCGCGCCATCGAGGACGCGGGGCTGACCGCGGCGCAGATTGACGAGGTTATCCTGGTGGGCGGCATGACGCGCATGCCCGCGGTGGGCAGGATCGTCCGGGAAATCTTCAACCGCGAACCGCACCGGGGGGTCAACCCCGACGAGGTGGTCGCCATCGGCGCGGCCATCCAGGCCGGCGTGCTCTCGGGCGAGGTCAAGGACGTGCTGCTGCTGGACGTGACCCCGCTTTCGCTGGGCATTGAGACGCTGGGCGGCGTTTGCACGAAGCTCATCGAGCGGAACACCACCATCCCCGTGACAAAGCGCCAGGTTTTCTCCACCGCCGCGGACAACCAGAGCGCGGTGACCATCCATGTGCTCCAGGGCGAGCGCGAGATGGCGGCGTACAACCGCACCCTGGGCAAGTTCGACCTGATGGGCATCCCCCCGGCGCCGCGCGGCGTCCCGCAGATTGAGGTGTCCTTCGACATCGACGCGAACGGCATCGTCCACGTGTCCGCGAAGGATCTCGGAACGGGCCGCGAGCAGGCCATCCGCATTGAGTCCTCCAGCGGCCTTTCGGAGGACGAGATCAAGAAGATGGTCAACGACGCGGAGCAGCACGCCGAGGAGGACAAGCAGAAAAAGAAAATCGTCGAGCTGCGCAACAATGCGGACGCGATGATTTACACCACTGAGAAGAGCCTGAAGGACTACGGCGACAAGATCGGCGCGGACGAGAAGTCAAACATCGAGTCCGCCATCGCCAGGCTCAGGGAGACCGTAAAGGGCGAGGACGCGGAGGCCATCGAGTCCGCCATCAACAGCCTCAACCAGGCGGCGCACAAAATGGCGGAAATGATGTACGCCGACGCGGCCAAGGCGCAGCAGCAGGGGCAGGCGGGCCCCGCCCCCGGCGGCGAGCCGCAGGGCGGCGACGGCACGGTGGACGCCGATTTCACCGTCATGGACGACGACAAGAACCAGAACTAGAAAAATCCGCGCGGGGCGGCACGGTGACGGAAGCCTGTCCCGGCCATCCCGCGCGTTTTTTGGACAGGGCACATCATGGCCAAGCCACGCGACCTTTACGAGATACTGGGCGTGCCCAGGACGGCCTCGCAGGATGAGATCCGCAAGGCCTACCTCAAGCTCGCCCACAAATACCATCCTGACAAGACGGGCGGCGACAAGGAGGCCGAGGAAAAGCTCAAGGAGATCAACGGCGCCTACGACATCCTCAAGAACACAGAGAAGCGCGCCCAGTACGACCGTTTTGGCAGCACCGACGGCCAACCCTTCGGCGGAGGCGGTTTCGGCGCGGACTTCGGCGGCGGGGGCGGCGACTCGCCCTTCGAGGATCTTTTCGACATGCTTTTCGGCCAGGGCCAGGGCCGGAGAAGGCAGGGAAGCCGGGGCGAACCCGGCGCGGACCTTGAATTCACCCTGAAAATCACCCTGGAGGAGGCGGCGCTGGGCGCGAAGAAAACGATCCGTTTCAACCGGCGCGAACCCTGCGGCGACTGCGGCGGCACAGGGGCCGCCAAGGGCGCGCAGCCCGAGACCTGCCGCCAGTGCAACGGCGCGGGCCAGGTGCGCGCGGCGCACGGCCTTTTCAGCGTCACCCGCACCTGCCCCGTGTGCGGCGGTTCCGGCAGGGTGGTCACCAACCCCTGCCGCACCTGCGGCGGCAACGGCCAGGTGAAGGGCAACCGCGAACTCAAGGTGGACGTGCCCCCCGGCGTTGACGACGGCATGAAACTCCGCGCGGCCGGCGAGGGCGAGGCCGGAAGGAACGGCGGCCCCCGGGGCGATCTTTACATCCAGATGCGGCTGGAAAAGCACCCCATCTTTGAACGGGATGGCACGACCATCTTGTGCGAGGTGCCTGTTACCTACACCCAGGCGGCGCTCGGCGCGTCCGTGCGGGTGCCCACCCTCTTCGGCCCGGAGGAAATCAAGGTTCCCGCGGGCGCGCGCACGGGACAGCAGGTTTCCATCCGCGGCAAGGGCATGCCCGACATGCGGGGTTACCGGCACGGCGACCAGATTGTGGTGCTCCGCGTGGAAACGCCCTCGCGCCTGTCCAGGCGGCAGCGAGAACTGCTGGAGGAGCTGGAACGGGAGTCGGACGGGAAGACTTATCCCGGTGTGGAGGACTACCAGCACAAGACCCAGGAGTACCTCGGAAAATCCTAAGAGACAACAGGAGGGCGGACGGTCAGAAACGATCCGTCCGCCTTTTTTTTGTTCTCCTGTTTTGCCACCCCGTTCCGCACCGCTTGACACCGCACCGCTGTTGGATTTACGGTAAGCACAGGTACTTCCGCCATGGGAAAACATGACGGCGCAAAGCCGTCGCAAAGCGGGGTGGCGATGCTGACTGACAAAAGAATAACCGTCAGGGATCTTGAACCGGCGCTTGCGTTGTTTTTTGAAACAGCAGGACCGAAGGTGCTGCGCCTTGCTTCGCAGTGGCCGGTGGAGAAGGGCGCGCCGGTGTTCACGCAAAAGGGCGCATACACCGCGCGCGGCTGGACGGAATGGACGCAGGGATTCCTTTACGGAATGGCGCTGCTCCATTTCGACGCCACCGGCGACAGGCGGCATTATGAGGTCGGCCGGGACAAAACACTGCGCCACATGGCGCCGCACCTCACCCACACCGGCGTCCATGACCACGGCTTCAACAACATCTCCACCTACGGCGCGCTGCGTCGGCTGGCGCTGGAGGGGGCGGTGGGGGCGGACAGTGCCGAGGTGGCGGCCCACGGACTGGCGCTGAAAGTGTCCGGCGCGGTGCAGGCGTCGCGCTGGACCAATGCCCCGAAGGCGGGCGGCGGGTTCATTTACTCCTTCAACGGCCCCCATTCGCTTTTCAGCGACACCATCCGCTCCTGCCGCAGCCTGGTGATGGCGCACCGGCTTGGTCATGTGCTGTCCGGGGAAAACGACGCCCGGATTTGCCTTTTGGCGCGGGCGGTGGACCACATCCGCATGACCCTGAAATGGAATGTCTATTACGGCAGGGGCCGCGACACCTACGATGTGCGGGGCAGAGTGGCCCACGAGGGGATTTTCAACACGAACGACGGGTGTTACCGCTGCCCCGGCACCCAGCAGGGCTATTCCCCCTTCAGCACATGGACACGCGGCCTCGCCTGGGTGCTTCTTGGCTGCGCGGAGCAGCTCGAGTATTTTGAGCAATGCGCCTGCGATGACGGCGCCGACCCGGAGACGGCGGGTCTGCTCATCCCGGAGATGCTGGAGGGCGCGCAGGCCACGGCGGACTTTTACCTGGAAAACACCGCGGCGGACGGCATCCCCCTGTGGGACACGGGCGCGCCGGGAGCCGCCGGGCTGGGTGATTACCGGGCGCGTGTTTCCGAGCCGGACAACGATTGCGAGCCCTTCGACAGCTCGGCGGCAGCCATTGCGGCGCAGGGCCTGCTGCGGCTGGGCAGGTTTCTGGGCGAACGGGGGGACGGGGCAAAATACTGGCGGGCGGGGTTGACGGTGGCGCGCACCCTCCTGTCACCGCCCTATCTCAGCGCGTCACCAAGGCACCAGGGGCTGATTCTCCACTCCGTGTACCACCGGCCCAACGGCTGGGATTACACGCCGAAGGGTTCCCGCGTGCCCAACGGGGAATCCTCCATGTGGGGCGATTACCACGCCATGGAACTGGCGGTGTATCTGCGCAGAATCCTTGACGGGAAACCATACCTGACCTTCTTTGGTCCATAAGACGGTGTTTTTTCGTTGAAAAGGGTGAGGCCATGACGGGTGAGAACAAGGGACTGGCAGGGTTGTTGTTGAGGGCGTTTTTGACGGCGCTGTTGCTGTGCCTTGCGGCGGCGCGCGGCGACGCCCAGTTCTTCGAAACCGAACGCACCACGGAAGGGGTGCGCGAGTTCGCCTTCGTCACGGTGACGGACGGTACCCAGCTTGCCACGGACTATTATCTGCCCTCGAAAGAAGGCGGTCCCTGGCCGGTATTGCTGGTGCGCAGCACCTACGGGCGCAACTTCAACTATGACGGCCATATACGCGGCGGCTATGCCGTGGTGGCCCAGGATCTGCGCGGCATGGGGGGGAGCGGCGGCGAGGGGCACGTCTTTTACTACGACGGCTGGCGGACGGGAATCACCGACGGGAAGGACACGGTGGACTGGATTAGGGCGCAACCCTGGTGCAACGGAAAAATAGGCACCATGGGAGAGTCGGCCCTGGCCATGACACAGGTAATGCTGGCCCCTGCGACAAGGCACGTGGCGGCGCAGTTCATGGAACTGGTTCCCACCAACTTTTACCACGATGTGGTCTACCATGGCGGGGTGTTCAAGAAAAACCTTGTGGAAGGGTGGCTGATGCTCGTCGGCCAGCCCCAGATCACGGACCTCTACAAAAGCCACCCCCGGTACAATGAATTCTGGAGCTACTACAACAGCAACGCCCAGGCGGGGAGCATTACCGCGCCGGGCATGTTCGTCAACGGCTGGTACGACATATTCTCCCAGGGAACCATCAACGGGTTCCTGTCGCGGGAACGAAACGGCGGCGAGGGGGCCAGGGGCGCCAACTATCTGATCATGCGGTGGAACACCCACACCAGCGCCCGGTCCCCGGACTACAAACTGCGCGACAACGCGGATGATGTCCGGGAGTCCGAGTTAAGAAAGAAGTTTTTTGACTATCATCTCAAGGGCGACTCCCACGCGCTGGAAGGCATGCCCAAGGTTCAGTATTACGTGCTGGGCGACGACCGCGACCCAAACGCCCCGGGCAATGTCTGGCGCAGTTCTGACACATGGCCCCCGGGAAGCGTCACGGAAAAGGCCTTTTTTCTCCACGGCGACAGCCGCATGGACGCAGGCGCGCCGGGGGCGGACGAACCTGCGCTCGGCTTTGTGTTTGATCCCAGGGATCCCTATCCCACCCACGGCGGCGCCAACCTGCTGCCCAATCTTGTGGCGGGCCCCTATGATCAAAGGCTTTACAGCGGGTCACGCACCGACCTGATCAAATTCGCCACGGCGCCGCTGGCGGAACCGCTGGAAATCGCGGGGCATGTCCGTGTGGTGCTTTATGTGTCCTCCGACGCGCCGGACACGGATTTCACCGCCAAGCTTGTGGATATTTTCCCGGAGGGCGACGGCAGGGAAATCAACATCCTGGACAACATCCGCCGGGTAAAAACGCGCATGGGCTACGAGACGGCCGCCCCGCCGCTCAACGGGCCGGAACAGGTGGTGGAGCTGGAGATTGACATGTGGCACACCGCCTGGGCCTTCAACAAGGGGCACCGCATCGGTCTCCACGTCTCCAGCAGCAATTTCCCCCGCTTTGAAGTCAACCCGAACACGGGAGCGGACCATCCGGTGGACGGCGGTGAAATGCGCGCCGCCGGCAACCGGGTGCATTTCAGCCCGTCGCGGCCCAGCGCGCTGTATCTGCCGGTGAGCGCCGCGGAAAGTTAGGGCTGGAGCCCGTACAGCGCGCCATATTTGGTTTCGAGATAGCGGAGGAACGGTTCCTCGGTGGGCGGGCCGCCGGTGACTTCCCCAATGAGCCCTGCGGCGGTCTTTGACCGGCCATGGCGGTGGATGTTCTCCCGCAGCCAGGCAAGCAGCCTGGAATAATCCCCCCCGCCGATGATTCCCCAAATGTCCGGAATGTCCCGTTCGATCTTCTCCATCAACTGTGCGGCGTAGAGATTGCCCAGGGCGTAGGTGGGAAAATAACCGAAACTGCCGTGGGACCAGTGGATGTCCTGGAGGCAGCCGCGCGCGTCATCCGGCACGTCCACCCCGAGATAGAGCCGCATTTTCCCGTTCCAGATTTCAGGGATGTGCCTTGCCTCAATGCTGCCCTCGATTAGGGCGGACTCGATCTCGAAACGCAGGATGATATGGAGGTTGTAGGTGCACTCGTCGGCCTCAACGCGGATGAGGGAGGGGGACACCCGGTTGGCTGCGCGGAAAATGTCCTCCGCCGTGAGGTCGTCCGCCTGTCCCAGAAAGGCTTTTTTCACCTCCGGCATCCAATGCCGCCAGAAAGGCAGGCTGCGTCCCACCACATTCTCCCAGAGCCGCGACTGGGACTCGTGCATGCCCAGGGAGGGCGCGTCCGCCAGGGGGGTGCGCCGCCATGCCAGCGGAAACCCCTGCTCATAGAGGGCGTGGCCGCCCTCGTGGACCGAACTGGACACGGCGGAAAGAAAGTCGCGCGGATCCAGCCGGGTGGTGACGCGCACATCGCACACGTCAAAGGTGGTGGTGAAGGGGTGGACGGCGATGTCCTGCCTGCCCGCCTTGAAATCGTAGCCCATGGCCTCCAGTATGGCCTCTGTGAGGCGCAACTGGCCGAAGGCGTCCCAGTCCCGGTCCATCTTGGAAACATCGGGCTGCCGGCCGGATTCCATGATCCGCGCCAGCAAGGCGCTTTGCCGCTCCGCGAGATTGTCAAAAAGGGGCCGCAACTGCGAGGCGGTCATTCCCCGCTCATACTCGTCCAGCAGGGCGTCGTAGGGCGACTCGGCATAACCCAGGCACTCCGCCTTTTCCCTGGCAAGGGCGACGAGTGTTTCGAGATGGGGCAGAAAGAGCGGGAAATCTGATTTCTTGCGCGCCTCCACCCAGGCCTGGTAGGCGCGGCTTTGCGCCTCGGCCATGGCGTGGACCAGCTTTTCCGGGATGCGGAGGGCCCGGTCCAGATCGCGTTTTGTCTCGGCGATGGTCACGGACTGTTCCGCGTCCAGCCCGTCCATGCCGGAAAGCTCCTCCACCATGCCGCGCAGGCCATCGGAGGTGAACATGCGGTGCTCCAGCGCCGCCAGCGTGGCAAGCTGGCATCCCCGCGCCTCCGCGCCCTTTTCAGGCATGTGGACCTCCTGGTCCCACTGGAGCAGGGCGGATGCGTGGCGCAGGTCGATGACCTCGCCGATGCGTTCCATAAATTCCTGGTAAAGCTGCCGGGCGTCTTTCATGGCTGTTCCTTGGGTTGCCCGCTTCGGGGTGCTAAAAGATAGCAGGGGGGAAACAGGCGGGGCAATAAATTGAATGAAACGTTTTCGCCGTCGTCCGGTATTACTAGCATGACAGGACTGTTCGCGCGGGGGAACAGCCCGTTTTTGCGGAGCGGACAACCCGGAAGGAAGAGCGCATGACCAGGACGGCGGATGTCATCAGTGATTTTCTGAGGGATCTTGGCGAGGCCGTCGCGCTGGTTGCGTCCAGCGTGCGCGGCTTCCTCGTCAAACGTGGGCCAGCCAGGCCCTCTTGATTCGTTCCACCAGTTTTGCCTGATCCCAGGCCCAGTATTCATTCGAGAAGATTTCCACCTCAACCGGCCCGTTGAAACCCGTTCGTTCCACCCATCCGCGTATTTCCGGGATATTGATGACCCCCTCGCCGGGCATGCCCCGGTCATTGAGGAGGTCGCGCGTGGGCACGCGCCAGTCGCAGACATGGAAGGCAAAGATGCTCTTTCCCGCGCGTTGAATCTCGGACCGCAGGAAGGGGTCCCACCAGCAGTGATACACGTCCACGGCCACGCCCACCCAGGGGCTGTCCAGCGTGGTCACCAGGTTGTTCGCCTGCTCCAGCGTGTTAATCGCCGAGCGTGTGTCGGCGTACATGGGGTGGAGGGGTTCGATGGCGAGTTTCACCCCGGCGGCCTTCGCGTGGGGCTCCACCGCATGGATGCCGTCCAAAATCTGCTGCCGGGCCATGGGCAAATCAAGGCCGGGCGTGGCCCCGCACACCAGAACCACCAGCGGCGCGCCGATTTCAGCCGCCTCGTCAATGGCACGGCGGTTTTCCGCACGGGCCTTTTCCCTGTCCGACGCCCCGGTGGCGGTGAAAAAACCGCCCCGGCACAGGCTGGCCACCTTCAGCCCGGATTCACGGAGCAGTTTGCCGGTGGCGGGCGCGCCCAGGGGGGCGATGTGCTCCCGCCACACGGTGATGGCGGGAACGCCCGCGGCAAGATAACCGTCCACCGCCTCCTGGAGCGTCCAGGGCTTGGTGGTCATGGTGTGTATGCACAGCCGGGAAAAATCCCGCATCTTTTCGGTCATTGCATGTTCTCCCGTTAACCGTTCAGGCGAGGACGGGCACGTCCACCCATGCCCTGCGTTTCCAGCTTTCCATGCCAAGCTCGGCAAGCTGTACGCCCTTGGCCCCCTCCAGAAGGGTCCAGCGGAAGGGCTCGCCAAAGGCGACATGGCGCAGAAACAGCGCCCATTCCTCCTTGAATGCGTTGTCAAAGGCGGTGTTGTCCGGCACCTTCTGCCAGCCGCCCCAGAAGTCAATGGGGCTGGGGATGTCGGGATTCCACACCGGTTTTGGGGTGGCGGAATCATGCTGGACCCAGCAGTCGCGGAGTCCCGCCACGGCGGAACCCTTTGTGCCGTCCACCTGAATCACCAGCAAATCGTCCTTGCGCACGCGGGTGCACCATGAGGAGTTGAACTGGCACACCACGTTTTTGTCCGTGATCATCGTGGCATAGGCGGCGTCGTCCGCGTCGGCTTCATAGGCTTCGCCCCGCTCGTCCCAACGCCTGGGCACATGGGTCGCGCCCAGGCAGCTCACCGAGGTGACATTGCCGAAGAGGTTGTCAATCACATAACGCCAGTGACAGAGCATGTCGGAAATGATTCCGCCGCCATCGGCCTTCCGGTAATTCCATGAGGGACGCTGGGCGGGCTGGTCCTCGCCGGTGAAAACCCAATAACCGAAATCCCCCTTAACGGAGTGAATGGTTCCAAAAAATCCCGTGTCAATGAGATACTTGAGCTTGCGAAGGCCGGAAAGCCACAGTTTGTCCTGCACCACCCCGTGCTTCACGCCCTTCTCCTCCGCCATCCGGTAAAGGGAAAGCGCCTCCTCCGTGGTGGAGGCGCAGGGTTTCTCGCAGTACACATGCTTTCCGGCGGTGATGGCCTGTTTCACCGCGTCATACCTGCGCAGGGTGGTCTGGGTGTCGAAATAAATCTGGTACTGCGGGTCGGACAGCGCGCCTTCCATGTCGGTGGACCAGGGCAGCCCGCCGTTCGCGGCCGCAATTGCCGACAATTTGTCCGCGTTGCGCCCAAGCAGGAGGGGTTCCGGCATAATCCGCGCGCCGTTTGCCGCGGAAACGCCCCCCTGGGCGCGAATGGCCATAATGGAGCGGGTCAGATGCTGGTTGAGTCCCATTCTGCCGGTGACCCCGTTCAAAATCACGCCGATGGAAACGGTTTCCATTGTGTTGTATCCCTCTGGTTGCCGGGGGGGCGGATTACTGCTTTTTCGCCGCCTCGTTCTTGCGGGCGATGTGGCGTTCCCGGATCTGCTTCCAAATAAAGTAGGTCAGGGCGTTCCGTGACTCCCTGGAAAGCGGTGAAAACAGGATGCCGGTGCTGTTGCTTGCCTGGCCCGGGGCTGCGATGGGGGTGATGCGGACCACCTTTCCAAGGAGCAGGCATTTGACATTGTCGGGCAGCATCAACTGCAACTGCACCATGTCACCGTTGTTCAGGGCGGCGGGGGAGACCACCTGCGCGCCCTCCATGCTGATGTTCACCAGACGCCCGATGATGAAGTGGGGGGCGCCGGAACGCTTCACCGAGATCGGCATTTCCACGGGAATGCGCCAACTGCGGCGGTTGCGGTTGGACATCGCGTTGGGATTGCGGCGGAGCACGACCCCGCGCCCCATGCCGTTGGCCTGGCACATGACCTGCATTAGAAACGAAACGACACTTCCGGGAGCGGCGGTTTCCACCTGCACCACCTCGCCCGGAATGTACTGAACTCCGTATCCGGGGTTGATGGTGATGGTGTCCACCGTGTGGCTTGAGACACGCGTTGTGAGTTTGTGCCCCCGCGCGGACACAGTTACTCGCTGCCCGTTTTTAAAAATGGTCGCCAAGAAAAGTCCTTTATAAAACCAAGCCGCTCACTATGATGTTATCCTACCTTCGTTTGCGATAGGATGCAACAGTATTATTTATAATACGGCAGGTCGTGGATTGATTGGCGTTGGAGTTCTGCATGGACGCGCTGGAAATACTAAGAAAAGAAAGAAAAGTGGCGCTCTGGTACTTTTTGCTGATGGTGCTGGTCGCTTTATCACTGCTTCTGTTTGGCCTGGCAAGGGCCGGGGCGGGTTCTGTTTCTGGTGCCCAACAGGAAACGGACATGAAGCACCCCATCTTTCCAATTGATTCAGGGAAAAGGCCATGAACCGTTTGCGGCCTTTTGCCCAATCGAACCGTCCCTCCCTCCTGATGCTGGGGACATTCTGCTTTTCCCTTCCCCTGGGCGCTTATCAGCAGTTGTGGGGACACTGGCTGGGGATGGCCAATCTTTCCCTGTTCGGTTTGACGCTGTTTTTTGCCTTGAAATGGGCAGCAAATGGCAGACCCCGCATCCCGTTTGACTTGCTTTGGCCCGCCATCCTCCTGGGAATATGGGGATTGGCCGTATGGGGTGCGGGTTTTGAAAAAGGCGGCGTGCTTGCACTCTCTGCGTTGATTTTTGTGCTGGCGGTTGATGCGTCGTCCGGGCAGCACAAACCTGAAGTGCTGCTTTTCCTGTTTCTGTCCGCCACCGCAACAACTGCCCTCACCACCGTTTTGTCCAATTACGGTATGGTGTTTCCAACAGCATTTGACGACTATTCTGATACTGTGGCCGCGGGTCCGCTGGATGTCCGGGAGGCCGTCTTCCTTTTTCATCTTGGCCTTATGTGCGCCATTGGGCTCGTTTTTCTGACACGCCGTCCGTCAAAATGGCTTCTTTTGCTGCCAATGATGTTGGTGGTGGCCGGATTGGAGTGTGTTTTGGTCGCGGTGAAACCCGCCGGGACAGGCACCGGGCTTGCCTGGTCCTTCAGCCCCCCAATGCTGCCCGCCACGCTCCTGTCCATTTGGTTGTGCGCCCGTGTGGCGGCAAAATTAACCGTTGCGGAGGGGGCATTTCCGGACAAGACCCGCCATGTATGGATTGTTCTGGTGATCGTTTCTGCCTTTGCGGCGCTGTGCCTTGAAATCATGCCCGGCCCCGCCGCTGCACTGCTCCTCGGACTGGCGGCGTCACGGGGATGTCCCGGCGTAAAGGGGGAACGGCTCGGCTGGTCGCTGGCCCCGCCACTGATTGCCACAATCGTGCTGGCCGCCGCCCATGCGGTGGTGGTCTTTCCCGGTGAGGCGCGGGATTACGAATCGGCGGTGTCCGCCCTGGTTGCCAACGGGGAAACGGAAGCGGCACGCACCCGGCTTGAGAGGGTACTGCGCGTCCGTCCCTGCGAGGGGAGGGCGCAATGGTGGACGGCGGTGGTGGCGCTTGAGGAGGGCAGGGTGGAGGAGGGGGCGGATTATTTTGCCCGCTCGCTGGCAAACAGGCCGGGGGCGGCTGTTCTGCCCCCCGTGGATGACGGAATGGTGGAGTCCTTTATCACGCGGATGCGGAATGAAAGCGCCGAACTGCCTGAAAATGCGCGTGGACTTGCTTATGAGCGCTGTCTGGTGGCCGCGGGCCGCGCGGATCACGCCCTGTCGCTGCTTTCCCTGCGGGGAGAGGGGAGCGCGGGGGGCGGAAGTTCAGCGCCGGGTCCGGCAGCCAATGCGCTGGCGCGGCTCATGGGGTCAACCGAACTCGTCAAGACCTTTGCCGGCTGGGACACATCCTCACTGGTCCGGATATTGTCCACGGCAAACGGCCTTTGCGGAATGGAGGATGCGCCCGCGGAAATGCCGCCGGACATGCTGCCCCTGGTCCTTTGCGCCAGAAGGCAGGGGGAGAGGCTTGTGTACATGGCCTTTTCCCCCCAGGGCGAACTTGGCGCATCCCTGCGCATGACACCCCCAATGGCGCTGGAGGGCGCAAATAAGTTTCCCGAGCCTGTTTGGCTGTCCCCGGCAAGGGAGGAAGACGGGGAATGGTGGGTCTCCCTGGCCGGCATCGCGGAAATCCGCCTTTCAGGAGGGCTTGAGGCGCACCACCACCAGCCGCCGCGCGCCGAAGCGCGCATGATGCCGGATCAATGGATGATCCTGTGCGTGCTTCCCCAAAACATTGACGGCCTCAAGGCCGGAATGGCAGAATAACACCCCGTTTAACAACCCAAACAAGGAGCCTGCCACATGGGCACTGAATATTTCCGCAATGACGAGGATGAACCCTGCTGCGAGCCCGGGGAAGCGAAAAAGAGCAACGGCCTGATTGACCGGCTGCTCAAGTCCCGCATCATCATGGTCACGGGCGAGGTGGACCAGGAACTTGCCGAGAGCGTGATGACCCAGCTGCTCGTGCTGGACTCGGCCTCCCGGGAGCCCATCCGTGTGGTGATATCCTCGCCGGGCGGCCATGTGGATTCCGGCTACGCCATCCACGACATGATGCGCTTTATTGGATCCCCGGTGATCACCATCGGCGCGGGCTGGGTGGCGAGCATCGCCGTGCCCATCCTTTTGGGCGGCGCAAAGGGGAAGCGCTACTCACTCCCCAACACCCGGTTCCTGCTCCACCAGCCCAGCGGCGGCAGCATGGGCCAGGCCTCCGACATCCGCATCGAGGCGCAGGAAATCCTGAAAATACGCAAAAAAATCAACCAGTTGATTTCCGCCGAGACAGGCCAGCCCGAGGACAAGGTCTCCAAGGACAGCGACCGCAACTTCTGGATGAGCGCGGAAGAGGCGCTCGAATACGGGCTGATCAACAAGATTGTGGCGGATTCCGGCGAGGCGTCCTGATCACGACGCGCCGCAACGCCCCAGTTCCTCCCCAAGCACCCGCGTGTGTATGGCATGCACGCGGGCGCGCATTTTGTTGACCAAGCCGAGGATGTCCCCCTCCATTCCGAGTCTCCGGGCGAGCTGATCCCGCGCGTCCCCGTCGGCGGGGAGGCTGCTCTGGGAGCTTCCGTTCATCATGCGTATGCGGTTGAGGATTCCCCGGTAAAACGCATAGGCCTCCGTCAGGGTTGCGCAGTCCTCCGGAGATTCCAGGCCCTTTGCGCTGATTGTTTCCAGCGCCTTGAAGACACCGCCCCGTTTGAGTTCCGGATGGGCGGAGCAGTGGCGCAACTGCCAGTACCGGGTGGTGAACTCCACCTCGGACAGCCCGCCCTGGTGCCTTTTCAGGTCCAGTTCCCCCGCCGATGCGGCCAGTTTCGCACCAAGGGACTCCAGATGGGCGAGCATGTCCGCAGTGAGCGTCATGGAAAAGGCCGCGTCGCGCGCCGTAGCCTCCACCTGCTCCATGAAATCCGGGTCACCCGCCACGCACCGGCCCTTCATCAGCGCAAAACGCTCCCAGGGCTGTGCCTCCTCCGTGTAATACTGGACCAGGCGGCGGTCGGTGATGGACAGCACCCCCTTGCTGCCGTCGGGCCTGAGGCGGGTGTCAATGTCGTACAGGATGCCATAACGCGTCGGTTCCTTGATGCTTTTCAGGGTGTGCGACGCGATGGCGGGAAAATATTCGGTGTCGGACAGGCCGCAGTCGTGGGGCCCCTCCTCCTCGTGCACAAAAACGAGGTCCAGGTCGCTTCCGTACCCCATCTCGCGGCCGCCCAGTTTTCCCAGGGCCAGGATGGCAAAGCGCCGTCCGCTTTTGCCGTGCCTGCCCTCCACCATGCGCCGGGCGTTTTGCAGGGCGTTGGACAAAATCACCTCGGCCAGCACGGTCAGCTCGTCGCCCACCTCGTAGACGGATATGCCCTGTATGAGGTCGCGCATGGCCACCTTCAGCATTTCCCCGTCGCGAAGACGGTAGGGGGCCGCCTCCGGATGGGCGGCCATGCGCAGCGCGGCGAAATCCTCCTCAAGCGACTGGCGGGAGGTGGGCATGGTGAGGGCGCTCGGACTGCCCACCAGGTCCAGCAGCCCCACATCGCGCACAAGGATGCCGGAAAGATAGTCACTGTTGGCGATAAGCGTCACCAGATAGCGGCACAGCTCCGTGTTGTAGGCCAGGAGCCCGTAAAGGGTGGCGGGCGCGTGAAGCCGCGCAAGCACCTGGCCCACGCGAAGCAGGGTGTTGTCCGGGTTGGGAACGCCTGAAAGGGCGGACAAGAGCGTGGGCGTCACGGCGGCGAACTGCTGGGAAACATCGCGCGTGTAGGGGGCGTCCTCCGGACCGTTGGCGAGAAGCAGCAGTTCGCCCCGCGCCTGTCCGGGATTTTTAAAACCGTGCTCCCTGAGCTTTTCCAGCCCGGAAAGATCGGTTGATTTGGGGTCCAGCAGCTCGTTGATCCACAAATTGCCCGAGCCCTTCACGGAAAGGAACTTCTCCAGTATACGCCGGGTGTCATTGGTCCTTTCACGGTAAACGCGCATGAAGGAATCCCCGTCCGCATAGCCCAGACGCCGCGCAAGATCATCCAAATCCGCGGGCTGTTCCGGCAGGGCGTGCGTTTGAAGGCCGCCTTCTATCTGCAGACGGTGCTCCACCTGGCGCAGGAACACATAATGGCGGGACAACGCGCCCGCCTCGAAGGGGCTGAGGCTCTGCCGGTTGCCAAGCGCCTCGATGGCCTCCAGGGTGTTCTTGGTGCGCAGATCCGGCCAGCGCCCGCCGTTGAGCAGTTGCAGCATCTGGACGGTGAATTCGATGTCCCGGATGCCCCCGCGCCCCAGTTTCACCTCACGGTCCGTGCGCCCGCTGTCCGCGATGACCGCCTCGGTCTGCTGCTTTACGGACCGGATGTCCTCCAGGGTGGCGTCGTCAAAATAACGGGGAAACACAAAGGGCCGGAGTTTTTCCAGAAGCGCTTCCCCCATGTCCAGGTCGCCCGCGCAGGGGCGCGCCTTGATGAGGGCCTGCCGCTCCCAGGCACGGCCGTAGGTGATGTAATAGTCCAGCGCACCGTCGAAGGGGGTGGCCAGGGCGCCGCTTTTCCCAAAGGGCCGGAGGCGCATGTCCACCCGGAAGACCATGCCCTCGGGCATGGGTTCGGACACGGCCTTTATGACCAGTTCCCCGAATTTCTTGAAGTACTCCTCGTTTGTGATGCTTCCGGAAGTTCCCCCCGTTGTCTTCCCGTTGTCCCCGTAGACAAAGACCAAATCTATGTCGGAGCTGAAATTAAGCTCCCGTCCGCCCAGTTTTCCCATGCCAAGCACCACAAACTTGGTGTTTTGGCCCGCATCCTTTCCATCAGTGGTCACCGGAACGCCAAAGCGCGGGGCAAGCTGCCCCCGCGCCATTTCGATACCCGCCTCCAGCGCGGCGTCGGCGAGGTTGGACAAGTCCTCCGCGATGGAGTAAAACGGGGCATGGATCCAAATTTCCCTGGCGGCGATGCGCAACTGCTCCCGCCGGGCGGCCTTGCGCAGGGCCACGCATTTTTTCGGAAAATCCGCCGCCTCCGCCACGGCGGCGGCCAGTTCCCCAATTGTTGCCTCCCGCGTGCGGGTTTGCCGCAGTGGCGCGTCATTGAAAAGCCAGGGCGCGTATTCCGGATTGCGGCACAGGGTGTCTGTAAGCATCCTGCTTTGCGAAAACAGGGTGGCAAGCATTTCGGTGTATTTTGGGTTTTCCGCCATCAGGGAAACGTGGCGCTGCCCGTCTCCCGCGCGCTCCAGTAAACGGCTTATTCCCACCAGCGCGCGCAACGGATCGGGGCAGTTTTTCAATGAACCGGAAAGTGAAGAGGCGATTTCTTCCCGCCCGGCGTCCAAGATTCCACACATCACCTGTTCCGCCTGCACCGGATCGGAAAAAGGGATGTCCTTGAAAAAGTCCATGTTCATGAAATGCACTCCGGACGGGAGTATACCCAAGACCGCCGGTCCGCGTCATTCGCCGCGCGGGGCCGTCTTTTGCCACGGCGACGCCCTGTGTGTCAGTATGATCCCCATGCTGATCATCAACGGCGAGGAAATCGACAACCTGGTGTTGACAGGCATGCCCGGCGCGGGCAAGAGCACGGTGGGCGTGCTTCTTGCAAAACGCCTCTGCATGGAATTTATCGACACGGACCTGGTGCTCCAGTGCCAGATGTGCATGCCGCTGCACGCGCTCATTGAAAAGCACGGACTGCGGGGTTTCCTGGCCATTGAGGAGAAGGCCGTGGCCACGGTTGACGCCGCCGGCGCGGTGATCGCCACGGGGGGCAGCGTGGTTTACAGCGCCTGCGCCATGCGCCACCTGTCCGAGCGGGGACTGATCGTTTTCCTTGACACGCCCCTTGCGGTGCTGGAGCCGCGCCTTGCCGACATGGGGGAGAGGGGCGTGGCCATCACTGAGGGGCAAACATTGGCGGGCTTGTACGGAGCGAGAAAACCGCTCTACCAAAGATGGGCTCGGATTACCGTGGATTGCGGTAAAATGACCCCTTCTGAGGTGGCCGAAGAGATACTGCAAAGATTGGGACTGTGGTAATGAACAAAAGGGAAACAAAGATGAAAACCCGGTATTTTTTGGCATTTGCACTGGTTTTAAGCGCACTGTTTTCCGGATGCGCCACCAACGACGTGCAAACAACCGCCGCGACTGTTCCATCTGAGACAACCGACAACGCGCCGCTACCCGCGTCGGCAAAGCCGGTGGAGGTTCCGGATCCGGCATCTCTTGTGTTTTTGCCCAAACCCAGATCCCTGAATTTCACCGGGGGAAATCTTGTCGCGGCGGCAGAGCCTGCGGTGAAAGTCGACCCCTCCGCAATGCCCCATGCGCAGGGTTACCTGCTGGATGTTTCATCCGTGGGTGTGGCCATTACCGGTCATGACGAGGCGGGCGTGTTTTATGCACGGCAAACCTTGAAACAGCTTCAGCGGCAATATGAGGGGGTGGAGGGGCTTCCCGCGCTCCACATCGAGGACTGGCCCGACTTTCCCAACCGCGGGGTGATGCTGGATGTTTCCCGGGACAAGGTACCCACCATGGAAACGCTCCGCATGCTCGCGGACATGTTCGCCGAGTTGAAGTACAACCAGATACAGCTTTACACGGAGCATACTTTCGCCTACAAGGGCCACGAGACCGTTTGGAAGGACGCCTCCCCGCTGACGGGGGAGGAAATTCGTGAATATGACGCCTATTGCAGGGAGCGGTTCATTGAACTGGTACCCAACCAGAATTCCTTCGGCCACATGGAACGGTGGCTCAAACATCCGGAATACACCCCTCTGGCTGAAAAACCGGGGGCGGGGGACCTTTGCCCCGTCAACCCCGCCTGTGTGGATTTCCTGGCCGGACTCTATGCGGACATGCTTCCCAATTTTTCCAGCGGCCAGTTCAATGTGGGCTGCGATGAAACATGGAGCCTTGGAAAGGGGTGCAGCAAGGAGGCCGCCGCAACCATGGGCATGGGCCCCCTGTACCTGGGTTTCCTGCTGAAAATACATGACCTCGTAAAGGCAAACGGCAAAAAAATGCAGTTCTGGGGTGACATCATCATGCAGTACCCGGAACTGATTCCGCAGATTCCCCCGGATGTGATCGCCATGGAATGGGGGTATGAGGCGGCACATCCCTTTGCGGAGCATGGACGCAAGTTTGCGGCATCCGGTATTCCCTTTTATGTCGTTCCCGGCACCTCAAGTTGGAATTCGCTGCTGGGCCGCACAAACAACTCCCTTGAAAACCTGCGCAACGCCGCGGTAAACGGCATGGCCAACGGCTCGATTGGCTACCTGGTCACCGACTGGGGCGACAACGGGCACTGGCAGTTCCTGCCCGTGTCCTTCGCTCCCTTCGCCTATGGGGCGGCCCTGAGCTGGTGCGCGCAGGAGAACACGTCCCTGCCACTGGCAAAGGCGCTTGATGTCCACGTCTTCATGGACGCCGCCGGAAAAATGGGCCAGGCGGTGCTGGATTTGGGCAACGCCCACACCATCACGGGCGTGTCCATCGGAAACAGTTCCGTTTATTACGGGCTGCTGCTCAGCGCGGTGCAGGGTTCCCCCGTCAAGGGTCCGCTGAAGGGGATGACCATCGCCGGAAATGACGCGGCAATCACGGCCATCAGCGATGCGGTGAGCCGCATCGGGGAAAGCGACATGCGCCGCCCGGATGCCGGCCTGATCAAGTCGGAACTGGAAACAAACGCTGCCCTGGCGGTGCTTTCCCTGAAAATCGGCTCTGAACGGCTGAAAAACGGGAACGTCAGCACCTCGCAACTCCCCAAGGAAACCGGGAAAACACTGGCCGCCGAGTTGGACACGCTGATTTCCCGCCAAAAATCCGTGTGGCTGTCCCGGAACCGTGAGGGCGGTCTCGCCGACAGCGCCGGACGGCTTGAAAACTTCTCCAAGATTTTGAAAAAAGACCTGACCAAATAGCCCTGCTCCACCATCAATTTGATTGCCTCCAACCGCCAATAAGCACGGTGATGGAAACATTTTAGTATGTTTTTTTGCACAGTTCTTAATTATTTGCTAGCATGTGGGCAATAGGTCGGCGTGAATATTTGTTTACAGGAATGTCCAATTTTTGGACAAATTTACTCTTGAGGCAGGTGTTCGCAGGCAAATGATTGGGCTAATCCCCAGGGAGTGGCGTTTATGAGTGACCTTGGCAGAAAGTTAATGAGCGGTAATGAGGCCGTGGCCTTGGCCGCCCTGCATATGGGGGTCCATTTGGGCACCGGGTACCCTGGAACCCCATCCACGGAAATCCTTGAGAATTTTTCCCTGATTGGCGGCAAGGCGCAGTGGGCCCCCAATGAGAAGTCCGCCCTTGAGGTGGGCATCGGCGCGGCCTATGCGGGGGGCCGCGTGCTGGTGACCATGAAGCACGTGGGGGTGAATGTCGCGGCTGATCCCCTGTTCACTGTCGCCTATACCGGCGTGAAGGGCGGCCTGGTGCTGGTGTCCGCCGATGATCCGGGCATGGCCTCCAGCCAGAACGAGCAGGACAACCGCCGCTATGCCAAGGCTGCGGGCCTGATGATGCTGGAACCCGCCGACGCGCAGGAAGCCTACGACTACATGCGCAAGGGTCTGGAACTGTCGGAAACCTGGAATCTCCCGGTGATCCTGCGCATGACCACCCGCGTGTGCCACTCGAAGAGCATTGTCGTTCCCGCGCCGGAAACCCCAAGCGACAAGATCCCCCATTTTGTCCGGGACACCCAGTCCTATGTCATGGTGCCCGCTTTTGCCCGGCCCGCGCACCGCAGGCTCCGGGAAAAGTTGACCAAAATCGCCGACTGGAACGAGCATTTCGGGCTGAACACTCATGTCGAGGGAGCCAAGTCCCTGGGAATCATCACCTCCGGCGTGTCCTATCTCCATGTGCGCGAGGCTGTGCCGGAGGCGTCGGTGCTGAAAATCGGCATGACCTATCCGCTTCCCATAGACGTCATCCGGAACTTTGCGGAGTCGGTTGACCGTTGCCTGGTGGTTGAGGAGGGGGATCCCTACCTTGTGGAATCCCTGCGCTACGAGGGCATCGCGTGCGAGGGCAAGCTGGACATGTTCCGCTTCGGCGAGCTCAATGTGAACCGGATCAAGGCGCTCATTGACCGCGACAACACGCGCGAGCAGGTGGCGGGCAAGGGCAAACCCCCGCAACTGTGCCATGGCTGCCCCCACCGCCAGGCCTTCAGCGTGATGAAAAAGTACGACTGCGTGGTGGCGGGCGACATCGGCTGCTACACCCTGAGCGTGCTGCCCCCCTTTGAGACGATGGACACCTGCCTGTGCATGGGCGCGAGCATCACCCTGGGCCTGGGCATGCGCCACGTGCTGCCGGAGGAGGAGGCGCGCCGCGTGGTAAGCGTCATCGGCGACAGCACCTTCATGCACAGCGGCCTGGCGGGCATCACCGAGATGGTCTACAACACGCCAAAGACCGGGCACATTGTGATTATTCTGGACAACGGCACCACGGCCATGACCGGTCTTCAGGAGCATCCGGGCACGGGGCGCACCCTTTCCCACGAGCCCGCCGGAAGAATCGTGTACGAGGAGGTGCTCCACGCCATGGGCGTGAAGAATGTCCTCCTCGCCGAAAGCCCCTCCACCTTCGAGGCGGCGCTGAAGGAGTGCCTCGGGCGCGACGAGCTTTCCGTGATCATCATGCGGAAGATATGCAAACTGGCGGAGCCGAAAATCAGGGTCTACAACGAACTCGCGGGGAAGTGTGATGAGCACAAATCTTGATTCTGTGACCAATGTGGTGATGGCGGGTCTCGGCGGACAGGGCGTGATCCGCGCAGCAAACATCCTGGCGGAGGCCGCCTTTCTGGCGGGCCGCGACGTGAAGCAGAGCGAAATTCACGGAATGAGCCAGCGCGGCGGCTCCGTGACCAGCGACGTGCGCTACGGTGAAAAGGTGCTCAGCCCCATGGTGCCCACCGGCGAGGCGGACATTTTGCTCATCCTCCACCCCACGCAGGAGGAGAACAACCTCTACCAGTTGAAGGAAGGCGGCGTGCTGGTTTCCACCAGCGCCATCCTGGGAGACGGCACCGATCTGGTAGTTCTGGATCAGGATACGACGCCGCTTACCACGCGCAATTTCAATGTGGGATTGCTGGGCCTCCTGAGCACCTATCTGGATCTCCCGGAATCCTGCTGGGAGGGTGCCATCAAAAAGCATCTCCCAAAAAAGGTGCATGACGAAAACCTGGCCGCCTTTGCTTACGGAAAATCCCTGCGCAAAGCCTGAAGAGAGGGCCGCTTTTTGCGGTACTGACATTGGAACAGCGGCTGCGAAACAGCCGCTGTTTTTTTCCTATAAAGGTTTCAGTTCATGGCACCCCTACTCGAAAATGCGCGCGGCGACAAACTTCTCAGGCTTCTCACCATGCCCGAGGAACAGGTCGGCCAAGGTTTCCATGTCACCCATTCATTGGTGCTTGTCAGGGCGAATGACGGTTTTTTACTGGTGCACAACCGCCAAAAGGGCTATTGGGAACTGCCGGGGGGAATGGTTGACGAGGGGGAGTCCCCCCGGGAATGCGCGGAACGTGAGGTCTTGGAAGAATCCGGCCAGTGTTTGCGGGATATGCGCTTTCGCGGACTGATGGAATTTGAGCTTCAGCCCTCGCGTTGGAACCCTGATGTGCACATTGAATTTGGTGCTTTGTACTGCGCGGAAACAGATGCGGACAGACCGTTCGTTCCGAACGGGGAGATTGATCGCATTGGTTACTGGAATCCTTCCAATATGCCAGCGGAAACTGAGGCAGTCGATTCCGGTCTCCTTGGATATTACCTTTGCCCGGATGGGAATCCAATCCCATAGTCGTTCTTCTTTTGCCTGTAAACATAAAAAAACGCCCGGAAACGCTTGAGTGCGAATCCGGGTGTTTTTATAAAACCTTTGATTACGCCTTGGAGTCCGGCCCGTCCGCCGGAAGGTTGAGGCGCAGGTCCATGGGGGTGGTGTCGGCGAGCATTTCCTCCCAAGTGACCGGCTTGCCGCTGTAGGCGGCCATGCGGCCAAGGATGGAGGACATGGTGCTCTGGGCGCCGTCCGCCGCCGAATTGACGGGCTTCCCGGCCATGATGCCAGCGTGGAAGTCGCGGATGTTGTTCACCGCGCCGTCCTGATAGATGGTGTTGGTCTTTCCGCCGGGCCAGTTTTCCTTGCTGCCGCCGATGCTGACCGGGCCGCCGTAGTGGGTGTCCACCGTGCCCTCGGTGCCGTACAGGCGCATGCAGAGGTCGTCCGTGTAACCGTTGATGAACTGCGCGGAACTGAAGTCCACCAGCACGCCGTCCGGATACTCGAAGGCCACCACGAAATGATCCCAGCAGTCGCCCACGTCCACCCGGGCCTTGCGCCCGCCGGTGCCGGTGGCGCGGAGTGGATGGGCGTTCAGCAGCCAGTTGGCCACGTCAATGACGTGGATGTTCTGCTCCACGATGATGTCGCCGGAGAGCGCCTTGTCAAAAACCCAGTTGCGCAGGCGCGCGGTTTCCGTGCCGGGCTCGGCCTGCTTGCCGAGCCTGCCCGCGTGATAATAGCACTGGCCGAGCACGGGGGCGCCGATGGCCCCCTCATGCACCTTTTTCACGGCTTCGCGGTAAAACTCGTTGTTGCGCGTCTGAAAATCAACGAGAAAACTCAGCTTGTCCCCGGCTTTCCTGCCCGACTCGATGATGGAGAGGCAGCCCGCCACGTCCACGGCAACAGGCTTTGCGAGGTAGACGTGCTTGCCCGCGTCGATGGCGGCGGCGGCCTGCGCCGGATGGAAGCAGGGGGGTGTTTCAACGGCCACCGCGTCCACTTCGGCCAGTTGCACCATTTCCCGGTAACTATCTAGGCCGGTGAAGCAACGCTCCTTGGGCA
Organism: Candidatus Hydrogenedentales bacterium; assembly: GCA_041859375.1. Taxonomy (GTDB): domain Bacteria; phylum Hydrogenedentota; class Hydrogenedentia; order Hydrogenedentales; family CAITNO01; genus JBHEKP01. The sequence goes on along the minus strand of JBHEKP010000037.1, from coordinate 4,616 downwards.
CGTCCAGCTCCTTCGCAGCCCGGCCGGCCCGGTCGTTGAAATAGTCATGAAGGGCCACCACCTTGGAGTCGGAAAACTCCTGGAAGAGGCGGCCTATCCATTTGCCGCGCCCGCCACAGCCAATCAGACCCACGGCGAGTTTGCTGTTTTCGGCGTAGGAGCGGACCGTCGCCGCCGGAAAGACGGATATCGCCCCGGCCACGGCGGCGGTTTTCATGAATGACCGCCTGTTGACGGAAGTGTCAGTGTCCATGTTCATTCCTCCAGGTAGTTTGAGAACTCAGGCCGAGAAGAGTTTCTTGGAATAGGCCAGGTTGGTCTTGAAGTCGGCCACAATGTCCCCGGAGGGTTTCGACGTCTCCAACACAATCCAACCGGCGTAATTGATGTCCTGGATGGCCTTGACGCAGGCGGCCAAATCCACCTCGCCCTTGCCCAGATAGTGCTTGCCGTCCTTGAAGTGAATCTGGCAGATGCGATCCTTCAGTTCGCGGATTTCCGCGGTGACGTCATAATCGTGGTAGGTGGAATTGCCCACATCGTAGTAGACACGGACGGAGGGGTCGCCAATCTTTTCGAGCAGGAGCAGGTTGTCCCTGCCGGAGAGCGTGTTTTCCACGGCAAGGGTGATCCCGGCGTCCTTGGCGCGCGGCGCGGCAGCCTTGATTCGGGCGGCGGCTGCGTCCACCATGTCCATTTTCAGCTTGTCATTCTTGTCGAGCAGGTCGCCGTCGCCGAAGAAGGCCATAAGGATGGTCTTTGCGCCCACGGCCTTCGCGCCGTCAATGGTCTGTTCCAGCCAAGCGGGGCCGCGCGGATCCGTTGCCAGAGGGGCCTGGTTGAGGAGTCCCATGGCAACGGAGCAAATGGTCAGCCCCGTTTCCGCCATGGCGGCCTTGTATTTTTCCTGCAACGCCGGGTCGGCAATTTCAAGCACATCCCTCGGTGTTCCCGCGGAAATTTCAATGCCATCCAGGCCGATGGCCTTGGCCGTGGCAAGTGCCTCCGGTTTCAGGGATCCGTCAATGGACCAGTCGCACACGCCGAAGGGGGGCACCGTGCCGCCCCAGGCCCGGTTTCCGGCGAGCAACGCCCCCAGTCCACCCATGCCGAAGGCCGCATTTCGCAGAAATTCACGCCTGTTCTGATTCATTGACGATTCTCCTCCAGTTGGTGTGTTAAACCTAAAAAAAGTCTTCAGGAACCGGGGAGAGGGACGCATCAACTCCGCGCCGAACCGCCCGAATGCCTGCACAGGTCCGCATATTGTTTTGCCAACTCGTTCTTGCGCACTTTTCCGATGGCCGTTTTCGGGAGTTCCTCCACAAAACGGACAAACTTGGGCCGCTTGTAGGCGCCCAGGTGCTCCTTGCAGAAATCAAAGACCTCTTTCTCCGTGAGGGTGGCCTCCGGCAGGAGCTTGATCACCGCAAGCACTTCCTGGCCCCAGGTGGGCTCGGGAACACCCACCACGGCCACCTCGTCCACCTGCGGCAGACGGATGATGACCTGTTCAATCTGGGCGGGGTAGATGTTCTGTCCGCCCCGGATAATCATGTCCTTGACGCGGTCCACCACGTAGAGGTACCCCTGGTTGTCGAGGCGGCCCAAATCGCCCGTTTTCAGCCATCCGTTCTGAAGCACCTCGGCGGTGGCCTCCGGGTTGTTGTAGTACCCCTTCATCACCGTGGGGCCGGAGACGAGAATTTCCCCCACGCCGCCCACGGGCACATCCTGGCCGTCCTCGTTGACAATGCGGACACCCGTGTAGCGCAGCGCGGGGCCGACCGAATTCCAGCGGATGGGATCCTCGTGATCAGCCACGGCGCTGGCGCAGGTGGCCTCGCTGAGACCGTATCCCATAATCAGCGTTTTCTTGAGCACCTGCCGGACGGCATTGTAGATTTCCTCGGGCAGGGGGGCGGCGCCGGAGACAAAAAAGCGAATTGAACTGATGTCGTAGGAGGTCGCCTTTGGCAGGCGGCACATGATGCCGTAAATGGTGGGCACGGCGCTCATGATGGTGGGCCTGTATTCCTCGATGGCCGGGAATATGCCGAAGGGGGTGAAGCGGCCGCCCATGACGGCCACGCTTCCGCCCACCATCAGCGGGGTCAGAACGGACACCACCTGCGCGTTCACATGGAACAGGGGAAGGATGCAAAGAAACCTGTCCGCCCTGCTGAGCCGGTTGGAATGGGCCATGGCAAGGGTGTTCCAGTAATAATTGCCATGGGTGAGAATCACACCCTTCGGGGCGCCCGTTGTGCCGGAGGTGTAAATCAGCGCGGCGTCACTGGCCTCACCGGCCGCCATGGTATCCGGGACATCGACGGGTTCCGTCAGCACGCTGAACGGTTCCGCCCCTTCGGCCTCGCCGTCCACAATGAAAAAGTGCCGTATTTTCGGCAGCGCGTCGCGCAGTCTCGGAAGCAACGGGGCGAATTCTGCGGGAATGACCAGCGCCACCGCGTCGGAGTCATTGATAATAAAGACGTATTCTTCAAAACTCAGGGTGGGGTTGACGGGCACCATGACCGCGCCGATGCGGCCAAATCCAAAGAAACAGTACAGGAACTCAAGGCAGTTCCCCATCATGAGAACAACCTTTTCCCCCTTTCCAACCCCCCTTGCGGCCAAATTGGCGGCGACCCTGCCGGATGTGTCCGAAAACTCCTGGAAACCGATTTCCTTGTGGTCAAAAAGGACAAAGGTGCGGTTTCCGTGCTCCCGGGCGCGTTCCGCCAGCAATTCCGAGATGGTCATCGCTCTCTCCCAAAACCGGTGCATGGCCGCTCTGATGCATTTCGAAGCCAAAAGCGCCGGTTATTTTTGGTCTATTCCGCAAATATTCAAAAACCAAAGTGCGTAGGATACCCCGAATCCCATCCGCAATGCGAATGTTTACCCTGTTTTAAGGGATGGTAACCGTACCCAATATTTAACGAAACGCGGCGGGGGATATTCAAAAAAAGAAAGTTGATGTCCGGATGCGGGGATGCTAGGCTAGGAACCATCTTTTGATTGTTCAACCGGGACCATTCCGACAAGGAGAATACAGCGTGAAACGCAGAGATTTCCTGAAAACCGCCGTTGCCGCCGCCCCTATGATCATTTCTGCCCGCGCCTTCGGGCGTGAGGGCGTCTCCCCGAACGACAAGGTCAGGGTGGGCCTGATTGGTCTTGGCGGGCGCTGCCGTGACATTGCCGCGACCTGTCTTGTGACTCCGGGCATAGAAATCGCTGCGGTGTGCGACTGCCTGAAACCGCGCGTGGACGACTGCATGAAAAACCAGGGGGAGAAGAACAACTGGAAGCCCTACACGGACTTCCGGGAAATGATCGAAAAGGAAAAACTGGACGGGGTCATGGTGGAGACCACCACCCACGCCCGCGCCTGGGTCGCCTGCATGGCCATGGCCGCCGGAATGGATGTCTACATCGAAAAGCCCATGTGCCTGACCATCGCCGAGGGACGGGAAATGGTCAACTGCGCCCGGAAACACAACCGGGTCACCCAGGTGGGCACGCAGCAGCGGTCAATCCCCCTGAACAACTGGGCAAGCGACCTGGTGAAGAACGGGGCCATAGGCAAAGTCACCGAAGTGCTTGCGCCCAATTTTGTTGGGCCACTTCGCTGGACGCCCAGGGACGCGGAGCCGATGCCCGAGGGATGGGGGGAGGAATGGTGGGATATCTGGACCAACCAGGCCGAAATGCGCCCCTTCCACAATGAAATCCACCGGGGATGGGCCAAATGGGTGGATTATGACGGCGGCGGCCTTTCCTTCGGCGTGACCGGCTGGGGCACCCACAGCTACGACCAGATTCAGCGCGGCTTGGGCACCGACGAGACCGGGCCGGTGGAAATCACCCTTGAGGAGCCCCTTGCGGACCGCATTTCCGGCAAATTTGAGGAGCGGCAGATTTCCGAGGATGAAACGGGCTCCATGTACTATTCCATGGCCAAGCTGACCGGCCCCCGCGCGCGGGTGACCATGAAGTTTGAGAACGGCACGGTGGTCAATTTCAGCCTGGACGCGGACTACGGCCCGGGGCTTGGCTGCATTTTCAAGGGGGAGAAGGGCACCATTGAGATCAACCGTGACAAGGTTTCCTCGAATCCGAAGGAGCTTCTCGCGGCCGATGGCCGCCCCGCGCCACTTGCCATCCCGGAAACCCAGCCGCATATTGAAAACTGGATGGACTGCATCAAGACACGCAGACGCTGCAACGCCGACATCGAATACGGACAGCGCAGCTCCAGCCTCTGCTACCTGATTAACATTGTCCGCGACCTTGGCAGGGTGGGCGAGGTGATTCATTGGGATCCCAAAACGGAGCGGTTCACCAACTCCGACGAGGGCAACGCCATGCTGTCCCGTCCGCGCCGGAAAGGGTATGAGCTTCCGGCATGACAGGAAAACGCCCATAAGGAGGCTGAATGATGAGGTATTCACTTGTCTTGTTGATGGTGCTGCTTGCGGCGGCCTTTTCCAGCGGCGCGGAGGAGGGGTTCACTCCCATATTCAATGGAAAAGACCTGAGCGGCTGGGAGGGCAAGCCGGGGGGCTGGTGGGTGGAGGACGGCGCGCTCACCTCGGAAAGCACCGAGG
>JBHEKP010000027.1:0-2712 GCA_041859375.1 Candidatus Hydrogenedentales bacterium | reverse complement strand
CCCGCAAAAACGATCTCTCCGCGCTGCGCGAATACTACGGCGGCTTTGTGCTGGGCGAGGCCGCCATGACCGGTTTTCTTGAGTCCCTCCGCATTGATCCCGAAAATCCCAACGCCCGGTATTACCTCGGCCAAATCACCGCCGCGCAGGTGGAGGCCCTTGTGGGCTGGGAGGAATGCGCCAAGGCCGCCCGGGTCATGGAACTGGCCCGTCCCTATTGTTCCCGAAGTGAAGACTGGCCGCGCCTGGAGGCTCTGTTGGCAGGCTGCGGGAAATAAGGAAAATATATGGGAAACGTGCGGTTGTTGATTGGAAAGGCGGCAATGCTTGCCTTTATCACGTGTCCGCTTTTGGCCCAGCCGCCGGACACGGGTGTTTCCATGGACTACAAGGCGGTTTTTGACGCGCCGCCCAAGAACGTCCCCACGAATGCCATGCCTGACGGGCCGCTTCTGGGCAACGGGGATGTGGGCGTGGCGCTGGCCGGACCGCCGGAGAAGCAATGTTTCCACATCGGCAAGAATGATTTCTGGACCCGCCACCCGGGTAATGCAAAGGTTATCACCGTCGGAGCCGTCACCCTCTCCATCCCCGCGCTGCAAGGCGCAAGTTACCATCAGGAGCAGGATTTGGCGTGCGCCGAAGCACGGGGAACCTTTGTGAAAGAGGGCCTGACTGTGCGGACACGCTCATGGGTGGACGCAAACGAAAACCTGCTGCTGACACAGGTGGAATGCGAGGGCGGCGATGTCGCGCTCTCTGTGCAACTGTCACCCGGCCCGGTCGGAGTCACCGCTTCGGAGAGGGGCATGTTCTCGCGCAAAGCGGACGATCTCCCCGGAAAAGGACGGGCGGTGGCGGTGGCGGTACGCGTCATTGGCGGGGACAGACTTGATGTGACGATCAAGCCGGGTGAGATTGTCACGGTGGTTACGGCAATCCTGAGTGACTTGGATGCGCCGGATTTTTCAGCCGCCGCAAAAACCAGCGCGGCCAAATTCACGCCGCAGATGATCGACGCGCAGGCGGCACGGCACCGTGGCTGGTGGAGGGAATTCTGGGCGCGCTCCTTTATCGAAATACCCGACAAGGAAATCGAGAAGCACTGGTATGCGTCATTGTACGCCCTGGGATCATGCAGCCGGGCGGGCAGGGTCGCGCCCGGACTGTGGGGCAACTGGTTGACGACGGACACGCCCAACTGGCACGGCGACTTTCACCTGAACTACAACTTTCAGGCGCCGTATTATTTGGCGTACAGCGCCAACCACGCGGACCTGTCGCTGCCGTTTTACCAGGCCGTTCTGGAATCAATGGAGAACGGGCGCGCCATGGCGGAACGGCACGGCTGGAAGGGCGTGCATTTCCCCGTCTGCATCGGGCCGTGGGGGCTTTCTCCGGAGGATCCGGATGGTGACTGGGGCCAGCGCTCCAATGCGGCCTATGCCGCGCTCAATTTCATCTGGTACTGGCAGTACACTCAGGATGCGGACTTCCTCAGGGAAACGGCCTACCCGTACCTTCGTGAGGTGGCGGCGTTCTGGGAGGATTACCTGAAGTATGAAGACGGCCGGTATGTGATCCACAACGACTCCATTCATGAAGGTTCCGGTCCGGATTTCAATCCGATCCTTTCGCTCGGCTTGGTGCGCGCGCTGTTCACAAACATGCTTGCCATGAGCGAGGCCCTCGGGGTGGACGCCGAAAAGCGCGTCCGGTGGCGGGATGTTCTCGACAAGCTAAGCGGCTTCCCGCTTCAGGAGCGCCGCGGCCGCACCGTGTTCCGTTATTCCGAAAAGGGCATGGACTGGTGCGACGGCAACACGCTTGGCATACAGCACATCTTTCCGGCGGGCGCCATTGGATTGGACAGTGATCCAAAACTGCTGGAGATCAGCCGCAACATGATCGATGCAATGCACCGGTGGACGGACAACAACGGCTTTTCATCCTGGTACACCGCCTGCGCAAGGGTGGGTTATGACCCGAAGCGCATCCTCAAGGGCCTGCGACATGAATGCGACAAGCAGTCCGCGCCCAACCTGCTGCTGCAATACGGCGGCGGCGGCATCGAGAACTGCAGCGGGTTCCTTGCCGTCAATGAGATGCTTCTACAAAGCCATGAAGGTGTTATCAGGTTGTTTCCCTGCTGGCCCGGGGGGATGGATGCCAAATTCGGGACTTTGCGCGCCGTCGGCGCGTTTCTCGTCTCGGCGGAACTCAAAAATGGTGCTGTCACCGGTGTCACCATTATCAGTGAAAAAGGAAGGGATTGCGTGGTTGTGAATCCCTGGCCGGAAAGGCAGGCGCAAGTCGTCAGAAACGGGAAAGGGGCGGAAACTGTTTCCGGCGCCCGGTTCCTCCTAAAGACTTCCACAAATGAAACCCTTGAAATACGCGCTGTCATATGATTTTTCACGAGATGGCAATGCCAATTGTTTCCCTGGCATGCAGGCCGGTCTGATTATGTGATTTTTCCCAAAGATCAGCCGTTCTTGCGTTTCACCGGTGGCGTTATGGGAGGGGCCTTATGGCGTCTTCGGGAATGGGAGGCGGGCGTTGCATCCTTAATCCATGTGCCGTGGGGGGCGCGCTGATGGTACACTGGTAACCAATTAAACAAATGGAAAAACAGGACGGCGCGCGGCGCGCGCCGTCATTCGAGGAATTTCACCCATGCAGAAAAGACGCCGTCCGGCGGCGGGAAAGACC
>JBHEKP010000142.1:0-5894 GCA_041859375.1 Candidatus Hydrogenedentales bacterium | reverse complement strand
CTTCGAACTGGCGCTTTTTGCCAGTCAGGCCAGCCGGTTCTATTTCTATGACCATGCGTTATACGGAAAGAGGGCGGTAATCCCGGAAAAATCAGCGATAACGCATGATCTTGTCCGCAAAGAGGAGGCCGATCTCCTCGCGCGCATGCAAGACGCATTCATCCCCCCCGATGTAACCATCTTGGACGACAAAGGCCGCGTCACCGTGTCCTTCTGCACCTTCTCCTATTGGATCGGACTGATCCGTGAAGAGTATAAGATGTGCGCCGCCTTCCCGCACCTGATCAGCAACACGGCGTCAACCACCCTTTGCCCCTACCACTGCGGATTGATGTTCTGACGGTGTAAGCATTGGCTCTCCCATCCAGTCAGGGGGCACTGTGGACCGTAATTCAAGGATCCCGCACCCCGTTAAGACTGGATTGTTTCACAGGGGAAACATTTGCGGCTCGTGATTGCAATGGCATGGCATCCCCTGACCGTTGTATAGTGCCCCCACCATAGTTTACAAAACCCAATGTGGTTTTAATTGGAATGGTTAAGAATGCCTTTTGGCGGGAAAACATGGCGCCTTCCCGCCGGGTTACGGGGCTTTTCCGGAGTATTCATGGTTAAGCGGGAATTCATGCAAAGATGCGTCGCTCTTGATCTGGAAGTGGCCAAGAGCAGCGAACGCATTCACAAATACGCCGCCATCAGGGGGGACAACGCTTTCCCCCCACGCATGTTTTCAGGCAAAATAAAGTTGGAATCATTTGACCGCCTGGATGAATACACAACCGGCGCGGAATACTTGCTCGGCCATAACATCATCTCTTTTGACCTTCCCCATCTTCACAGAGCAGCACCCGGCATGAGGCTTTTTGAGCTTCCCGCGATTGACACCCTGTGGCTGAGTCCATTGGCTTTTCCAAGGCACCCATACCACCGTCTGGTGAAGCATTATAAAGACGGCGGGATGGTGCCTCGCCGCGCAAGCGATCCCGAGCTGGACGCGCGTCTTGCAATGGAACTTTTCGCGGATGAGAGGGAGGCCTTTGAAAAGCTCAAAGGCGACAATCCTGATCTGCTTCTCTCATACCATTGGCTGTGTTCGCGCCGGAGGGAGGATGCCGGATTTGATGGCTTCTTTGGGGATGTGCGGGGCGCATCCACCCCAGGGGATGAGGAGGCCGCGCAGGCCATTACCCGTTTTCTTGAGAATCGGGCATGCCAAAATGCCATTCAGAAAACAACGTCACCTGGCAATGAATCCGGCTGGCCGCTGGCCTATGCGCTGGCCTGGATTTCCGCGGCGGGCTCCAATTCCGTGATGCCCCCCTGGGTTAGGCACCAGTTTCCGGAAGCGGCCGCGCTTGTCCGGCTTCTTCGGAACGCGGCCTGTGCCAATCCGGAATGCCAGTGGTGCGCCACCCACCACAACGCCGCAACGGTATTGAAAAAATGGTTCGGCTTTTCAGAATTCCGCCCCACACCAGCGTGCGCGGACGGGCGGCCCATGCAGCGCGTGATTGTGGAATCCGTCATGGCGGGCAAAAACGTGCTTGGCATCCTGCCCACCGGGACGGGCAAATCCGCGTGCTACCAGATTCCCGCCCTGTCCCGGTATGAGAACACGGGCTCCCTGACCATTGTCATATCCCCGCTGGTGGCGCTCATGGCCGATCAGGTCGCCGGACTTGAGGCACGCGGTATAAGTTCCTGCGCGGCCCTAAACGGTCTCTTGTCCATGCCTGAACGCGCGGAGGTGCAGGAGAGAACACGCCTGGGCGATGTGTCCATTTTGATTGTGTCGCCCGAACAGTTGCGGAATCCGGGGTTTCAAAAAGCGGTGGCGCAGCGCGAAATCGGGGCATGGGTGCTTGACGAAGCGCATTGCCTCTCCAAATGGGGGCATGATTTCCGTCCCGATTACCGTTATGTGGGGCGCTTCATCCACCAAAACGCCAATGCATCCGGCATGACACTTCTCCCGCCCGTGTTATGCCTTACCGCAACCGCCAAACCGGACGTGGTGAGGGACATCTGCGGTTATTTTAAAAATGGTCTTGGCATCGAAATGGAGGTGTTTAACGGGGGCTCAAACCGGGAAAACCTGGTATTCGATGTTGTTGGAACAACTCCGGACAAGAAAGAGTTGGACATACACCACCTACTGGAGGATGCTTTTGGGGATAACAACGCAGGCGGCGCGATTATCTACTGCTCCACACGGAAAAACACCGAGGAGCTGGCCAAGCGCCTATGCAAACTGGGCTGGTCCGCGGACCATTTCCATGCGGGACTTCAACCGGAGACAAAGAAAAACACCCAGCGCAGGTTTATAGAAGGAGAGCTTCGGGTGATTGTGGCAACCAACGCCTTCGGCATGGGAATTGACAAGCCGGATGTCCGTTTGGTGGTGCATGCCGACATACCCGGTTCGCTTGAAAACTATCTTCAGGAGGCGGGCCGTGCGGGCCGGGACCGCGCACCGGCGCAGTGCGTGCTTCTGTACTGTGAAAAGGATGTGGAGAATCAGTTTGGCCTGTCGGCGCAGTCGCGCCTGTCCTGCGCCGAAATACAGTCGGTGAACCGCGCCCTTCAGAGGATGGCAGGGAAAAAGAAAGGTGAGGAGGAGGCGGTTGAGGTGGTGGCCACGCCCGGAGAGATACTGACGGAGGACGAGGAGGGGGGATTCACCCGCCGGGACAGCAATAATGACGACACACGGATTCGCACCGCCATATCATGGCTGGAGGAGGCGCACCTTGTTTCGCGTGAGCAGAATCACTATGAGGTTTTTCCCTCCTGCCTGCGCGTGTCGACAATGGCGGAGGCTGAGCGAAAATTAACCCATCTTCAAATGCCCTACCAGGGGCAGTTGCGAAGCATTGTTCAGGCGCTGCTTGAGGCAAAGCCCGACGAAGGCGTTTCCACGGACGAACTCATGGCGGTTGCGCGAATGTCCTCATCCAATATCCAGAGGGCGCTTTTTGAACTGCAAAAGCTCGGTGTGGCCACGAACGATTCGGCAATAACCGCGCTGGTCCATTCGGGGGTCGAGCACAACTCAAAAAAACGGCTGGACACCGCCGCAACAATGGAAGTCGCGCTGATTGACACAATGCGGGAGGCCGCCCCGGATTTGGAGACCGGGATGGAGGCGCGGCTCAGCCTCCGCCTCATGTCACAGAAGCTCAAGGATGGGGGCCACGCCGGCGCGCTTCCGGACAGGCTCCACCGTTTGCTGAGAAGCATCGCCGGGGATGGCCGCTCGGAGGAGGAGGGAAAGGGCAGCATACAGATACGCAAGTATGATGCGGATTACTTGGGGATTGTTCTTCGGCGGGAATGGGAGGCGCTGAAAACAACCGCAGACTTGCGGCGGACCGCGTCCGCGCGCCTGTTGGGGCATTTGCTCGCACTGGTGTCCCCCGGCCAGCGGGGCTTGGATTTGCAGGTTGCCACCACCATGGGCAACCTGCATTCCGTGCTGGAGGATGACATGGAGGTGGGCCATCAGGCAAAGGACATCCCCCGGCTGGTTGAACGGTCCCTTCTCTGGCTGCATGAGCAGGAAGTGATCCGGCTGGGCAGGGGGCTGGTCATCCTGCGGCCCGCAATGACGCTGAAGGTCCGGCGGGGGGCGGGCGCGTTCACACTCACGCATTACGCTGAACTGGCGGAGCACTACCGCGAGCAGGTGGTGCAGATTCATGTCATGAAGGAGTATGCCACGCTGGGCGTGGAGGACATGCGGAGCGCGATGGGGCTTTCTGAGGACTATTTCAGTCTTGAACGAAAAGCCTTCATTGAAAAATGGATGGGAAGGACGGCGTATGATCTGACCCGTCAAACAACACCCGAATCATGGAACAAGATTGTCGAAGCCCTGAACAAGACGCAAGAGGATATTGTCACGGACCGGCGGGAGCAGAAAAACATGCTGGTGCTGGCCGGACCGGGTTCGGGAAAAACCAAGGTGCTGGCACACCGTATAGCCTTTCTTCTACGGGTGATGCGGGAAAACCCGAAGGGCATTCTTGTGCTCACCTACAACAGGCACGCCGCGGTCGAGGTGCGGGTGCGCCTTCGCGGATTGGTGGACGACGACGCCAACGGGGTGACCATTCTCACATGCCACGCCCTGGCCATGCGGCTTACCGGCGCCAGTTTTGTGGACCGCACTCCGGGGAACGATGAGTTTGCCGATGTGATAAAAAACGCCGTGTCCCTGTTGAAGGGAGAGGGATTGCAGCCTGAGGATGCGGATGAGCAGCGTGACCGTATTCTTTCCGGTTTCCGCTGGATTCTCGTGGATGAATACCAGGACATGGCGGCGGAGCAGTACGAGCTCATCTCTGCGCTGGCGGGGAGAACGCTCAGCGAGCCGGACAGGCGCATTTCCCTTTTTGCCGTGGGCGACGACGACCAAAACATCTACAGTTTTCGGGGTGCGTCGGTGGCCTACATCCAGGCGTTCAAAAACGACTACAAGGCGGAGGTGGAATACCTGACGGAAAATTACCGGTCCACGGCAAACATCATTCATACGGCCAATGCACTGATGGAACGGGCGGAAAATAGGATGAAGCAGACGGCCCCCATCATCATCGACGAGAAACGGAGGAAGCATCCTCCAGGTGGAAAGTGGCAGTCCAAGGACAAAAAAGGCCTGGGCCGGGTGCAAATCTTGGAAACGGGTGCTTCCCCGACAATCCAGGCTGAAGCTGTGATGGCTGAAATCCTCCGTCTGTCCGCGCTTGCGCCGGAATGGAACTGGTCCGAGGTGGCGGTAATCGCGCGGAACTGGAAGTATCTCCATCCAGTGAGGGCCTTTTGTGAGATCAACAACATTCCCGCCATGTATGCCGACGAGGGGATGCCCTCCTTTTACCGGCTCAGGGAAACGCAAGAATTAGTTGACAAGCTGGCCGCTTACAAACAGGCTGTTGTGCCCAATGCACGCCTGAAGAAATGGCTTAAGGGCAAGCCTGACACCGTCTGGTGGGGGATGATTCGTGAGTCTGTCGACGCCTTCCTGCTTGAATACGGTGGAGAGGAATTCCTGGCGGCGCAGCTTCGCGACTGGCTTGCTGAATGGGGGATGGACGCGAAAAAGAAGCAGCGTGGCCTCTTGCTTCTCACGGCGCACCGCGCCAAGGGGCTGGAATTTAAGCATGTGGCGGTTCTGGACGGGGGGTGGAACAGTGCGGACGAGGCTGAGGCTGAGCGGCGGTTGTATTATGTGGCCATGACCCGGGCCAGGGAAACGCTTCTGCTGGCCCGGATGGGCCGTGGAAACAGGTATGTCAACGGCCTGCAGGACGGTACGCACCTGCTGCGTCGGGAGGCCGTCCAGCCAGCCGGTGATGTGGTGGCCAATCTTGATTGTATTTACAAGACACTCCAGATGAGGGATATTGATCTCAGTTATGCGGGCCGCATGAAAATACAGGATTCGGTTCATGCCGCCATTGCCGCGCTCAACATCGGCGATCCGCTAACATTGAAACAAAAGGACAGTGAATATTTCTTGTGTGACAGGAAGGGGAAAACCATTGGGCGGCTTGCCAAAAATTATGCGCCTCCCAATGACTACGATTGGGTCAAAGCCTCGGTTTATGCGGTTGTGGTGCGCAAGCGAGAGGACTCCCAAGCGGAATACAACGAATCGCTGAAATATGACCGGTGGGAGGTGGTGATTCCTGAAATGATTTATCAGAAAAAGTCACCCTCCGCATAATCACACAACAATGCCGCCTTTTTCGGGGTCGAAAAAGGCGGTTTTTTTGCTGCGCCAGGCGGCCATGCCCATGAGCAGGGCGGTCTGGGTGTGGAAGGCGAGTTCGGGGCCGCTGTCGAGGGTGCGCGCGCCGGTGCGGGCGCATTCGACGAGGTTGCGCATGAGG
>JBHEKP010000357.1:0-17897 GCA_041859375.1 Candidatus Hydrogenedentales bacterium | reverse complement strand
AGCAGGGCGACGTTGCCCATGTTGGCCACCTCGGTGAGGGGGCCGGCGTAGGAGAAGTCGGACATGGCCGTCGTGTTGTTGATGCAGGCCTTGATCCAGTGGAGGTAGGGGTTCTCGCCCTCGACGCGCGGGATGCTGGGCGCGGGGCGCTTGTAGTCGGCCATGAGGGCGTCGGGCAGGAGGCGCGACTCGCCGCCGTAGGTGCCGGAGGTGGCGATGCCCTTGGTGCCGATGAAAAGGGAGCCGTTGTCGCCGTCGCCCAGTTTCGTGTCCGCCGGAATGCCCTCGGGCATCTTCGGCTTCATCTTGCCATCGTACCAGAACACGGTCACCGCGGGCATCTTGCCGTTTTCGGTGTCGCGCTCGGGGAAGACGTACTTGATGACGGACTTCTTCGGCGCGGTCTGCCTGTTCATGCCCTGCTGCTCCACCACCTCGCAGGTGTAGGACTTGGCGGCGCCGAGATGGAGCGACCAGAAGGCCGGATCCATGATGTGGCAGGCCATGTCGCCGATGGCGCCGCAGCCGAAATCCCACCAGCCGCGCCACTTGAAGGGCGCGTAGCCGCCGTTGTAGGGGCGGTCCGGGGCGGTGCCCAGCCACAGGTTCCAGTCCATGGTGTCCGGGACTTTCTGCTCTTTCAGGGGCTTTTCAATGCCCTGGGGCCAGATGGGCCGGTCGGTCCAGATGTGCGCCTCGGTCACGTCGCCAATCGCGCCGGACCACAGGAACTCGCACAGCTCGCGGACGCCGTCGCCCGAGTGGCCCTGGTTGCCCATGGCCGTGACCACACCCGTCTCCTTCGCCACCCGCGCGAGCAGGCGCGCCTCGGCGATGGTGTGGGTGAGCGGCTTCTGGACGCGGGCGTGCTTGCCCATCATCATTGCCGTGTAGGCCGCCGGCGCATGGGTGTGGTCCGGGGTGGACACGGTCACCGCGTCGATTTCCTTGTCCATCTCCTCCAGCATCTTGCGGTAGTCCTTGTACCGCTTCGCGTTTGGCAGCTTGTAGAAGGTCTCCTCCGCCTTTTTGTCGTCCACGTCGCAGAGCGCCACGATGTTGACCAGTTCCTTCTGGTTGGCGCAGCTCATCGTGTCCCCGCCGCCCATGCCGCCCACGCCGATGCACGCAATGTTCAGCTTCGCGTTCGGCGATATCTTGCGGGGCACCACACCCGCCGTGTTCAGCTTCGGTTTTCCGGCGCAGCCCGCGGCCAGCACCGCTGTTGTGGTGGCCGACGCAAGGAAGGCGCGGCGGGTGAGTTGGAACTTGTCCATGAATCATGTCCTCCGGGGGGGTTGATATTGCTGAAAACAAGGATTCCCCGTAAGGATAGAAGTGTGCGGTGGAAAAATTCAACCTTTTTCAGGGGGACCGTCCGGGAGGAAGGGGAGCCTGCCGCCGCGGTCCGCCCACAGGCAACCTTTCCGCCTTTCCAGACGGCGGACAAGCCCGGATTCAGGCCTGGTAGGGTCCGGGGTGGGCGCCGCGCGAAACTTCCGCAATCTTGTTGTTCCTGTCCACAAGAACCACCACGGGCTGGTGGTTTTTGGCCTCCTCGGGGGACATTTCGGCGTAGGTGATGGCAATGATGGTGTCACCCGGCGCGCCCAGCCGCGCAGCCGCGCCGTTGAGGCAGACCACCCCGCTGCCGCGCTCGCCCTCGATGATGTAGGTGACGAACCGGGTGCCGGTGTTGATGTTGAGCACGTGGACCTGCTCATAGGGGAGCATGCCCGCCGCGTCCAGCAGGTCCGGATCCAGGGTAAGGCTGCCGGTGTAGTTCAAATCGGCATTGGTGACCACCGCCCGGTGGATTTTCGCCTTGAACATGGTGAGTGTCATAATCAGATGACTCCCTTCTGCGCCGCCGGCTCGAATTTAATGTTGTCAATGAGGCGCGCCGATTCCAAAAACGCGGCCACCGCCAGCAGCACGGGTCCGTCCACGGTGTCCACGGGTTTCATGTCGACACCGTCAACAAGTTCGACGTAATCTATATTCACCCCGGCCATCCCCCCCCGCACCAGGGCCTTGATTCGCGCGGCGTCGCGCTCCCCCGCCTCCAGGGCGTCCCGCGCCGCAAAAAGCGACCGGGAAAGGCACAGCGCGCGCGTCCTCTCCCCCGGGGAAAGGTAGCGGTTCCGTGAACTCATGGCGAGCCCGTCCGCCTCGCGGACAATGGGCATTTCCACAATTTCCAGCCCCATGTCCAGGTCGCGGACCATCCGCCGGATGACGGCCGTCTGCTGGGCGTCCTTTTGGCCGAAATAGGCCCTGTCAGGCTCGACGGCGTTGAACAGCTTTGCGACCACCGTGGCCACGCCCCGGTAAAAATGGGGGCGGCTTCCGCCGCAAAGCCCCTCGCTCACCCCGCCGACCAGCACATGCGTGGAGAAATCCGGCGGATACATGCCGGAGGCCTTGGGCGCATACACGGCCACCACCCCGGCGTCCGCGGAAATTTCAAGATCCTTTTCAAAGGTGCGCGGGTACTTGTCAAAATCCTCATGGGGCGCAAACTGGGCGGGGTTGACAAAAATGCTGGCCACGGCAAGATCATTTTCCCGCGCGGCGGCGCGCATCAGGCTGGCGTGGCCCTCGTGCAGCGCGCCCATGGTGGGCGCAAACCCGATGGTTTTGCCCTGGCGCTTCCGCGCCCGCGACCAGTCGCGCATTTCTTTTGCCGTCTCAAAGACTTTCATTCGTAACGGTGCTCCGCGGCGGGATACTCCCCGCCTTTCACCTCGCGCACATAGGCGGCAAAGGCGCCGCCCATGGCGGTTTTGACGTCCGCATAGGTTTTCGCAAAACGGGCGCGGCCCCACCCGAGAATGTCATGCATGACCAGCACCTGCCCGTCGCAGCCGCCACCCGCGCCGATGCCTATGGTGGGGATGGTCAGGGCCGAAGTAATCTCCGCCGCCAGGGGCGCGGGCACGCATTCCAGCACCACGGCGAAACATCCCGCCGCCTCCAGCGCCCGCGCCTCGGCCAGAATGCGGGCGGCATCCTGGGGCTCGCGCCCCTGCACCTTGAAGCCGCCAAAGTGGAGGATGGACTGCGGGGTGAGCCCCACATGGCCCATCACGGGAATGCCCGCGGACAGGACGGCGCGCAGAGCCTCCCCAATCCGATCGGTGGATCCCTCCAGCTTCACCGCATGGGCGCCGCATTCGCCAACCAGACGGCCCGCGTTGCGCACCGCTTCGGCGGCGGACACATGGTAGGAAAGGAAGGGCATGTCGGCGATGACCAGCGCGCGGGAAACGGCCCGGGACACCATGGCGGTGTGGCGGGCCATGTCGTCCATGGTCACGGAAAGGGTGTTTTCTCGGCCCATGATCACCATGCCCAGGGAATCACCCACCAGCACGGCATCCACCCCCGCCTCGTCCATGAGGGCGGCGGAGGGGTAGTCATAGGCGGTAAGGACGGCGATTTTCTCGCCGTCCTCCTTCTTTCGGCGGAAGGACGCCGCCGTCACGACATCTTTCATCACATCGCACTTTCTGAACCGTGACGCAACCCGTCCCGGTCCCTGGTGGGGCTCCAAGCGGAGCGGTTCAGCAAAGCTGCCCAAGCGGCCCAAGGCACACCACGCCGGCGTCCGGACCGGCAAACCTGCCGGCCAGTGCGGACACCGCCGTTCCCGTCACCGGGTCCACGGCATCCGGGGCGATTTCCGCCAACGGGCGCAGCACAAAGGCCCGTTCACGAAAATGGCGGTGGGGAAGGCACAACGTCCCATCGTCAAAAATCCGGTCCATCCAGAGGACCAAATCAATGTCAATGAGCCGCGCCGACCACCGCGCCCCCGGTTCCCGGCCCATCTCCGTTTCCACCCTCTTGACCGTGTTCAGGAGTTCAGGCGGCGCAAGCACCGTCCCGATTTCCACGGCAAGATTCAGAAACATTGGCTGGTCCGCCTCGCCCCATGGAAGGGTTTCATGGCAGTTGGACACCGCCGTCACCCGCACTCCGTCAAGGGCATCCAGGGCGGCCAGGGCCCGGCGCAGGTTTTCCGCGCGGTTGCCCAAGTTGGAACCAAGGCTCAAATGCACGGTTTCCCAAGATTGATCCATTGGCTCCATCCGTCTGGCAATTCAAGGCAAGTATAGCACACACAACCCCTTGCGGTGCAAAAGACCGCCGGGGATTCTGTTATTTAGATGACACAATCCCGGTGGTTTTATATTTTTCATAGATGCCGGAAATATCCGCCGTTTTGGTTTCCCCGCCGTGAACCACCACACGGTAACACAGCCGAACCGGCTTTTCCCGGGCCAAAAGGGTGGCTTTCCCGTCGGCCGGCCAAAACATGGGGGTGGGGGAAAAGAAACCGTAATCCCTTGTGAACCAGGGTGCGGGATGCCAAGGGTTTGCGGGATGGGTCAATATGGCCAAACCCTCAACGACCCCGTCACGGACGCCAAAATAATCACACCACGGGGAGGCGACGCCAAAGGTTCCCTTTTCCCCCATGCCCCCCTCCGCATTCACCAGGGTGCCGCCTGCGGCCACCGCCAGTTCGGGAACCATCCGCGCGGAAAACAGGGAATGGTTGGTCTTTTCAATAACCACATCAACCAGGGGAATGAGTGTGATGGCGAAATCCACCACGCGCAGTCCCGCTTCGGGGGCGGTGATGATGATTTCACGCTCGTCCCTCATGACCGGTTCCCGGCCGGGCTTTCGCCAGAGGCACCGGTCATGAATCACCACCCGGTTCCCCTCCGGTTCCGCAATCACAGGCCCCTGGCTCACAATCTGGCCCGCTTCGTTGGCCTCCTGCCAGTAATTGCCCCCGTTCACCTTGTCACAGCCGAAAAAGAGGGAATGGTGGTGCGGATAGGGCTCGGAGGTCTCCGTGGTCACGGATTTCCCTGAAAGGGGTCCGTTGACAGGAAAGAAATAGGGATATTTTTGCGTGCCGGCAAAGGTGTAGGCCGTGAAAAGCGCGCCATCCACCGTCACCACCACCCGGCTGCCCTCAAGCGCCGCCGCCACTTTGGCCGCCTGCGCCGCGCCCGAAACCAAAACCGCCGCCATGACAAACCAGACCAGCCGCTTCATTGTTTTCTCCTCCAAGCGCCAGGACCAAATGATACGGGCAAAACGGTCCGGCAGGGTAATTTTCACAAAGACACACCTTGAACGGTGACGCCCGTCCTGTTCTAATCTTCATCATTGCTGGAATAAACCAGAACACAAGACGGAGACCGGCCATGCGAACCATGCTTATGATCACAGTTGCCCTGATTGCCGCGCAACCCCTGCGGGCCGCCACCACGGAAATCGCCCCGGACCGCATGGCGGTGGTGAACGGACAGCGCACCTTTGTCCTTGGGCTTTATGAGAACCCAAAGGAGGACACGGTGCTGGAACAGGCGCGCGCGGCCGGGTTCAACCTAATCCACGCCACGCCCGACACGGCGTCTCTCGACCGGCTCAAGGCGCACGATCTCTTCGCCTGGATCAACACGGGCGCGGCGATAGATCTCAGCGAAGACACTGAAAAGAGGGCCGCCGGTCTGGCGGAAATGGCGGAAAAATTCGCCCAACACCCCGCTTTGATGGTGTGGGAGGTGCCGGACGAGGCTCTTTGGAACAACTGGCACCTGGCAAACGAGTGGCGCACCGGAATGGAGCCGAAACAACTGCGGGAACTAATCGCGGGACTCACCGCCGATCCGGCCGCCGCCGAAAAACTCCAAAAGGATTTGGCGCGCACACATGAACTTCGGGGACAGGCACGGTATGCCGAATCGGAGGCCCTGGCGGACTCCATTTGGACGGCGCTGGGAAAGACACAACCCCATCCCGAATGGAGCACCTCCACCGCCCAGGCGCGCTCGGAGGTCATGGCGGAGGGGATGATGCGGGGATACAAGCGCCTGCGCGAACTGGACCCGGCCCATCCGGTGTGGATGAACCACGCACCGCGCAATTCCCTTGAACAGCTTGCCATGTTCAGTGCGGCGGCGGACATCGCGGGCTGCGACATTTATCCCGTCCCGCGCTCCCCGCTGGTGGGACACTCGGACATCATGGACCAGAACATGTCCTCCGTGGGCGGCTACACCATTCGAATGCAGGACTCGGCGCCGGGCAAGCCGGTGTGGATGGTGCTGCAGGGTTTCGGATGGGCGGACATCCAGGAGGGCAGGACGCCGGAAGAAGCTAAAATTTTGCGCCGCCCGACAAAGGCGGAAACCCGGTTCATGGCCTATGACGCCATCGTTTGCGGCGCGCGGGGCGTGCTCTACTGGGGCACCATGGCGGTGGAAAAGGACTCCGTGTTCTGGAAGGAACTGCTGGAGGTGGTGGCCGAGCTTTCCTCGCTCCAGCCGGTGCTTTCCGCCCCGGACGCGCTGCCTGGGCTCAAGGTGGCCCTCACGCCCACACGGGGCTCCATGGACCGGGGTGTGCGCGTGCTGGCAAAGGACGCGCCGGACGGGGTGTGGCTGGTGGTGGTGAACGAGTGGTACGACCCGCTGGAATACACCGTTTCCGGACTGGGCGCGCTCAACAACATTAAATACGCCGACCCGGACGCGGGTGTGGAAACGGTGGTGGACGGCGGCGCGCTGACCCTGCGCATTCCCGCGCAGACCGTGCAGGTGCTGCGTCCGGTGAAATAGGCCTTCTCCGCGGACAATATATATAAAGGGCGCTCTCATGAACGGACGGGAACGGATTCTTGCATGCATCGGGGGAAAGACGGCGGACAGCCTGCCCCTCATGCCCATCACCATGATGTTTGCGGCGGACCTTGTCGGCGCACCCTACGGACGCTATGCCACGGATTACCGCGTTCTGGTGGAGGGCCAGCTGCGGACGGCGGAAGCCCATGATTTTGATTATGTTTCCTGCATTTCGGACCCGGCGCGCGAATCGGCGGACTGCGGTGCAAGGGTGGTCATCTTTGACAACCAGCCCCCCGCACTGGACGAGGGATGCGCCCTGCTGGCCGACAAAACTGCGCTGGCAAAGCTGCGCGTCCCCGATCCGCTGGGCGGAGGGCGCATGACTGACCGGGTGCATGCGGCGGCGCTGTTCCGGGATAAAACCGGCGGGGAACGGCTGATAGAGGGCTGGGTGGAGGGCCCCTGCGCCCTGGCCGCCGATCTGCGGGGCATCAACACCGTGATGATGGATTTCTTCGAGGATCCGGATTTTGTGAACGACCTGACGGAATTCGCGCTGGAAACAGCGCTTGCCTTCGCGGCTGCGCAGATTGCGGCGGGTGCGGAAATCATCGGCGTGGGCGATGCCGCCGCGTCGCTGGTGGGTCCGGCGGTGTACGAAGAGTTTGTCTGGCCGAAGGAGAAACGGCTGGTGGACGGCATCCACGCCCTGGGCGGCATGGTCCGCCTGCACATCTGCGGCAACACCACGGCCATCCTTGACGGCATGGGGCGGCTCGGCTGTGAAATCGTGGACCTGGACCACATGGTGTCCATGGCGGAGGCGCGGGCGGTGATGGGGCCGGGCCAGGTGCTGCTGGGCAACATCGACCCGGTGGCGACGCTGCGGAACGGAACCCCCGCCTTGGTTGAAAAGGCGCTGGCGGCCTGCCATGATGGCTGCGGCGGCAAATACATCGTGGGCGCGGGCTGCGAGGTGGTGCGCGACACGCCGCTTCAAAACCTGCGCGCCATGTCGGAATTCGCCCGGACCAGAAGACCCTGACCGGAGGGAATATTTACACCGGGGCGCGTTCCCGTGTTATCATTCCGCCCGTTCCCCAACCTCAAACCAGCATAATTTGGAACACATGCCATGTCCCGCAAAGACAAATTGTCCATACTCCGGACGGAGGAGTTCGCCGATGTGGAGGACGAACTGAGCGCCGCGCTGGAACAGTTGGAAAGCGCGAACAACCGCGTTCAGGCGCTGCTGGAGTCGGAAAAAGCCCCGGTGGAGGGGATGCTGCCGCTGGACGCGCCGGACGGTGCGGAAGATGCGCAGATCCCGGCGGCGGAATAGGCCCATCCCACACGACAACCCGGCGGACACATGGACGATTCCCATTTGAAAATACTGATAGCGGATCCCCACTCGCAGGGCGGGGGGCAGGTCCGCTATGTGGCCACGCTGGCCAGGGCGCTCACAAGATTCAGCCATTCCGTAACCATTGCGTGCCGTCCGGGAAGCGTGCTGACGGACGCGGCCCGCGAGGCGGACTGCGCACTGCTGGACCGGTTCACCTTCCGTGGCGGGCTGCGCCCCCGGGCCTGGGGCCATGACCTGTGGGAGGCAATGGCCTTCATCCGCAGGGAGCGCCCCCATATCCTGCATGTGAACGGCTCCCAGGACCACTGGACCTTCGCGCTGGCCAACCGCATCCTCGGATGCCCCGCCTGCCTGGTGCGCACCCGGCACAACACCTACAAGGTGGGCGGCAGTTTCCCCAACCGACTGCTCAACCGGCACTGGACCGACTACCAGATTGTGGTGTGCGACGCGGTGCGGCGCGACCTTGCCGCGCAGCGGACCTTTGATCCGGTGCGCATGTGCACCCTGCACAACGGTGTGGACCCCGAAAAATACACGGCCAATCCGGAAACAAGGGCACGGGCGCGGGCCGAATTCGGCTACGCGGATGAAAACATCGTGTGCGGGATTGTGGCCCGCCTTGTGGAGGACAAGGGCCACCAGTACCTCTTCAGGGCCGTGGCGCAAATGCGGCGCGATTTTCCGGAATTGCGGGTGCTTTGCATGGGCCAGGGCGTCCTGGAACCCCAACTGCGCCAGCTTGCGGAAAAACTGGGCATCGCGGACATCGTGCGGTTTGCCGGATTCCGCAACGACATTCCCTCCTGTCTTCAGGCGCTGGATCTGGGCGTGCAGCCCTCCATTGGCTGCGAGGCGTCCCCCTTCAGCGTGCGGGAGATGATGTCCCTCGAAATTCCGATGATTGTCTCGGATTACGGCGGCCTGCGCGAATCGGTGTCCGACGGCGTGGAAGGGCTGGTGGTGCGCGCGGCGGAGGTGGAACCCCTCGCGGCGGCGCTGCGGCGGCTGCTGTCCTCCCCCGAGGCGCGGGCGCGCATGGGTCGGATGGGCCGGCGGCGGGTCATGGCGGACTTCTCCGAGGACGTCTTCGCCCGGCGCACCGAGCAGGCCTACCGGCGGGCCATGGGATTCCATCGCCAACGCCGCGGCCGCGGCAACGGATAAGGAATTAAGAAAATCAGGCCCTCCCCCCTGTGCTTTCTTAATTCAGCGCGGTCATTTGAATATTTGTGTTCAGCACCCCCTTGAAAGGGGGCCGGGGGGATGCCCCCCCGGCATGTTCCTTTTGCGGGTTATAACCCGGCTTTCATCCGTGGCTGAATCCTGTATATCCTGTCCATCCGTGTTTGATTGTTCCTGTTAATTTTTTCGGGGCTTTTGAATTGAACATACTGCACGTTGACGAACAGACGGAATGGCGCGGCGGCGAGCAGCAGGCCAGTTGGCTGGTGCGCGGACTCGCCGAACGGGGCCACCGTGTCTGGCTGGCGGCGCGTCCCGGAAGCCCCTTCCTGGCCAACCCGCACGGCGGGGCGGCGGTGGAACGGGTTGCCCTGCCGCTGCGGGGGGAATTCGATCTGTACAGCGCGGCACGGCTGGGCGCGCTCTGCCGCCGTGAGAACATCGGCCTGATTCACGGGCATACCAGCCATGCCCACACGCTTGCGGTGCTGGCGCGTTTTTTTGCCGGGGGCGGCGTCCGGGTGGTGGCCTCGCGCCGCGTCAGTTTCCCCCCCAAACCGCACCCTTTGAACCGGTGGAAATACACCCAGCCCGACCGCATCCTGTGCGTGTCGCACCATGTGGCCAAGGTGATGCGCGAATTCGGGCTTTCCGAAACGCAGGTCCGGGTGGTGCACAGCGCGGTGGATCCCGCGCGGATGGACGTGCCCCCCCTGCCACGCGCGGAGATGGGCGTGCCGGAGGACGCCCCCCTTTTTGTGTCGGCGGGCGCGCTGGTGGACCACAAGGACCACATGAACCTGCTCCAGGCTTTTGCCGAAGCAAGGCGCGCCCTGCCGCAGGCCTGGCTGGTGATTGCCGGCGGGGGAAACCTGCGCGCGGCGCTGGAGGCAAGGGCGGCGGAACTGGGCGTCGTGGAACGTGTGCGGTTCCTTGGCCACCGGATTGACGCGCCCCGCGTTATCCGCGCCGGGGATGTGTATGTGTCTTCAAGTTGGTCCGAGGGCCTTGGAACCTCCATACTGGAGGCGCTCGCCTCGGGCACGCCGGTGGTGGCCACCCGCGCCGGAGGCGCTGACGAGATGGTGCTTCCCGGCAAAACGGGCTGGCTGGTTCCCGTGCGCGACAGCGCGGCGCTGGCGGCGGCGATGCGGGAATGCATGGAACAGCGCGGCGCGGCGCGGCGCATGGCCGAAGAGGGCCGCCGCCTGGTGGACGAAGAGTACACCGCGCCCCGGATGGTGGAACGGACCATCCAGGCGTACGCGGAACTGCTCAACGGCGCGGAGGAATGACAGTGGGCGGAGTTACAGTGTTGACGCTGGTGCCAAACGCGGGGGACCGCCTGCCGCGCTGCCTGGAGAGCGTGGCCTGGGCGGACGACATCTTTTGCGTGGTGGATCCGAAAACCAGTGACGGCTCCGATGAGACGGCCCGCAGGCACACGCCCCATGTGGTGGTCCACGAGTATGTGAACGCGGCGGCGCAGCGCAACTGGGCGATCCCCCAAATCACCACGGAATGGACGCTGGTGCTGGACGCGGACGAATGGGTTTCGGAGCCCCTCGCCGCCCGCATCAAGCAAATCACCAGCGACCCCGCCAGTTTGGACGGGTACGAAATTCTCCGGCATTCATGGTTTTTTGGGAAACTCATCCGCCACTGCGGCTGGCACAAGGACTTCAACCTCCGCCTCTTCCGCACGGAAAAGGGCCGGTATCTGGACAAGCGGGTCCACTCCAGGGTGGTTGTCGAGGGCGGCCGGGTGGGCAAAATCACGGAGGTCATGTACCATGACACCTACCGGGATTTTGACGAATACTTCCGCACCTTCCAGCGCTTCACCTCCTGGGGGGCGCAGGACGCCTTTGAAAAGGGGAAACGGGCGCGCCTGATTGATCTGACGCTGCGTCCGGTGCAGCGTTTTCTGAAAATGTACGTGTTCCGGCTGGGCTTCCTGGACGGCTACCACGGGGCGGTGCTGTGCGGGCTGTCGGCTTTCTCCGTTTTCACCAAATACGCGAAACTATGGAACCTGCAACGCCTTTCCGCCCCCCCATCCCCCGGCGCAAACATTTCCCGGGAAAAGGATTGATTCCCGCCGCGTCCGTTTGCTATCATACGCGCCCCGTTATGTTTATACGCTGATGGCAAATTGTGTGTCTGGGCCACGGCCCTGGAGGAAAGCCTCGTGAAGACTTATGTCCCCAAACCCGGGGAAGTTGAGAAGAAATGGCATCTGGTGGACGCCGAGGGCAAAGTGCTCGGCCGTCTGGCGGTTGAGGTTGCGCGCCTGCTGCGCGGCAAACACAAGCCCCAGTACACCCCCTTTCTGGACTGCGGCGACGGTGTTGTGATCATCAACGCCGAAAAGGTGCTGACCACCGGGACAAAGATGGAGAAGAAGGTTTATTACCGTCACTCCGGCTACCCGGGCGGCCTGAAAGAGACCAAGATGGCCGATCTGATGCGCAAACACCCGACCCGCGCCATTGAACTGGCCGTGCAGGGCATGCTTCCCCACAACCGGCTCGGTGACAAGCTGGCGACCCAGTTCCGCGTGTACGCGGGGCCGGATCATCCCCACGCCGCGCAAAACCCCGAACCCTACGAGTTTTAATTTAGGAGACTCCGACCCGTGATAGACTCCAAGACGAATGAAGTTGTGGCCACCGGCCGGCGCAAACGCGCCACGGCCCGTGTCCGGATCAAACCCGGTTCCGGCCTTTTTGTCGTCAACGGCAAGCCGCTGGCGGATTACCTTTCCCGTGACACACTGGTCCAGCTTGCGATGCAGCCCCTTGAGCTCGCGGGGATGGTGGAAAGTTTCGATGTGCGCGCCCGCTGCGACGGCGGCGGCCTCGCCGGACAGGCGGGCGCCCTGCGCCTTGGCATTGCCCGCGCGCTGGTGGAGAACGATGAGAACATGCGCACCGTGATGCGCGGCGCGGGCCTTCTTACCCGTGACGCCCGCGAAGTCGAGCGCAAGAAGCCGGGACGTCCCGGCGCGCGCAAGCGGTTCCAGTTCTCCAAGCGCTAGGCCTTCGCCCCTCTGTCCGTTGGCGGTTGCATTGCCGTCCGGACGGGTTTGGGTCTTTTGCCGCGAATCAAAAATCCCCGCCGGGGTTACCGGCGGGGATTTTTCCGTTCTCATGAAGCCCGGCGGGGGTCAGTTTTTCCCCACCCCAAAGGTGTAGCTGCCCGAGCCCAGTTCGCACCTGAGCAGGCCGTCGCGGCACTCCACCGCGGTGATTCCCGGACTGTCCCCAAGAGGTTTCCCCCCCTCGGTGACCATGTCCGCCGACGCGGCGGGCAGCACCAGGGTGGCCGTGCTGTTTGGCGGAACCACCGCATTGCAGGACAAACCATCCACCCCGCGTTTCCACGAGGAAACGATCCGCCCGTAGGGCGACTCGAAGGAGGCGTCCGCCTCCTTCAGGCCGCACTCCAGGCCGGGCGCCAGCAGGAAATGCCGGAATCCCGGCGCGTTCTCGTCCAGCCGGATGCCGCCGACACCCTCGATGAACCACAGCCCGATGGAAATCAGGGTGTTGTGGATGTGCGAATTTTCCCCGTCCCATTCCTCCCAGATGGTGGTGGCGCCGTTCTTCAGCATGTGGCCCCAGCTCGGATAGGTGTCCTTGGAGGTGATCATCTCCACCAGGTCGTTGCGCCGCTGGTCCATGAAATACTTGACCATGAAGTAGGTGCCGTGCATGCCCGTGTTGAGGTGGCCGCCCTTTGTTTCAACAATGTCCTTTTCCAGGGCCGCCATGACGCCGGGGCGCAATTCCGGGGGGGTGATGCCAAAAAGCAGGGGGATGGCCAGATACGGCTGCTCCCCGTTGGCGTAGGTCACGCCGTCGGCGTTCAGGAATTCCTTGTGCAGCACCGCCGAGAGCGCCTCCGCCTTGGCGGCGTAAACCTTCGCCTCCGCGTCATGGCCGAGCAACCGGGCGATCTTTGTCATGATTTGCAGGCAGTACACATAGTAGCAGTTGTTGAAGAACAGCGTGGAACGGTCGTCCACCCGGTCGCCGCCCTGCTCGCGGCCCGGCGGCACCCAGTCGCCCAGGAAACTCCATTGGGCGGTGTCGTTGCCGATGCCGACATAATGCCGCAGCATGCCGTCCTTGACCTTGGTGTCGATGAAGGCCAGCCATTTCGCCATGACCGGCCAGCCCTGCTCAAGGATCCGGGTGTCGCCGTACTGGAGGTAGACCTGCCACGGCATGGTGATGCAGAAGCCGCTCCAGACGGGGCCGCCCCCGGCATACTGGGAGAAGGGCGCGGTGTAGGGCACATCACCCTCGGCGTTCTGCGAGTCGCGCCAGTCGGCGGCCCACTTGGTGTAAAACGCCGCCAGTTTGAAATTCATCATCCCCGCCTCCATGGAGGTGCCGGAGTCGCCGCCGTAGCCAAGGCGCTCGCGGTGCGGACAGTCCACCGTGTAGCCGCCCAGGCTGAGGCAGCGGTAGGTCCATTTCACGGTGCTGTAAATGTCGTTCAGCAGGGGGTTGTCGCACTTGAACTCCGAGGCGTCCGCATAGTCGGTGCAGATGAGCCGGCCCTCCATGGCCGCCAGCCCGGGCGCCTCCGCAAGGCCCCGCACATGGGCCCAGCGGAAGGAGTGGTAGTTGAAGCGGTTGCAAAAGACCTCGCCCCCGCCGCCCCTGGCGATGTAGGTGTCGCGCTGGCTGTAGGTTTGCAGTTTCCCGTCGGGAAAGCGCTTGTCGGCGTAGGTGAGCTCCACCTTGTCCCCCGGCTTGAGGGTGTCAGGCATGCGCAGTGTGAACCAGCCGCTGTAATTGCGGCCCATGTCCACCAGCCAGCCTCCCTCAAAAGGTTCCACGGCCACGGGGCTGATTGTGTCAAGCAGGCGGTTCGGCTCCACGGGCTGCGCGGCGATGAGCGGCGTGGGCGGCGTGTAAACCGCGGCGGGCTTCCACGCGGAATCGTCAAAGCCGGGCGTGTTCCAGCCGGGCGTCTCCAGGCGGGCGTCATACTCCTCGCCGCCGTAGTCGCCGCTGGTGTTCCTGCCCAGCGGGGTGATCCAGCCCGGATGCATTTTCCAGGATTCTCCGGTCGCCGCCAGCAGCATCCGCGCCTCACCGTTGACGCCTTCAATCTGCGCCCTCACCAGCGGCCCGTCCTGGCTGGCCTTCACCAGCGCGCCCATGGCCCAGCCCCGGCCCAGCCACAGGGCGACACAGTTTTTGCCGGGCTTGAGCATCCCGGTGATGTCATGGGTCATGGCCAGGCCGCGCTTCCCGTAGTCCGTCACCGCCGGGGCAATCACGGCGTCGCCCGCCTTCTCACCGTTCACAAAAAGCTCGTAGTAGCCCAGTGCGCACACATGGGCCAGCACCCGTCCGGGCGACTCCGGCAGATCAATCTCCTTGCGGAACAGGGGCAGCGCGCCCGCGTTGTCCTTCATCCAGTCCGGACCGATCCATTTCCCCTGCCACTCCTCCATCCGCGCCACGCCCATGGTCCAGGAGGCCGGCGCGCTCCAGCCGGAAACTTCGCCGTTCTGATCCCACACGCGCACCTTCCAGAGGCACTGCCGCCCGGTGGCAAGGGGTTTGCCGCCGTAGACAATCTGCTGGGACTGGCCGGTCTCCACCCTGCCTGTGGACCACAGGTCCCCCTCCCCCTTTTCGAGCGTGGCCGCGTCGCCCGCCACCAGAATCTCATAGGCGGTCTGCGCCGCGCCGCGCTCCCCGGAGCGCAGCTGCCATGACAGCCTTGGCTGCTGCGTGTCAATGCCGACGGGATCCGCCAGATACTCACAGCGCAGGGTTTCCACCGTAACCGTGCTTTCGCCAAAGGCGGCGGCGGCAAGACACAGGAAAAGGGACATCAGCGGCATGCGGCTTCTCATCACCGGAATCCTCCTTGAAACGGGCCTGAGTGTTGAACCCATACATTACCCGCCCGGACCGCGAAGATTCCACCTCATCCGCCGGGGTTCACGCCGGCTCAAACCAATTCCGCGTCTTGAGGCAGATACGAACCAGCCAGAGCATCACGGGCACCTCGATGAGCACGCCGACCACCGTCGCCAGCGCCGCGCCGCTCGACAGGCCGAAGAGCATGACCGCAGTGGCGATGGCCACCTCGAAATGGTTCGAAGCGCCGATCATCGCGGCGGGGGCCGCGTCCGCATAGGAAAGTTTGAGCAGGCGTGCGGCCATGTAGCCGACCCAGAAAATGAGCATGGTTTGGATGAACAGCGGAATGGCAATCCACAGGATGGTCAATGGGTTGGCCAGTATGACCCCGCCCTTGAAACTGAACAGCAGAACCAGCGTTGTGAGCAGGGCAATAATCGTTATCGGGGTGAGCACATGGAGGAATTTTTCACGGAACCACGCCTCGCCCCTGGCGGCAATGAGCCACCTGCGGGAAAGGTATCCGGCAACCAGCGGCAGGGCCACATAGATCGCAATGGAAAGGGCGAGTGCCTGCCAGGGCACGGGCAGTTTTCCCACACCCAGCAGGAATCCGCCCAGCACGCCGTACAGCACCAGCATGGTCAGGGAGTTGACCGCCACCATCACCAGTGTCAGCCCGTCGTTGCCCCGCGCCAAAAATCCCCACACCAGCACCATCGCCGTGCAGGGGGCGATGCCCAGCAGAATGCACCCGGCGAAATAACTGCGCCAGAGCGGAATCTGGAGCATCTTCATCCCGTCCACCAGCACCACAGTGCCCGCGCCGTGCGTCGCGCCGACGGCAAGGTCCAGGCCAAAGGGCATCTTCACCAGATCCACCGCGTCCGCGCCGATGAATCCCCGGAAAAACACGCCCAGGAAAAGCAGCGAGATACCGTACATGGTGAAGGGCTTGACGCACCAGTTGACGAAAAGCGTCAGAAACACGGGTTTGCCGCTTTTACCCGCCCTGACCACCGAAGCAAAGTCAATTTTCACCATGATGGGGTACATCATGAAGAAGAGGCAGACCGCAATGGGGATGGACACCACAGGCGCGCCCTTGACATGCAGGGACATGCCGTCGAGCGTTTTGGCCAGGCCGGGCGCCACCTTGCCCAGCACGATGCCGCCCACAATGCACAAGCCCACCCAGAGGGTGAGGTAGCGCTCAAAGATGCTGGTCATTTTACGGTCATTCGCGGAACGGGTGTTGTCATCCACAGCAGGAGCATCCTTCCTTTTTTGCCTGAATATATGCAGAGGCCACAAATGATTCCACACCGCTGCCGGGGAACCATTCCTGGATGAATTCCCGGCTTTCCTCCTTCACCTCCACCGAAACCGAGGTGAATCCCGCAGCCCGCAGCATGCGCCCCAGTTCGGGAACGGACACCGCGCCGGACACGCAACCGCAATAGGTTGCCGAACCGCCCCGCAGGGACTCCGGAAGCTCCCGGAGCATCACCACGTCCGCAATGGCGAGGCGGCCCCCCGGTTTTAGCACGCGGAACGTCTCGCGGAAGACCTGTTCCTTGTCGGGGGACAGGTTGATGACGCAGTTGGAGATGATCACATCCACCGAATTGTCCGCCACGGGCAGATGCTCGATTTCTCCGAGGCGGAATTCCACGTTGGACCAGCCGCCCCGGCGGGCGTTTTCACGCGCCTTGCCGAGCATGTCGGGGGTCATGTCCACACCGATGACCCTGCCGGAGGAACCGACTTGTTTCGCCGCCAAAAAACAGTCGAAACCGCCGCCGCTGCCCAGGTCCAGCACGGTCTCGCCGGGCTGAAGCGCCGCAATCGCCCGCGGGTTGCCGCAACCCAGTCCCATGTTGGCCCCCTCGGGCACCGCCGCGCAGTCCTCCTCCGAATAACCAAGGTTGACGGACAACTCAGGCCGGTTCATGCTGTCCGGGGCGCAACAGGAGCTCTTCTCCCCACAACACCCGCCATCCGAACGGGCGATTTGCGCGTACCGATCGCGCACTTCATTCCGCAACGCCTCTTTTGACTGATCTTCCATGGGGTATCCTTGCTTGTTCAGCGATTCGGGAAGGGTTTCCACAAAGGCGCGGATTTCATCCCGGACCCGCCGGTAACAGTCCAGTTTTTCCCCTTCGCCCGCCGCCAGTTTGGCCAGCGCGGGCGGATCATCAAACCCAACATGCACCACCCTGGCCTTGCCGGGGAACATTGGACAGGTCTCATGGGCGTGGCCGCACACGGTGACCACATAGTCAAAGGGAATGTCCATCAGGTCGGCGACATTTTTCGAGGTGTGCCCGGAGATGTCCACCCCCGCCTCGGCCATCACCCGCACGGCGTTCGGGTTCAACCCGTGGGTTTCGATGCCCGCGGACCATGCATCAATGTCACCGCCCTTTAGATGGCGCGCCCAACCCTCCGCCATCTGGCTGCGGCAGGAGTTGCCGGTGCAGAGGAAAAGTATTTTCACGTGTTGATCCATTTCATTCCTATTCAATGCAGGCGCGTCACGGCGCCGTGTAAATCATCCAAAGACCGCCCAAAATCACGAGCGCGCCGCAAACACGCCTCACCCATACGGTGCCCTTCGAACCCTCGTTCCAGTTGAGAAAACGCTGGACAAGCTCGGTGGACGTGCCCGCGGCGACTATCACCGAGCAGTGCCCCACACCGTAGGCCAGCAGCAGCGCCGCCCCGTAAACCGGGTTTGTGGCGGCCAGCTTGAAGGTCATGGCCAGCATGGGCGCCATGAAGGCAAAGGTGCAC
>JBHEKP010000379.1:0-6977 GCA_041859375.1 Candidatus Hydrogenedentales bacterium | reverse complement strand
CCCCCGTTGTGTGAAACACGTCCGTGGAATGGGATATGCTTCCGCGGTGAAAACAAGGGAGCCTTTGGGTTGCTAGGAATGACAGGGACATGCTTCAGGATGGTGCTGGCCGCGGCGCTGATGGTGCTGCTGGCCCCCTGCCTTCATGACAACCGTCCCGCCGCCGCCGAAACCCACACCCACGGGGATGCGGACTGCGCCGCCGGCTGCCTGACCCCCGCGGCGGCGGCTCTTGCCGCCGAAGGCGCCGATTCCTGTGAATGCGCCGGGGAAACCCACTGCCACGGCCACAGTCACAGCCACGACACAACGCACCACCACCCGAGGGTGAGCGCCCTGCCCGGCGGTCATAAAACAGCCAAAAACCATGCCTGCCCTGCGGTTGCGCCCGCCGCCGTCGCATCCAATCCGGCATCTTTGTGCGACTCCGGGCCCGCCGGGGCTTTCGCCGCCCCCCCATTCCGCATCGTCCCCTCCGTGTCCCTTCCTCTTCTGGCCTGAGAACCGCCTCTCCGGCGCCGGCCCGTGCGCCGCGCCGGACAAACGGCGGTTTTCAACAAGCCATAAAGAGGAGACTTCCCGTGTCATATTCCTTTTCCCCGGGGAAACACGCCCCCTTGGCGCGCATCCTTGCGCCCTGCCTTCTGCTGTCCGCCTGTTTGGCCCTGCCTGCGGGGTGCAAACCGGTTCCATCCCCTTCCGCCCACGGCCACAGCCACGGCGTCGCCGTTAATGACGACCATGCCGGACATGAGGAGCACGACGAGGACGGCCACGGGGTGGTCAAAACCACCCTGTGGGGGGAGACCCACGAGCTGTTTGTGGAGTACGAGCCGCCGCTGGCGGGGGGCGCGTCCGGTTTCTCCTTTCATGTGACGGACATTGCCACGGGCCTGCCCATGACGGAGGGGCCCTTCGCGGTGACGGCTTCCAGGGAGGGCGCCGAACCCGTGCGGGCCGTGGCGGAATCGCCGGAGCGTCCCGGTATTTTTGCGGTTTCGCTGGTATTTCCCTCGGCGGGGGAGTGGTCGCTGTCCTGCGAACTGCCCGTGCCGGTGGTGATGTCCCCCGTTGTGGTGTGGGCCGGCGACGAGGCGCTCCATGCCGCGTCCCATGACGGCCATGATGACGGGCACGGGGGGCATGATGCCGGGGAAATCACCTTTTTGAAGGAGCAGCAGTGGGTGGTGCCGCTGGTCACCGTGCCGGTGGTTGCGGCGGCGCTCACCGAAACCCATCCCGTCCCCGCGACGGTGGTGCCCACGCCGGAAACGCGCGGGGTGGCCGCCGCGCCGCTGGGCGGGCTGGTTTCGCCGCCGGAGGGCGGCGCGCTGCCCGTGCCCGGCGACCGGGTCGGGGCGGGCGTCGTGCTGGCGCGGGTGACGCCGGTGGCGCTGAGCGCCGAGGGCATCGCGCTGGACGCCAACCTGCAGCAGGCGAAAAGCGCGGGCGCGGAGCTGCGCGTGCGCATGGCGGAGGCGGCGGGCGGCGCGGAAAGCGCGCGCGCCCTGGTGCGGCGGGGCGAGCTCGGGCTGGCGCGCGCCCGGGAACTGCTGGAAATCAAGGCGGGTTCGCGGCGCGGCGTGGAGGAGGCGGAGGCGGAGCTGGCCTCGGCCCGGGCGCAGCTTCGGGCCTTTGAGCAGGCGGAACAGGCGGCGCGGGCCGCGCTGGAAAGCCTTGCCGGACTTCCCGGCGCGGGCGGGCCGGGGGTTGCGGAGGTCCGCGCCCCCATCGCGGGCCGCGTCACGGAAAGCACGGCGGCGTCGGGCGTCCGGGTGGAGGCGGGCGATCCCCTCTATGTCGTGGTGAACACGGACAGGGTGGTGGTGGAGGCGCTCGCGCCGGTTTCACTGCTGCCGCGGCTGGCGTCGCCGCCCTCGGCGCGGGCCGAACTGCCCGGCGGCGCATCCCTTCCCCTTGGCGCGTCGTGGATAGTGCCCGAGCTTCAGTCCGGCGGCAACAGCGCGCGCATCCGCTTCGACGCGGAAAACGCGGCGGGCCTGCTTCGCCTCGGCATGCCGCTCACGGTGCGCCTGGACGGCGCGGCGGAGGAGGAGGGGCCCTGCGTCCCCCTGTCGGCGGTGGTTGACGTGGACGGGCAGCCGGTGGTGTACGAGATGGTCTCCGGCGAGTCCTTCGCGCGCCGCGCCGTGCGCCTTGGCGCGGGCGACGGGGCGCGGGTGCGGGTGCTTTCGGGCGTGTCCGCGGGCGCGCGGGTGGTTTCCTCGGGCGCGTACGCCGTGCGCCTCGCGGCGGCGGCGGGCGCGGGCATCGCGTCCGCGCACGTGCACTAGGGGGGCCGCGCCATGATGGACAAAATCATCCAGTTTTCCATTGACAACCGGCTCATGGTCACCCTGGCCGCGCTCGCCTTCGCCTGCGCGGGCGGTTATGTGTGCACCACGGTGCCGGTGGACGTGTTTCCCGATCTCACCGCGCCCACGGTGGTGGTGCTCACCGAGGCGGCGGGCATGGTTCCGGCGGAGGTGGAGAATCTCGCAACCTTTCCGCTGGAGACCGCGTTGAACGGCGCGCCGGGCGTGCGCCGGGTGCGCTCGGCGAGCATGCCCGGATTTTCCGTGGTATGGGCCGAATTCGACTGGGGCGCCGGCATGAACGAGGCGCGCCAGGTGGTGGCCGAGCGTGTGGCCGCTGCGGCGGCGGACCTCCCCCCGGAGGTGTCGCGCCCCGTGCTGGCGCCGCCCTCCTCAATCATGGGCGAGATACAGCTCGTGGCGCTCCAGTCTGAAACGCACAGCCGCGCGGCGCTGCGGGACCACGCGGACACGGTGCTGCGCCGCCGCCTGCAGGCGGTGCCCGGCGTGGCGCAGGTGGGCGTGGTCGGCGGCGACGTGCGCCAGTTCCAGGCGGTGGTGGATCCGGCGCGGCTCGCCGCGCTGGACATGACCCTGGGCGAGGTGGCGGAGGCGCTGCGCTCGGAAAACCGCAACGCCGCGGCGGGGGTGATTCCCGGCGGCGGGGTGGAATACCAGGTCACCGGCCTGGGCCGGGTGCGGGGCGTGGAAGACATCGCCGGGGTGGTGGCGGGCGTGCGCGGCGGCGTGCCGGTGCGCGTGGGCGACGTGGCGGAGGTGCGCGAGGGCGCGGAGCCGGTGCGCGGCGACGGCTCGGCGAACGGCCGGCCCGCCGTCCTGATGTACATACAGCGCCAGCCCGACGCGAACACCCTTGCGCTGGACGGGCTGCTCCGTGTTGTCCTGGCGGAGGAGTCGGCCCGCCTGCCGGAGGGGATGATCCTGGACACGAGCCTGTTCCGCCAGGCCGACTTCATCCGCACCGCCGTGCGCAACGTGGCCGTGGCCCTGCGCGACGGCAGCCTGCTGGTGGCGCTGATCATGGTGGCGTTTCTGGCGAACGCGCGCGCGCTGCTGGTCACGCTGGTGGCGCTGCCCCTGTCAATGATCGCCGCCGTGCTGGTCATCCACCGGACCGGGGGCACGCTCAACACGATGACCCTGGGCGGCCTGGCCGTGGCGGTGGGCTCGCTGGTGGACGACGCGGTCATTGACGTGGAGAACATCGTGCGCCGCCTGCGCGAAAACGGGGCGCGCCCCCCGGCGGAGCGGCTTTCCGCGCTGCGGGTGGTCTACCTGGCCAGCGCCGAGGTGCGCGCGCCGATTGTCTTCGCCACCTGCATCATCGCCGTGGTGTTCCTGCCGGTGTACACCCTCTCGGGCGTGGAGGGGCGGCTGCTGCGCCCCCTCAGCACCGCCTACATCGTGTCGGTCTTCGCGTCGCTGGCCGTGGCCATCGTGCTCACGCCCGCCCTTTCGGCCTGGCTGCTGCCGGGCGCGCGCTCCGCGCGGGAGGGGCGCGAGCCGCGCCTCGCCGGATGGGTGCGGCGCGGCTACACCGCCCTGCTGCGGCCCACCATGAACCGGCCCTGGCTGGTGTGCGCGCCCGCGGCGCTTCTCACGGCGGGGGCCTGCGCCCTGCTGCCCCTGATGGGCCGCTCCTTCCTGCCCGAATTCAACGAGGGCGCGCTCAACGTGGTGATGAGCACCCTGCCCGGCACCTCGCTGGAGGAGTCCTCGCGGCTGGCGCTGCTGGCGGAAAAGACGCTGCTGGCGCAGCCGGGCGTCGTGTCCGTGGCGCGCAAGACGGGGCGGGGCGAGCTGGACGAGCACGCCCAGGGCGTGGAGGGCTCCGAATTCGAGGCCACCTTCGTGCTGCCGGAGGGCATGGGAAAGGAGGCGCTGCTTTCCTCGCTGCGGCGGGATCTGTCCAAAATCCCCGGCGCGGTTTTCGGCATGGGCGGCCCCATCAGCCACCGCATCGACCACATCCTCTCCGGGGCGCGCGCCGCCATCGCGGTGAAGATCAGCGGCCCCGATTTGCACACCCTGCGGAACCTCGCCAGTCGCGCCCGCGCCGCCATGGAGGCGGTGCCGGGCGTGGCGGATTTGGCCGTGGAGCCCCAGGCGGACGTGCCGCTGGTGGAGGTGAAATTCCGGCGCGACGCGCTGGCCCGGAACGGGGTCGCCTTTTCCGAGGCGGAGACGGCGCTGCGCGCGGCCGTCCACGGCGCGGAGGTGTCCCGGGTGCACGAGGGCGCCAACACCTACGGGCTCGCGGTGCGCCTGGACACGCCCGCCGCGCGGGATCCCGCGGCGCTGGCGGCGCTGCCGCTGCGCTCGTCCGGGGGCGCCACGGTGCCCCTGGGGGACGTGGCGGACATCGTGCGCGCCACCGGCCCGAACATCATCACCCGCGACCAGGTGCAGCGAAAGATATTCATCACCTGCAACACGGCGGGGCGCGACGTGGCCTCCCTCGCCGCGGAGATACGGGAAAGGGTGGACCCGCTCCTTGCCGGGGCGCCGGGCTACACCGTGTCCTACGGCGGCCAGTTTGAAAGCGCGGCGCGGGCCTCGCGCATGCTGCTGCTCGCGGGCGCGGCCACGCTGGCGGGCGTGTTCCTGCTGTTGTGCGCGGCGTTCCGCTCGGTGCGCGACGCCCTCTTCGTGCTGCTCGGCCTGCCCCTGGCGGTCGTGGGCGGCGTGGCGGGGGTGTACGCCACCGGCGGCGTGCTCTCGCTGGCCTCCATCATCGGGTTCATCAGCGTCTTTGGCGTGGCGGCGCGCAACGGGATCATGCTGATCCGGCACATACGCCACCTCCAGGAGGAGGAGGG
The DNA here is from genome assembly GCA_041859375.1 of Candidatus Hydrogenedentales bacterium. Lineage (GTDB taxonomy): Bacteria > Hydrogenedentota > Hydrogenedentia > Hydrogenedentales > CAITNO01 > JBHEKP01. The sequence continues at coordinate 1,822 of JBHEKP010000379.1, read as the reverse complement.
CGTGGCCGACTTCCGGGAGGCCGTGCTGCGCGGCGCCGGGGAGCGGGTGGTGCCCATCCTCATGACCGCCCTGTCCACCGGCCTCGCGCTGGTGCCCCTCGCCCTGCACGGCGACCTGCCCGGCAACGAGCTGCAAACGCCCATGGCCGTGGTCATCCTCTCCGGCCTGTTTTCCGCAACCCTGCTCAACCTGGCCGTCGCGCCCGCGCTTTACGCCCGATTTGGGCGTCCCGCGCGCCGCGCCGCCGAGGGAGTCTAACCATGAAACCCCTGTTCATTCTGTTGTGCATGGCGGCGGCCCTGCCCGCCGCCGCCATGGACGGGCCCGAGCTGTCCCTGGAGGACGCGTTCCGCATGGTGGCCGCCGGGCATCCCGCCGCCGCCGCCGCGGGGCTGGCGGTGGAGGAGGCGCGCGGCATGGCCGTCCAGGCGGGCCTCCCGCCCAACCCCGCCGTGGAGCTTGGCGTGGAGGGCGCCGGCGGCGGCGACGACCAGACGCTGCTGTCCCTGTCCCAGACCGTGCCCCTGTCGGGGGCGCGGACGGCGGCGCGGCGGGCCGCGCAAAGCGGTGTGGAGGCGGCGGGCCACGAGGCCGACGCCGCCCGTGCGCGCCTGCGCGCCGGCACGGCCCGCGCCTTCTTCGCCGTGGTGCGCGCCCAGGAGCTGCTGGCCCTCGCGGAGGAGTCCCGGGCCGGCGCGGCGGAGCTGGCCGCGCTGGCGGAGGGCCGGGTGGCCCGGGGGGATCTGCCCGAGGTGGAGCGGCTCCGCGCCGCGTCCGGTTTGGAGCTGGCGGAGGCGCGGCTGGAACTGGCGCGGGGCGCGCTTGCCGCGGCCCGGGAATCGCTCGCCGCCATGGCCGGGGCCGGCGCGCCCTCCTTCGGCCGCTGTGCCGGGGAGCTCGCCCCCCCCGCGCCGCCGCCGCGGGAAGAACTGCTGGCGCGGCTCGGAACGCGGCCCGGCGAACTGGCGCGGGGCGCGCGGCTGCGCCAGGCGGAGCTGGAGGGCCGCAGGGCGGCCAGGGAGGCCCTGCCCAATCCGGAACTGCGGGCGGGGCTGCGCCGGTTCAACGCGACGGACGAAAGCGCGCTCGACGTGGGCGTGGGCCTTGAGATACCGCTCTTCAACCGGAACCAGGGCGCCGTTGCCGCCGCCCGCGCCGCGGCGCGCAGGACGGAGGCGGAGTCCAACGCGGCCCGCCGCGACGAGAGGGCCCGCGCCGCGTCGCTGCACGCCATGCTCATTGCCTCCCTGGCGGCGGTGGAAAAACTGGAGAAGAACGCCCTTCCCCGTCTCGACGGGGTCGGGGAGGTGGCCCGCAAAGCCCTTGAGCTTGGCTCGGGCACCATGTTCGAGGTGCTTGCCGCCCGCGCGGACGCGCTGGAATGCCGCACCGCGCTGGTGGAGGAAAAGGCGGCCGCCCGCGCCGCCGCCATAGACCTGGACGAGCTCGCCGGAACCTGAGGCCCGCGCGGCGACACGGCGGCCCCGCCGGTGGTATCATGTGCGCCCCCGGCCCCGCGCCGGGGGCGCACGGACCGGTTTGAACCGCAGAAGGAACCGACCCCATGACGAAGGTGCTTTTTGTCTGCCTGGGCAACATCTGCCGCAGCCCCACCGCCGAGGGCGTGTTCCGCGGGCTGGTGGAGCGGCGCGGGCTGGGCGGCCGCATCGAGATTGACTCTGCGGGCACCAGCGGATGGCACATCGGCGTGCCGCCGGACACGCGCGCCCAGGCGGAGGCGAAGCGGCGCGGGCTGGACATCAGCGGCCTACGCTCCCGCAAGGTGGCCGCGGACGACTTTGTGCGCTTCGACTACATCAT
>JBHEKP010000342.1:0-17906 GCA_041859375.1 Candidatus Hydrogenedentales bacterium | reverse complement strand
CAAAAGCAGTTCGGGGCACCGCTGCACCTCGTCAAGCGTGACGGTGTCTTCCAGAAGCGACTCCGGATTCGTTCGGGCGGCGGCCAATACCGCAAAATCATCCAACGTGCGGTAGGACCTCTCCGCCGCAATTGATTTCTCGCGCTGGAGAAGCGTGCTCTTCCCCGCCTGCCGCAATCCGGACAACACAACCACCGGCATTGTTTGCATCGCCCGCGCCAGCCTTGGGGCTATTTCCCGGGACAAATAGTCTGTCATAATCAATCACATTATAACGTCAATATGACAGCATGTCAATGAGCAGAATGACGTTTTTTTTCGACGGCACATTTCAAGAGCCTTACTGTTAGTGATTATCTCACCAATGCCGTTTACTCCGCCATGCCATAAAGACCCGTAGGGGTTCTTCCATCCCAAGATATTGCTTTTGAAGCGTTTAAAACCGCTTGGTGTATGCGTGGCAGTAGGGCTGGCTGCCCTTCTTTTCGTAGTACTGCTGGTGGTAGTCCTCGGCGGGCCAGAAGATTCCCGCCGGGAGCACCTGCGTGGCGACCTTCATTCCTTTTCCACGCAGTATGTCAATGAGCTTTTCCGTGGTTGCCTTCTGCGCGTCGCCCAGGTAAAACACCGCAGAACGGTACTGGGCGCCCACATCAGGGCCCTGCCGGTTCACCTGGGTGGGGTCGTGAATCTCAAAGAAGAGTTTGGCCATTTCCTCAAAAGTGGTCTGGGTGGGGTCAAAGGTCACTTCAATCGCCTCGGCGTGGCCCGTGTCGGTATAACACACGTCCTTGTAGGACGGATTCTGCAAATGGCCGCCGGTGTAACCCACGCGGGTGGCCAGCACGCCTTTGGCTTTTTGGAAGTGATACTCCACCCCCCAGAAACATCCCCCGGCAAAAATGGCCCTTTCGGGCGTTGCGGGGGCAGGCTCCGCCGCCAGGGCCGTTGCGGCGGCGGGGACAAAGTCCAGGGAAACAGAGTTGACGCAGTGCCGGGTGTTTTTGGGCGTGAGCATTTCCCCGAAAAACACATGTCCCAAGTGGCCGCCGCACTTGGCGCAAAGGATTTCCGTGCGCATGCCGTCCGCGTCCGGCTGGCGGCGCACCGCACCGGGCAGTTCGTCGTCAAAACTCGGCCAGCCGCAGCCGGACTCAAACTTGTCCTTCGACTGGTACAACGGCGCGTTGCACCGGCGGCACACATAGGTTCCAGTTTCATGGTGCTTGTAAAACTTGCCTGTAAAGGGGCGTTCCGTGCCCTTGTGCACGATGATCCGCTCCTCCTCCGGGGTAAGGGGGTTCATTTGTGTCTCCTCGGCGCGGCCGCAGCCTGCCCAGCAGGCCACCATGACCAGCAGCACGGCCAGTTTTTGCATGCTCATGTTTTCAACCTCTACTAAATGGACACCGGAGCCGGGGCCGTGTATTCCAGAATCACACCCATGGCATTTTCTCCGTTGGAACCGTCGGGCCCCGTGCTCTATCATGGATTGTCCGCATTGCAACCAGAACAAGGGCCACACCATGAAGCTGCCATGCCTTCTCATACCCGCCGTCATGCTTCTACTTCCGCTTTCCGCTCCGGCGCAGCCGGTAAATCTGCCGAACCCGTCCTTTGAGGAGGAGGCTGCCGGCACGCCCGACGGGTGGACCCTTTCCGGCGGGGAGGGGGGCACGGCGGAGACGCGGCCCCGCAACGGCTCCAAGTATCTCTGGGTTAAGGGCGACGGCGCGAAGGAAAGCGGCAGCCAGTGGATTTCCTCCCCCGTGGCGTTGCCGCCGGGAACCGTGCATGTCCTTCACTTCTTCGCGCGGCGGGACACGGTGGAGCCGGGCGGATGCGCCATGACGGGCACCACCCTGTTCAACGTGGACCTGGACAATCTTCCGGAGAAATGGCAGGCCTTCCGGCATGTCTTTGTGACGCCCTCCTCCGGCGGGGAGCAGCAGCTTCGCTTCGGCCAGTGGGAATCGAAGTCGCGCATCGGTTTCGACGCGGTGCGGCTTGTCCGGGCGGTTCCGGTGCACCGCCGTTTCGGCGCGGTGGAGCTGGGCGCGGGCGAGCGCATCATCGGCAACCGCTACAATTTCGCGCCGCCCATGGCCGAGCGCAACACCAACCATTTCCGCCCGCTCCGGGAAATCACCTGCAACTTCAACAGCACCCGCTGCATGTTCGGCAACGGCTCGCATTTGGTCTTTGAGCATGCCATCGCGGAACATCCGATCAAGTCGGCACGGCTCTATCTGTGGACCAAGCACTACGGCGCCGGAACCTTCACGGTGGAAGCCTCCAAAGATGGAGGCGGGTGGACGCCCCTCGGCGCCGCGGCGGAAGGCGAAAAGATCGCCGTGGTCCTTCCGGATACCCTTTTTCCCGCGGACAGCCTGCGGGTGCGTCTCAGCGCCTCCGTGGAAGGTGGCGGCAATGTGACAATGCACGGCTACCGGTTGGAGGCGGAACTGGAAGGCGCGCCCATGGACGCGGCGGGCGACACTTTCTACTTCGAGCTTGACCGCGTCGAGCCGGGGGTGGAGCCGGTAATCACGTGCCCCGCCCTTTTCGATCCCTCGCGCACCAAAGAGGGGCTGACCCTGAACCTCATCAAAGACGGAAAACCCCTCAAGGGCAACGTGCGTCTGCTTGACAAGGGCAAAGAATTCTCCAGCGGAAAACTGGGCCAACCGCTGGCCTGCCCCGGAAACGCGGGAAAACACGACCTGACCCTGGAAAGCAAGGAGGCGTCCCTTTCCATGCTGCTGAATGTTCCCGAATACTTCAACAACAGTTACGGGGAACTATTGGACGCATCCGGTGTCTGGTGGGCCTCTTCGGGCTGGAAGATCCCAAAAAACAGGGAACTTCCCAAGACAAAAGGCAACGCGCTGCGCATTGAACTGGCGAAAAACGAGGCCGAGGCGGCCCAGCTCGTGGTGCGTCCCGACCGTGAAATAACGGGATTTCAAATCGCCACCGAGGGCCTGAAAACCGAGGACGGAGCCCTCCTGTCGCCGACCCGGGTGGAATTCCTGCGGGTGGGTTATGTGCCCGTAACCCTGCCGACGGACAACACCGGCGTGGCCGCGCCCTGGCCGGATCCCCTCCCCCCCCTTTCCGCACCGCTGACCCTGGCGGCGGGCGAAAACCAGCCCTTCTGGGTGCGGGTAAAAACAGGGCCGGACACCGCACCGGGCCTCTACAAGGGCACACTGAATCTTGCCGGGGACGGTTATTCCAAATCGGTGCCCTTCGAGGTGCGGGTTTTCAATTTTTCCCTGCCTGACCGGATGACCTGCACCTCCGCCTTCGGCTTCGGGGTGGACCGGCCTTGGCAATACCATGGGGTGAAGTCCGAAGAGGACAAGCGTCGCGTGCTGGACCTGTATCTGAAGGCGCTCACGGACCACCACATCACCCCCTACAACGCCGTGCCGCTGGACCCCTTTGTGGTGGTCTGGCCGGAGGTGAAACCCGGTGACACGCCGGATCCCGCCGCGCTCAAGGTGCAAATTGACTGGTCGCGCTGGGACTCGGCCATGCAGCGGGCCTATGACGAATACCACATCAACAGTTTCAGCATTCCCATGCAGGGGATGGGCGGCGGCACCTTCTACTCCCGGACCGAACCAAGCCTGCTCGGTTTCAAAGAGGATTCCCCGGTGTATCAGGCGCTCTTCAGGGAGTACTGTGTTGCCGTGGAGACGCATCTCCGTGAAAAGGGCTGGCTCAACGACGGTTATGTTTACTGGTTTGACGAGCCGGACCCGAAGGACTACGCCTTTGTCATGAACGGCTTCAACCGGATCAAGACCGCCGCCCCCGGCATCCCCCGGATGCTCACCGAGGAAATCCAGCCGGAGCTCATCGGCGGTCCGAACATCTGGTGCCCCCTCTCCCCCGCCGTGAAACCGGAAGAGACCCGGGAACGGCAGAAACAGGGCGACAAAATCTGGTGGTATGTGTGCACCGGCCCCAAGGCCCCCTATGCCACGCTGTTTATTGACCATCCCGGCACGGAACTGCGGGTGTGGCTGTGGCAGTCCTGGCAGCGCGGCGTGGAGGGCATCCTGATATGGGAAACGGTTTACTGGTCCTCCCCCCTCGCAAATCCCGAACCCGGCCCCCTGCAAAATCCCTATGAGGATCCCATGGGATGGGAGTCCGGCTACGGCGGAGAACCGGGTACACACCGTCCCTGGGGCAACGGTGACGGCCGATTCCTGTATCCGCCGGAACCGGCGGCGGCCGGCAACCCAGCCGCGCCGGTTTTTGACACGCCCGTGGACTGCATCCGCATTGAGATGCTCCGCGACGGCATCGAGGATTATGAGTACATGACCATGCTGCGCAAGGCGTTGGCGGAAAAAGGCGCGGCCCTTGACGCGGCGCAACGCGCCTCCCTCGGGGAATTGCTGAACGTGCCGCCGGATATTTCCGAATCAATGACCGAATTCACCAAAGACCCGGCGCCCATCGAGGCGCACCGCCGCAAAGTGGCGGAGGCACTGGAGGTGCTGGGCGGCAAGTGAGACAGTGTTGATCCCGGGACGAATGGGACCCATGGGACTGGGGCAAATGCGCGCCGGAAACCGGCAGGCAACATGCCGTCACAGGTCCCATGGGTCCCATAAGTTCTATTGGACACCGGCCGCCGTTTCGTTGCCGCCACCCTGGAAGAACCGCTCCAGCCGCACAAACACCTCATGGCCCGCCGCATGGCGCTCCACCCGGATCACATCGGCCAGTTTCATCAACTGGCGCACCACCTGTTCCAGGCGGTGCTCCTCGTCCACCAGCAGCCACATGCGGCTGACGCTCCCGTCCTCAATGGGCATGCAAAGGATGCCCTCCAGGTTGTAGGCGCGCCGGGCGAACAACCCGCACACATGGGACATCACGCCGGGGTGGTTGTTGACGGTCACCTCCAGAACGGTCCTGTGCCCCGCCGGGGCGGATGGGGGTTTGGTTTCAGGCATGGCTTGCACGGCGTTCTCCTCCTATCATTTCACGGTTGGCGGCGCCCGGGGGCACCATGGGATAAACCTTCTCGTTCACGTCAATGGGCGCGTGGATCAGGCACGGGCCGGGTTCGGCAAAGGCGGCGGCCATCGTCCTCTCCGGCTCCTCCGCGCCGGCAAGGTCAAACACGGGGATGCCGAAACCTTCGGCGACGCGGCAGAAGTCCACGCGGGCGCGAAAGTCCGACGCGTAAAGGCGGCCTCCGAAAAACAGGTCCTGCTGCTGGTGGACCAGCCCCAGCGAATTGTTGTTGAAAAGGACCACCTTCACGTTCAGCCGCTCCTCCGCCGCCGTGGCCAGTTCCTGAATGTTCATGAGCAGGCTGCCGTCGCCGCTGAAGCAAACCACCGTGCGTTCCGGCGCGGCCAGCGCGGCCCCGATGGCGGCGGGCAGGCCGAAGCCCATGGTGCCCAGCCCTCCCGAGGTCAGCCAGCGGCGCGGGGCCAGGTGCGGGTGCGCCTGCGCGGTCCACATCTGGTGCTGGCCCACGTCGGTGCAGACGACAGCCTCCGGCCCCGCCAGCCGCGCCGCGGCTTGCACCAGCCCGTAGGGTGTGCGGGGATCATCATCACCCGGTGTCTCAAGGGGATGCTCCCGGCGCAGCGTGCTGATCCGGTCAAGCCAGGCGCTGCGGGAATTGCCCTGCACCAGGGGCAGCAATGCCTCAAACGCCTCGCGGATGTCGCCGGTGACAGCCTCGTGCGCGGTGCGGATTTTGTCCAGTTCGCTCGGATCTATGTCAATGTGGACAACCTTTGCGTTGGGGCAGAAATAGGCAATCTTTCCCGTGGCCCGGTCGTCAAAACGCACCCCGGCGGCGATAAGCAGATCGCACTCCTCCAGCGCGTAGTTGGTGCAGCGGGCGGCGTGCATGCCGAGCATGCCCATGGCCAGGGGATGGTCCTGGGGCAGGATGCCCAACCCCATCAGGGTCATGACCGCGGGTATGCCCGCCTTTTCCGCCAACCGCCGGGCGGCCTCCGCCGCGCCGGAAATCACCGCGCCGCCGCCGAGGTAAAGCATGGGCCGCTCCGCGCCGTTGATCATCCCCGCCGCGCGCTCCAGCGCCCGCGCATCGCACGGGGGTGCGGAATCCGCCGCGCCCGGCTCCGGCCAGACATCCACCGTAATCCGCTGCTGCTGGACATCCTTCGGCACATCCACCAGCACCGGCCCCGGACGGCCCGACTGGGCCATGCGGAAGGCCTCGGGGATGACCCGCGGCAGTTCCTCCGCCGAACGGACCAGAAAGTTATGCTTGGTGACGGGGATGCTCATCCCGTAGGTGTCCACCTCCTGGAAGGCGTCCGTGCCAATGAGCGCCAGGGGCACCTGTCCGGTGATGCACACCAGCGGCACAGAATCCAGTTTTGCATCGGCGATGGCGGTGAGAATGTTGGTGGCGCCCGGCCCGGAGGTGGCCAGGCAGACGCCCGGTTTCCCCGTGACCCGGGCCATGCCCTGCGCGATGAAGCCCGCCGCCTGCTCATGCCGCGCCAGAATGTGGCGGATGGTGCCCGCCCGCGCCAGCGCGTCATACAGCGGCAGGTTCATCCCCCCCGGTATGCCCGTCACAATGCGGACCCCCTGGCGTTCAAGCAGGCGGACGATGATATCCGCTCCCGTGTGCCCGTTCATTTCCCGTTGCTCCTTTTCGGGTTGCTCCGGGCCCCTTTGACTGCGCGGCACGACGGTGGAAAACATCAACCCCCGCCGGCTGCGCACCGGCGGGGGCTGGAGGATTACTGTTGCTGCTCCTGCTGTGTTCCGCTTACGGCGCGACGCCAACGCCCAGAAGGCGTACCACCACCGCTACACCCACACCGGCGGGCGCATTCAGCAGATTGATGGTCATGTTGGCGTCACGGTTCACGAAACACAAACTCCGTTTGTTGAAGGAAGTGTACCCGCTTCACAGGCAAAAATTCAAGAAAAACCCGTCATGTTTTTGCCGGCCGGTTCAATTTACCCTTCCACGCGCCTCTTCTGCGGCATCACACTCCGCCATCAGGGCGAGGGCATGTTTGATTAATTCGTCCGCGACACGCTCATGGGCCGCGTCAAAGGGCAGAATGGGCGGGCGCACCATCGGCGTGGCACACACGCCCTGACGATGCAGCAGGCGCTTGAAGAAGTGGATCGAAATATCCAGGTGCTGGTTGGAAAAGGCCAGCACGGGCAGCAGCCTGTGGAACAGTTCCCGCGCCTCTTTGCGGCGTCCGGCGCGGTGCAGGGCAAAGATGCGGGTGTACACCGAATGCATGCCCGTGGGCATGATGGCATGCACGCCCCGATCCAGCGCCTCGATCATCTGGGTGACCGCCCAGCCGCCGGACACATGGAGCGCGCCGTCCGTGGCCTCCAGCACGGCGGAGTATTTCACCCCGGCGGGCACCACCTCAATCTTGAGGCAACGGAAACAGTCCACTTCTCGAAAAAGCCGCGATATCAATTCCAGCGGCAGACCGTGGCCGGAGGGATCCCAGTCCTGCAACATCAGAAAATGGGGTCCCATGTCCGCCACGGCGCGCACCTCCTCCGCGTATTGTTCCTCCGACTCAAAGGGAATGCTGACCAGTATCCCCGCGCACCCCAATGTGGTGAGACGGCGTGTTGCGGCACAGCGCGCCTCCCTCGTCGGGGCCGTGGCGCCGCCGATGACGGGCACCCTCCCCGCCGCGCGCCGCACCACCTCCGCGACAAGCGAATCCCGCTCGTCCTCCGTGAGTTTGCCCACCTCCGAAGCCAGCGCGGGCACCAGAAAGCCCGCCACCCCCGCATCCATCGCAAGGGCGGCATTCTTCCCCAGGCCCGGAAGATCTATCGTCCCGGCGTTGGTGAAGGGGGTGTTCAGCACCGTGATGATGCCGTCCATCTGAAGCCGCTGTTTGGTCATGCCGCTTTTTCCTTGTCACCGCCATCATCGCCAATCCGCGGGGTGCCCGTCAAAAACAAGCCGGGCGCGCGGCCTTTCGGTCCGCGCGCCCGGCGAATCAGCGGGAATGGGGCGCGCTTACTTCTTGCCGCCCTTCTTGCAGCACTTGCCGGACTTGCAGTCCTTGCCGGCCTTCACGGACTTGCCGGGCTTGGCGGCCTTGCGGGGCCACTGAAGCGCGGCCTGCGCCGCCGCAAAGCGGGCGATGGGCACGCGGAAGGGGCTGCAGGACACGTAGTTGAGGCCGACGCGGTGGCAGAACTTCACCGACTCGGGCTCGCCGCCGTGCTCGCCGCAGATGCCGCACTTGAGCTCGGGGCGGGTGGAACGGCCGCGCTCGACGGCGCACTGCACCAGCTGGCCGACGCCCTCCTGATCGAGCACCTGGAAGGGATCCTCGGGCAGGATTTTCTTGTCGATGTAGTACGGCAGGAAGCCGCCCACGTCGTCGCGGCTGTAGCCGAAGGTCATCTGGGTGAGGTCGTTCGTGCCGAAGCTGAAGAACTCGGCCGTCTCGGCAACCTTGTCGGCGGTGAGGGCGGCGCGGGGGATTTCAATCATCGTGCCGACCATGTAGGCGATCTTGACCTTCTGTTCCTTCTGGACATCGGCGGCGATGGAATTGATCAGCGCGGCCTGGTTGTCCATCTCGGCCTTGGTGCCGATGAGGGGAACCATCACCTCGGGGTGGACCTTGCCCTTTTCCTTCAGGATGCGCGCGGCGGCCTGGAAGATGGCGCGCGCCTGCATCTCGGTGATCTCCGGATAGGCGATGCCAAGGCGGCAGCCGCGGTGGCCGAGCATCGGGTTCAGCTCGTGGAGCTGCTTGATGCGGGCGTTGACGCGGTCCACGGACACGCCGGTCTTCTTGCTGAGTTCCGCGATCTGCCCGTCGGTCAGCCCGCCCACGAACTCGTGGAGCGGGGGATCAAGCAGGCGGATGGTCACCGGACGGCCGGCCATGGCCTTGAACAGGCCGTAGAAGTCCTCCTCCTGGAACTTGAGGAGCTTCATGACCGCGTCGCGGCGGGCCTTCTCGCTGTCGGCGAGGATCATCTCGCGCATGTGGATGATGCGCTTGGGCTCGAAGAACATGTGCTCGGTGCGGCACAGGCCGATGCCCTCGGCGCCGAAGGCGACCGCCTGCTGCGCGTCCGCCGGGCTGTCGGCGTTGGTGCGCACGTTGATCTGGCGGGTGCTGTCGGCCCACTTCATGATCTTGGAGTACCAGGGGTTGCTGTCCGGGTCGGCCGGCAGCACGCTGACCTGGCCCAGGAAGACCTTGCCGCTGGAGCCGTTCATCGAAATCCACTCGCCTTCCTTGACAACCTTGTCGCCGACGGTGACCTGCTTCTTTTCGACGTCAATGTGCAGCGCGGCGCAGCCGACGATGCAGCACTTGCCCCAGCCGCGGGCCACGAGGGCCGCGTGGGAGGTCATGCCGCCCTTCGCGGTGAGGATGGCCTCGGCGACGTGCATGCCGTGCACGTCCTCGGGCGAGGTCTCGTTGCGGACAAGAATGACCTTCTTGCCCTTCTTGGCCCACTCCGCCGCGTCGTCGGCGGTGAACACGGCCTGGCCGACGCCGCCGCCGGGGCCGGCGGGAAGACCCTTGGCCAGCACGGTCGCGGACTTCTCGGATTTGGGATCAAGCATCGGGTGCAGCAGCTCGTCAAGCTGCGCCGGGGCGACGCGCATGAGGGCGGTCTCGCGGTTGATCAGCTTTTCCTCGGCCATCTCGACGGCCATGCGGACCGCGGCCATGCCGGTGCGCTTGCCCACGCGGCACTGGAGCATCCACAGCTTGCCTTCCTCGATGGTGAACTCGATGTCCATCATGTCCTTGTAGTGCTTCTCGAGCTTGGTGCGGATGCCGTCGAGCTGCTTGTACAGCTTGATGTTGGCCTCCTCAAGGCTCTGCAGGTGCGCGCTCTGCTCGCCCTTGGTGGCGATGTTGATCGGGCTGGGGGTGCGGATGCCCGCCACCACGTCCTCGCCCTGCGCGTTCACGAGCCATTCGCCGTAGAACAGGTTCTCGCCGGTGGCGGCGTTGCGGGTGAAGGCCACGCCCGTGGCGGAGTTGTCGCCGGTGTTTCCGAAGACCATCGCCTGCACGTTGACCGCCGTGCCCCAGTCGTCCGGGATGCGCTCGATGCGGCGGTAGGAGATGGCGCGCTTGCCGTTCCAGGACTGGAACACGGCCTTGATGCCGCCCCAAACCTGCGCCTGCGCGTCGTCGGGGAATTCCTTGCCCAGCGACTTCTTCACAATCACCTTGAACTTTTCGGACAGTTCCTTCAGGTCGTCGGCGGTGAAGTCGGTGTCGCCCTTGTAGCCCTTCGCCTTCTTCATCTCCTCCATCGCGTGCTCCATGAGCAGGCGGGCGGACTTGCCCTCGGCCGGCTCGATGCCCGCGGCCTTCTCCATCACCACGTCCGCGTACATCATGATCAGGCGGCGGTAGGAGTCGTAGACGAAGCGGGGGTTGTTCGTCTTCGCGATGAGGCCGGGGATGGTCTTGCTGGTGAGGCCCACGTTCAGGACCGTGTCCATCATGCCGGGCATGGACTTGCGCGCGCCCGAGCGGACGGACATGAGCAGCGGATCCTTCGCGTCGCCGAACTTCTTGCCCATGATGGCCTCGACCTTTTTCATCGCGTCGGCCACTTCCTTTTCGAGGGACTTGGGCAGCGCGCCCTTGTTCTTGTAGTACTCGGTGCACATCTCGGTCGTGATGGTGAACCCGGCGGGCACGGGAATGCCCAGGTTGCACATCTCGGCAAGATTCGCGCCCTTGCCGCCGAGAAGCTCCTTCATCTTCTCATTCCCGTCGGCCTTTTTGCCGCCGAAAAAATACACATTTTTCTTCGCCATTGTTTCACGTTCTCCTGCAGATTGTGCTTGTTGGTACGCCCGCCGGCGTCCTCCCCCCGCCCCTGACACAACCGGGGCCGGTCGAACTTTTCCGGCGCTTGCTCACAGAACTTCCCCAGGCGGGGAAACGGCGGGAAGTATACAAAACCCGCGCGAATCATGCAAACCGGTTGTGCGCTAACCGAAAGAAACCCGAAATTGACGGGACGAAACGGGGGGTGTGAATCCGGAATCGCCCGCCCCGCCCCCGCGCGCACTTTGCTTGCGCAAGGGGTTCTCTGGTACACTCGCGCGCATTTAATTCGGCCTGATTGGAGCCCCAAATGATTGAACAACGTTTCCTGGACATCATCGCAGGCGAGGTTGGCGTGTCTCCCGGACAGGTGGCGGCGGCCGTGGCGCTGCTGGACAAGGGCGCGGCGGTCTCCTTCATCGCCTGGCACCGCAGGGACCTGACAGGCCCCCTCACCGAGCTTCAGCTTGAGCAGATTGAACAGCTCAACCTCCAGTTCATCTCGCTCACCAACCGCCGCGAGGCGGCACGGACGAACATCCAGTCCATGGGCCGGATGTCCGAACGGATCGCCGCCGACCTGGACGCCTGCGCGGATCCGCTGGAACTTGAGGACCTGTACCTCCCCTTCAAAAAGCACCGGCACACCAGGGCAGGCATGGCCGCGCAGCGCGGCCTGGAGCCCCTGGCCGACTTCATCGCCATCCAGATTGCCCAGCCGGGCCCCGTCGCTTTTGTCGCGGAGGAGCAGTTTGTCGGCCCGGACAAGCAGGTGCTTTCCGTGGAGGAGGCCCTTGAGGGTGCCCGCAGCATCCTGGCGGAGCGCTTCGCGTGCGACCACGGGGTGCGCCGGCTGGTGCGCCGCCACATGCGCGCAAACGGCCGGGTCACCGCGTCCGCCACGAAATACGCCGGCGAGCAGCGCAGGCGCTTCGAGCAGTACTTTGGCTTTGACAAACCCCTCGCAGCCTTGGAGCCGCAGGAACTGCTGGCCCTGCTGCGCGGCGCGCGCATCGGTGTGCTGCGCGTGGAACTGGCCGTGGATGACGATGCGCTGGTCCGCGAGGTGGCGGCGGCGCTGGTCCGCGAGCCCGGCTCCTCCTTCGATCCGGAAATCACCGGCGCGGCGCGCGAGGCCTACCTCCGGCTGCTCAAGGCGGAAATGGAAAGCCAGGTGCTGGAGGAGGCCCGCAAGGCGGCCGACGACCGGGTGGTGCTCGCCCTGCGCGCGCAGGTCGAGGAGGCGCTCATGGCCCAGCCCGCCGGCGCGGTGCGCGCCGCCGCCATTGTGACGGAGCGGGACGGTGCCATGGCGGTCGCGGTGGTGGATGAGAACGGCGGCTGCCTTGAGGCGGTCCGCATCCCCGCCTCGCCCGGGAACCCCGAAAACGGCTCGCTTGAGGCGGTGCTGCCGGAGTTGCTGCGCCGCCACGGCGTCCTCTGGCTGGCGCTTGGCAACAGCGGCGCCGGACGGCAGCTGTCAAGGCGCGTGTCGGCCCTGCTCCGCGAGAGGCGGGCGGCCGCGGTGCAGGTGAATTTTGTGCCCGAGGCGGGGCTAAGCGCCCATGCCTCCTCGCCCCAGGCGCTGCAGGAACTGCCCGGGCTGGACGATGCCCTAATCCGCGCGGCGGTCTCCCTGGCGCGCCGCCTCCAGGATCCCCTGGTCGAAATGGCCAAGGCCGAGCCGCGAACCCTCGCGGTGGGGCCGCAGTCCCACGATGTGAACCAGCGCCGGCTGCAGGAGGCGCTTTTCCGCACGGTTGAATACTGCGTGAACCGGGTGGGCGTGGACCTCAACACCGCCCCGGCATCGCTGCTGCGCTATGTCTGCGGCATGCAGATGGGCGCGGCGCAAAACATCATCACCGAACGGGAAAAACGCGGCGGATTCACCGACCGCGCGCAGTTGAAGGAAGTGTCCGGCATCGGCGAGAAGACTTTCGAGCAGTGCGCCGCCTTTTTGCGCGTCACCGGCGGTGTTCAGCCGCTGGACGCCACCCGCATACATCCTGAAGCCTACGCGGTGGTGGCACAGGCGATGGAATCGGCCGGTCTTGCCCTTTCGCTGCCCGTTGAGTCGGCGGGAACGCTTGCCTTTGCGGGGGACCTCCCCCCCCACTTCGGTCCGGTTGCCCAGGCGGAGTGGAGGCAGGAACTCGCCTCCCCCTGGCGCGACCCCAGGGGAAGACTGCGCCCGCCCCGCAAGCCCAAACCCGCCGTGGACACCTCCGCAATTCAGGAGGGCATGGTTGTCGAGGGCAGAATAACAAATATCACTGAATTTGGCGCCTTTGTGGACTTTGGCATGGGCAAGGAAGGACTGGTGCACCTGTCGGAAATGGCGGGGCATTTTGTGAAGGACCCGAAAGAGGTGGTGGAGACCGGACAAGTCGTCAAGGCCAAGGTGATCCGTGTGGATTCCGCCACACACCGTGTCTCGCTGTCAATGCGCGCCCTGTTGCCGCCCCGCGAAAACACCCCCGAATCCGGACAACCGGGGCAACCCCTACCCTCCCGCGGCGGGGAACGGCCCGGACAACGACGCGGACCTGATGACCGCGCACCACGCCAGGGTGGACGTCCGCCCCGTTCCAATCAGGACCAGGGCAGGACGGATGATCGCGGCAGAGCACCACGGGGTGACCGCGAGACGCAACGCGGCGGCAGGGGTGACCGGGAACGCGCGCCCCGCAGTTTCTCCGATGAAAGCGGTTCCTTGAAGAACACCCTGCTTGCGGACCAGTTGGCCGCACTCAAAGACAAACTTCTCTCAGAGTAATAATAATACTAATTAGGCAAATGCTTGACTTTTCAAGACTGGTGTGATACAGTCTTGCCGCTTTGGGAAAACTTTTTTCCCAGGTTGGAATGAATGCGCGTAAACCGCTTAAAATAAACCGTTTGCGCGGTTTTGCAGGAGGTTGGTTCGTGGTTTTGAACAAGACAGAATTGAAGAAGTTTGAGAAGTTGCTCTTGGAGGAGCGGGAACGTCTCCTGAACAGCATTGAAAACATTGAAGAGGCTTCCCGAACCGAGTCCGGTCGTGACAACGGGGGCGACCTCACCAGTTATGCGGAAACGGGCACGGACAGTTTTGGCATGGAAACCGCATTGAACATCGCAAGCGGGGAATCCCAGCGCCTGATGGATATTAATGACGCCCTGCAGCGCATCAAGCGGGGTACTTACGGTATTTGCGAGGGAAGCGGCAAGCCCATCCCCAAAAAGCGCCTTGAGGCCTTCCCGGCCGCCCGGTTCTGCGTGGAATATCAGGAAGAACTGGAGCGTGACCAGACGGGTCGAAGGTACTAAGTGTGGCATTGCTGAAACTATCCCAAGCCTGAATTAGTCAATACAGAACCCAGACGGGTTCTTTTTTTTGCCTGTTGTAAAAAACCAATAAAATAATAATTGCGATAATTCCTTGCTCATAATTTTGATTCGCGTAAAGCGATAATAGCGATAAATAGTCGTTTCGGGTTTCAAGGGATGGACTGGAGTGGTCTTCTACACAAGGGAGTTGTCATGAAACTGGACAGTGTTGCCGCGAAATTGGGTTCTCTCAGCACGGCGTGTCTTTGTTTGGCCATCCTGGCCTCCTTTATGTTTGCCGCGCCGACGGCAAAGGCCAGCGAGGGCGTCTTTCTGCTGGGCAATGACGCATTGCAACTGGGACGCGCCTCCAGCGGCGTGGCCAGTCCCCGCAGCGCCTACTGGAGTTACATGAACCCGGCATCCATGGTGGACTTGGAGCGCCGCTTTGATATCAACTGGTACACGGTCTTTACTGATGTGGAATTGAAGCCCTCCGGTCTCCTAGGCAACCGTTTTGACGAGCTTGAGTCGGACAAAATCGCCAATATAGCCTCCTCGGGTTTCATCCTGCCCCTGGAAACGGGCGTGCTGGGCGGCGGTTTTTTCATTCCCAGCGGCTCCGGTGTGGACTATGAGCATTCCCGTACCTGGTTCAGCCGCATTTTCCAGGGCAACCATGACCGCCGCCTGGACTACCAGCACATGCGCGCGGTGCTTTCATATGCCTATGAATTTGACAACGGCTGGGCCCTGGGATTGAGCCTCCATGGTTCCCTCTCCCGCTTCCGCACCGACCATATCACCCTTAAATTCACCCCCTGCACGGGGCACAATGAGTGGGATGAAGCGCTGGGCGCGGGTTTCGGTCTTGGCCTCTACAAAAGCTGGGACCGCTTTTCCGTGGGTCTGGCCTACAGCTCCCGCCACTGGACGCAGTCCATGGACAAGTACAAGGACTTGCTGGGAAACCCCCTTGACACCCCGCAAATCATCCAGGCGGGTGTGGCCTGGCGTGTCCATCCCAAGGTGGAACTCACCCTGGACTACAAGTGGCTGAACTGGGAAAGCGTGCCAACCTACGGCTCCACCGTGGCGCGGGGCGGCGGATTTAACTGGGACGATCAGAACGGCGTCAAATTCGGCGTGGAATGGAAGGCCCACCGGAAGTGGACCCTCATGGCCGGATACGCCTTCACGACAACCTCGATTGACGACGACCATGTGTACCTGAGCGCCCTCGTTCCCGTGGCGGTTGAGGAACACTGGACGGCGGGCTTCACCCATCACATCAATGAGAAAAACGACATCCATCTTGTGGGTGTGTGGGCGCCGAAAAACACGCTGGAGGACAGCGGCACGGGTGATATTTTCTCGCGCGTCGGCAAGGGCAGCAAACTGAGCGCGGGCGCGCTTTCGGTGTGCCTGGGCTACAGTTACAAATTCTGAGCGGCACGGGCTTAAATTCCTGTAATCTTCCCGGCTCCGGGTGCTAGACTGGGTTTGCGGGGCGCGCTGGCGCCCCCTGGTCCGGATTCAACGGGAAATGACCATGGGAAAAGGCACATTCGGGGCCAAGGCCGCCTATTTTACCGCCGCGTTCCTCCTGCCGCTGGCCGTTTTCACCGTGCTGATGGACCTGCCATCGGCCCGGTTTGACGTGCCCGTGGGTTTCGACCAGCACGTGGACATTCTCAACGGCGCGCCCTTTTTCAAGGCCTGGGTGGACGGGCAGAACCCATTCCTGGCCGACAATGTGGGCGCGCCGGTGGGCACCAACATCTTTGTCCATCCGATGAACGCCCACGTCAACATCCTGCTGCTGCTGCTCACCAGCCTTTTCTTTGACGGTTACGGAGCCATCATCAACGCCGCCTGGCTGCTCACGCGCATGATCACCGGCGTGACGGCCACCTGGAGCCTGCGCAAACTGGACGTCTCCGCGCCGGTGGCGATGCTGGGCGGGTTGCTCTATGTTTTCCTGCCCATCAACACCTTCAACGGGGTGTGGTATTACAACCTGTCGTGCATGTTCGCGCCCGTGGCCGCCATGGCGGCGCTCCGGCTGCTGGACGGTTCCTGGGGGGAGATGGCGCGCCGTGAACGGCTGGTGTGCTGGGGCGTGTGCCTGCTGCTTGGGTTCAACGACCCCTATGAGGCCTTTTTCTGCTGCATCATCCTCTGCTCGGTGGCGGGGGCGCTGTTCTTCGCAAGGCGCTTCAGGGCCGCGATGGTTCCCGCCGCCATGGTGTGTGTGATTGTGGGATGCGGCGTGGTGAACGCGGTGCCCGCGATGATGGCGCGGCAGGACAACCCGGAGACCATATCGAGCCTGCACAAGGCCTTCCGCAACCCGAAAAAGGTGGTTGAAAATTCGCTGGACATAGGCACCTTCTTCCTGCCCGTGCCCAACCACCCCGTCAAGCCCCTGGGGGACATCACCAAAACCGTGGTGCCCCACGCCAACGGCTGGCGCGCGTCCAAGGTGGGCGGCTTCGCCACCCTGGGCATGATTGTGCTGGCCGCGGCGCTGCTGCGCGCGGCGGTGTCGGGGTCGGGGGTTTCCCGCCGTGAGCAGCGCCTCCGGGGCGCGGCCTGCCTGGCAGTCATCCTGCTCATGGTCTGCGCCCGCTATGGGTTCAACCTGCTCATTTCCGTGTTCATCACCAGCCAGATCCGCTGTTATGACCGTGTGGCCATTGTGGTGGGTTTTTTCTGCCTCATCGGCTTTTGCGCGCTGCTGGACATGCTTTTCCGGCCGCCCTTCCAAAACCGCCGCAGGGCCTTCGCCTACGGGCTGCTGCTGGCCGGACTGGCGGGCGTCGGCATTGCGGACCAGCTTGAAACCTACCATTGGAAGTATGTGCGCAACTGGCAGTCGAAGGTGCCCGAATGGGACGACATGACCGCCTTGGCGCGGCAAATCGAGGCCGGAAACCCCCGCGCCATGATTTACAACGCCGATGTGCGGCTGGCCCCGGAAAAGGGCGGCAACTACCGCAAGCCCTATCTGGCCACAAAGGGACTGCGCTGGACCGCCACCTACATGGGCAGCGGCGACGCCGTGCAGAAATGGCACCGATGGGCCTTCGCCCAACCCCTCGACAAGCGCCTCCTCGCGCTGCTGCTGGCGGACTTCGACGGGGTCTGGCTGGACATGCGCGGCAAGAGGGACGCCATCGCCCAATACACCTCACAATGGGGAGCCCTGCCGGGGGTCAAGACCAATGATTCCCCCGAGGGACGCTTCAAATACCTGGACATCGCCCCCCTGCGCAAGGCTTTGGAGGAAAAGACCGGTCCGGAGGCCTGGGCGGCGGCCCACGCGGCGGTGATGGACGCCAAATTCACCGACTGGGCAAGGTTCCAGCAACTGCTGGGGCAGTTGCCAAGGTGATTTTTGGATGATCCTGTTCCCATGGATTCGGGCACCAAAAACATTTTGCGCCACCTCGGGGACACTTTAATCCGGAGATGACACATGGAGCGAAAGGATGGAATGGAACCAGCCAAAGGAGAATTGCTGGTCTACACGGGTGATGACGGCCAAATCAGGCTTGAGGTCCGGCTGGAGGAGGAGACCATCTGGCTGACACAACAACTCATTGCGGAACTGTTCGGAACCACCGTCCCCAATGTCAGCATGCACATCCGAAACATTTTTGAAGAGGGCGAGTTGTCCCCGGAGGCAACTGTTAAGAAATTCTTAACAGTTCGCCGGGAAGGCGCCCGTCAGGTCCGGCGGGAACT
>JBHEKP010000179.1:0-2701 GCA_041859375.1 Candidatus Hydrogenedentales bacterium | reverse complement strand
GCTGAAAAAGGGCACCCGCTTCGCGGAGCGCGCCTGCCGCCTCCACGACCTCTACCGGCGCTGCGAGGGGCTGGATGACATTCCCGCCGAGGATCGGCAGCGGCTGGAGGAGACGGTTTTCCGGATGCCCCTGGACCGGGTTTGGGCGCTGACCCGCGACTTCTTCGCCGCGCGCGATCCGCGCCAGGTGGAAAAGGCGGAGGCGGATCCGAGGCACAAGATGGCGCTTGTGTTCCGCTGGTACCTGGGCAGCTCCTCCCACTGGGCGAACGCGGGCGACCCCGAAAGGGGGGAGGACTATCAGGTTTGGTGCGGCCCCGGCATGGGTGCCTTCAATGACTGGACGCGCGGCACTTTCATGGGGGCGCCCGCAGGGCGGAGCGCGCCCCTGGCCGCGGAAAACATGCTCTTCCACGGGGCGGTGCTGCTGCGTGCGGCGGCGTTGCGCGCCCAGGGCGCGCCCGTGGACATGACAAACGACCGGGTCGCGCCGTTGGGGCGTGAGGAACTGGACAACTGCCTTTCCGGCAAAGGGAGCGACTAATGGGCAGGGCGCGGACTCTGGCGGTGGTGGCTGCGGTGGTGCTGGCGGTATTGGCGCTGGACCAGGCCACCAAGGTTGCGGCGGTGCGGTGGCTGAAGGACGACCCCGCGCCGCACATCTTCCTGGGGGACCTGTTCCGCATCCAGTACGCGGAAAACACGGGCGCGTTCCTCAGCCTCGGCAGCACCCTCGACCCCGCCATGCGCTTCTGGGTGATGACCGGGCTGAACTCGGCCATTCTTGCGGCGCTCGCCCTTTTCCTGCTGCTGGCCAAACCGTCCGGCCTGCTGCTGCCCACGGCCCTGTCCCTCATCCTCTCCGGCGGAGTGGGCAACCTGATTGACCGGATTTTCCGCGACGGGCGGGTGGTGGATTTCATGAACATGGGGGTGGCGGCGGGGGGCTATGAGTTGCGCACCGGCATATTCAACATCGCCGACGTGGCCATCATGGCCGGGCTTGCGCTGGTGCTGGTGGGTGAGTTCATGGGCATGCGGCGCCGGCAGGACAAGGCGGCGGCGGGGGACGGCGGAGGGGACTCCCCGGAAAAACAGTAAATAATCCTTGAACCCGCGCGCCGCGATTATTAGAATTGTTTTAGCGGCATAGATTCCCAAGGAGCGGTAATGTCCAAAACGGCGTTGGTTTACTGCGAAGAGGCGCTCGCCCACGACACGGGTGACTTCCACCCGGAATCCCCCCAGCGGCTTCAGGCGGTCATGCAGGCCATCCGGGGTGCGGGCTTCACGCCGCCCCTGCTCGCCCCCGAGCCCGCCACGCGGGAGGATCTGCTCCGCGTCCATGTCGCCGACCATGTGGACACCGTCATGCGCTGCTGCCTGAAGGGGGAGGAGTACCCCGATCCGGACACGGTCATGATGGACAAGACCTGGGACGCGGCGCTGCTCTCCGCCGGGGCGGGTGTCACCGCCTGCCGCGCCGTGCTCGACGGCGCCTGCGACAACGCCTTTGTGGTCATGCGGCCCCCGGGGCACCACGCCGAGGCCGACTATTCCATGGGTTTCTGCGTCTTCAACAACATCGCCGTGGCCGCGCGCTGGCTCCGCGAAAAGGCCGGCATGCACCGCGTCGCCATCTTCGACTTCGACGTGCACCACGGCAACGGCACCCAGCACATCTTCTACGACGATGAGTCCGTCTTTTTCGTCAGCCTCCACGAGTACCCCCAGTTCCCCGGCACCGGCTTCCCCTACGAGCGCGGCAAGGACAACACCACCCTCAATTTCCAGATGCCGCCCGGATGCTGCCCCGACCAGTGGATTAACACCGTGCGCGGTGTCGTGCTGCCCCAGCTGCAGCTCTTCTCCCCCGACTTCCTCCTCATTTCCGCCGGATTCGACGCCCACCGCCTAGACCCCCTGGGCAACCAGCTCCTGGAGGCCGAGCACTTCGCCGAAATGACCCGCCTCGTCCGCGACGTCGCCAACGGCCGCATCGTCTCCTTCCTGGAGGGCGGCTACCACCTCGGCGCGCTGGGCCTCTCCTCCGTCGCCCACTTCGGCGCGCTCGGCGAATAAGCCGCCCGCGGCCCCGTTGCGACAGGCCATGATGCCGCCCGCCGCGGAAAGAATTTGACTTTTCCCCGCATCATTGGGTAACATTTCGCCGCATTTGCCGGATGGCCAAATTGGTAAGGCTCCTGACTCTGGATCAGGTAACTCTAGGTTCGAATCCTAGTCCGGCAACCAGAAAGTTTAACCCGGCCGGCTCTCCGGCCTGATATACACTGTGGCCCGTTCATCTAGGGGTTAGGATGTGGGATTCTCAGTCCCATCACAGGGGTTCGAATCCCCTACGGGCTACCATTTCACAATACCGAAGACGCCCTCACTTTTTCGGGCGCAATTTACTCCCACCGCTTAGTCTCGTAACGAGATTACTTTCTTGTCCCGATCACTTTGTTGTTACTTTCCTCGTCTACATCCCAACCGGCAATTTTCCTCGAGCACTTTTCCGCGCACGCGCGTAATTCGGTCAGAGCAGGCTTTATCGCCGGATCGTTGGATTTCATGAGCAGTGGGGTCTCCACATACCGCCGGCCGTAGCTGTGGTAAAATTGGCGATGACCGGGATGTGGGGTATTAACATTCTTCGTGGGGGATTGATGCGCACTTTAAACTTTTTTTGCGGCGTACT
>JBHEKP010000057.1:0-9779 GCA_041859375.1 Candidatus Hydrogenedentales bacterium | reverse complement strand
CTGAACATCATCGCCGAGATCAACTGGCTGGCCTTGGCATCGTCAATCTTGAGCTGCTCCTGGAGCTTCAGCTTGACGCTGCCAAAGATGGCGAAGATGGCCCCGAGGGCGAAGACCCCCGAAAAGGCGGTTAATGCGGCTACAGACATGGGTTTCTCCTCCCGGCATCTCCCCGCGCGCACCATGCGGCGGAGGGCGGTTTATGTTGACCGAACAGAAACAGACAAATGACTACGAGCAAAGCGGACACCGGACCGGGGGCAGATACCGCAACTGGCGGGACCAGCCGCCCCGTCCGCCCGCTAACACCACCGCGATGCTAGCATGTTTTTTGTCCGCTTTCAAGGAACATCCCGCAAAAAAATCAAACAATCGGCGTGTAGAGCGCCTGAACCGCGTCGTGGAGGCGCACTGCGAGCACCTTGCGGTCGTCCCCCACGATGGGCGCGTCGCCGAAGGTGACGGTGGCCTTGAGCCCCCGGTGCCGCAGCAGCCGCTGGAGATGGTAAAAAAAGCCCTCGGGCCGCCACCAGCCCACTATCTCGCTGGCGGGCGGGCAGCCGGGAAGGGTCTCATAGGAAATGGCCGCGTAGTGCACCGGCAGGCCCGCCGCCACGGCGGGCTCGATGAGCGAGGACTTGAAGGGGTCCACCTCCCGGCCCACGGTGATGCGGCTTTCGGCGAACACCACCACGCCGTCGCCCTGCTCGATGGCGTGGCGGATGAGCCCGTTCACGCGCACCGTGTCACGGCGGCTCTCGCGGTCAATGAAGATGATGTAAAGGGAGCGCGCCATGAAACCGATGACCGGCCAGTGCTCCACGTCGCCGCGGGACACAAAAATGGCACCCACCGTGTGGTTGAGCAGCAGCATGTCCAGGTAGCTGAGATGGTTGGCCACCATGAAGAAGGGACGGCGCGGGGGTGTGCCGCGCACCTCGACCCGGATGCCCGCAATCCGGGCGAAGAGCCGGTTCCAGGACTGGAGAAAAAAGAGCCGCACCCTGCGGTCGGTCCGCTCACCGGCCAGAACCAGCGGGCGGCAAAGAAGCCGTCCCGAAAAAAGCACCACGGTCATTGCCATCAGCAGGGGGATGCGCGTCAGCAGCCGGAACCAGCCCATTTTCTTCTCCTTTGGAAAAAAGACTGTACCACAGCCGTCCGGCGGGGGCGCAACTGAAAAAAAAGACGGGGCCGGAGACATGTTCCGGCGCCCGCCCGAAGGGATGCGGGCCGCGCCGCCAAGGAGTCGGACGGCAACGCCCGCCATAACCGCATTGTGACGCCCGGAGGGAGGGCCGGATGTTTGTGATCGGGTGAACGCTGGGGTAACAAGCCACACCCGGCCCCCAAGACGGTGCGACGGAGAGGCGCCGCCACGCGGCGCGCCCGCCAAAACCACACCGCATCCGCGCCGGTGCGACCAGACAAGGCTGCACCTGCGCGCCTTATGACGTCATCACACGCGGTAATGTTGCTGGTTCAACTGTCAAATCCTCCGCGTCCGTCCGGCAATTCCCACCGGCGCAGAGTAATCGATAACCCCTGTGAGAATATCATGGACGCTGCGGAACAGTCAAGGCCGGGAGAGCATGGGGGAATGAAAATGCGGAAGACCGGCAAGATGGGATTGTTTGCATGACGGAAAATCAATCTGTATGCTTTACAGTAATCGGTGACAGTTCAGGCGGCGCGCCGCGCAATGCACAACCGGGCGGGCCGGTATGAACAGGTCCGATTTGCTGTTTTGCGCAAAATTGGGTGACAATGTGGTGGATTGACCGCAAACGGGGCTCCATCAAGGAATATGCGGATGAACAAGGGCAACGAAGGCCGGGACCATTGGACCATTCATGACATCGCCCGCGAGGTGGGTGTCTCCGCCAAAACCGTCAGCCGGGTGCTGAACAACAAATCCGGCGTGGGCGCGGCGGCGCGCGAGCGCATCCTGAAGCTCATGGAGGAGGTGGGATACCAGCCGCACATCGGCGCGCGGTCGCTGCGCAGCCGCCAAAGCGCCTGCATCGGGGTGACCATGCCCGCGTCGCCGGAGGAGGTGCCCCTGAGCCAGGGCTTTCTGCTGTGGCTCTTCGCGCAGTTGTACGAGGTCTTCGGGCGGTACGGTGAATACATCGGTTTTGACCTGAACCCCCACGGGGCGGGCAGCGAAAACGACTACGGGCGCGGCGTGTGGCAGCATCTTTTCAAGGCATGCGTGGTGGCGGGGCCGCTGCGGCCAAACGACGCGGTGGCGGCGCGCATCCACAGGAGCGGCATCCCCTACCTGGTGATGGGCCGCCTTGACAGCCTCCCCGAGATGAGCAGCGCCACGGTGGACTATGAGAAGGGCGCCTACGACAGCGTCCGTTTCCTGATTGACCGGGGCCACCGCCGCATCGCCATGCTCCGCGCCTTCGACGGCTACCAGCCGGGCGAGGAGCGCATGCGCGGGTACCGGCGCGCCCTGGAGGAGGCGGGCATTCCCTTTGAGCCCGGCCTCGTCCGCGATTCGGGCTTTGGCGCGCAGCAGGTTTCCGCCGCCACCCACCGCCTTCTGGCCGACAGGGGGGTCACCGCGCTGGTTGACAGCAGCGGCACCGAGGACGGCCCCAGCCTGGAGGAGGGCGCGCGCCGGGCCGGGCGCATCGTGGGCCGCGACTTTGACCTGGTGGCCTGGACCTATGTGAACAACGCCTCCGTATCCCACGGCGCGTGCGCCCATGTCTGGCTTCCGGTGCGCGAAACCGCCGCGCAGGGCATCGAGTCCCTCGCCGAATGGCTGGTCGGCAGCCGCACCGAGCCCGTTCACGTGCTTTATCCGCCCGTGCTTGACACGCGCAACTTTTCAGCCGAAGTGCCGCGCCCGCGCCGTCTTTTCGACCTGCAGGAATAGCGCAGCCGCCTTTGCGGGGGAATAATCAGGGGACCCGGCCTGTCTTATAAATACTGGGCCGGGGACGCTGTGTCTTCGCGATAAACAGGCACCGGGAGCACGTTTCAGATTGATGTTTGCGGCTGTGGCAGCGGGATTTGCGGCGGCGGCGGGCGCGCCTGCGGCGCACCGCCTGCTGGGGGCGCGATCTTCCTGGTTCTTCGCAATGGTGCCCTTCGGGCTGTTCCTCTATTTCCTGCGCCTGCGGGCGGACATGCCCGTCACGGGCCCTTTCCGCTTTGCCCGTGACTGGGCGCCCAGCCTGGGGATGAACCTCAGCTTCAACGCGGACGGGCTGGGGCTGCTCTTCGCCCTCCTCATCAGCGGCATTGGCGCGCTGGTGGTGCTTTACTCCGGCGAATACCTCAAAGGCCACCCGCAACTGGGACGCTGGCACGCGTTCCTGTTCCTTTTCATGGGCTCCATGCTCGGCGTGGTGCTGTCCGACAACATTTACACACTATTCGTTTTTTGGGAGCTGACCAGCATCGCGTCCTACCTGCTCATCGGGTTCAACCATGAGGAGGAGGACGCCCGCGCGGCGGCCCTCCAGGCGCTGCTGGTGACAGGCGCGGGTGGTCTTGCCCTGCTGGCGGGCCTGGTGCTTCTTTCCATCGCTTCGGGAACCACGGAGATCTCCGAGATGGCGGCGCGGTCCGCCGCCGTCAAGGCGCACCCCCTGTACCTCCCGGCGCTGGCGCTGGTGCTTGCGGGGGCCTTCACCAAATCGGCGCAGTTCCCCTTTCATTTTTGGCTGCCCCGCGCCATGGCGGCGCCCACCCCGGCGAGCGCGTACCTGCACTCCTCCACGATGGTGAAGGCGGGCGTCTACCTGCTGGCGCGGATGTCGCCCGTGCTGGGCGGGACGGCGGCGTGGCAGGGCGCTGTGGTGCCGGTGGGCCTTGCCACCCTGCTGGTCGGCGCCTGGCTTGCGTGGCGGCAGGATTTGCTGAAACGGCTGCTGGCCTGGTCCACGGTGGGCGCGCTGGGCCTGCTCACCATGCTGATCGGCCTGGGCGGGGACGGGGCGCTCCACGCGGCTGCGGCCTTTCTGGTTGCCCACGCCCTGTACAAGGCCGCGCTGTTTCTCACGGCGGGCATCATTGACCATGAGACGGGCGAGCGCGACGTGTCGCGCCTGGGCGGGCTGGCGGGCGCGATGCCCCTGACCGCGGCGGCGGCGGCGGTGGCCGCCCTGTCAATGGCCGGGCTGCCTCCATTTTTCGGATTCGCCGCCAAGGAGGCCGTTTACGGTGTCGCGACTGGAGGCCCCCTCCCCCTTGTCACGGCCTCCGCCACCGTGGCGGCGGGGGTGTTTTTCCTGGTTACCGCGGCGGCGGCGGTTTGGAAGCCCTTTTTCGGCGCGCCGGTTGCCACGCCCCGGAAGCCGCACGGCGTTTCCGCCGCGCTGTGGCTGGGGCCGGTGGTGCTGGGTGTCTGCTCGCTGGCGGCGGGCCTCATGCCCGGGCTGGCGGACGACTGGCTCGTGCGGCCGGCCGTGGCGGCGGCGGGCGGCGGGGATTCGGCGGGCCGTCTGGTGCTCTGGCACGGCTTCACGCCCGCGCTCGGACTGGGCGTGCTGACCGTGGCGCTGGGCCTTGCGCTGTGGCGGTTCCGGACGGCGGCGCGCCGTGTGACGGCGTTTCCGGCCGTGCCGGCCGGGGCGCTGGACGCGGAGCGGCTTTATGACGGGGCGCTGCGCGCGCTGGTAATCACGGCGGGCGCGCAGACGCGGGTGCTGCAGAACGGACGGCTGCGCTATTACCTGCTGATGGTGCTGTCCACGGTGCTGCTGCTGGCGTGGCCGGTGCTGCTCACCCACGTGGACCTGCTGAACAGCGTGTTCCTGCGCCACCTTGCGGAGTCGCTGGCGCACCTGCGCTTTTACGAGCTCGGCCTCGCGGGGCTGCTCACGGTTTCCATCGCGGCGGCGGTGCATTCGAGGACGCGCCTGGCCGCGGTGGCGGCGCTCGGCATGGTGGGCTACGGCATCTCCCTTGTGTTCGTGCTTTACGGCGCGCCGGACCTGGCGATGACCCAGTTTGTCATCGAGACGCTCACGGTCATCCTGATGGTGCTCACCTTCCACCATCTGCCCGAATTCCGGGCGGTGGTGCGGCGCGCCTCCATGGTCCGGGATTTTTCGGTGGCCGCAGGGGTGGGCGTGCTGATGACGGCGCTCACGCTGGTGGCGGCGGACACACTGCAATTTCCGCCCATATCGGAGTATTTCAACCGGCACAGCCTTGATCTCGCGCACGGGCGCAACGTGGTGAACGTGATTCTTGTGGACTTCCGCGGGCTGGACACCATGGGCGAAATCACGGTGCTGGGCGTGGCGGCGGCGGGGGCCTTCGCCCTGCTGAAGCTGCGCCCCGGACGGGGGGGCGGCCGGTGAACTCGATCATCCTGCGCGCGGCGACCCTGTACCTGCAGCCGATACTGCTGCTGTTCTCGGTGTTTCTGCTGCTGAGCGGCCACAACGCGCCCGGCGGCGGCTTCACCGGCGGACTGATGGCGGCGTCGGGGTTTGTGCTGTACGCGCTGGCCTTCAGCGTGCCCGAGGCGCGGCGGCTGCTCCGGGTTGACCCGCAGTTTCTCATCGGGCTGGGCCTGCTGGTGGCGATGGGCAGCGCCCTTGTGTCAATGGCGCTGGGCCTGCCACTGATGACCGGGCTCTGGACGGAAATCCACGTGCCGGGGTTTGGAAAAGTGCCGCTGGGCACGCCGCTGCTGTTTGACGCGGGGGTGTACCTGGACGTGGTGGGCGTGGCGACGCTGATTATATTTTCCATGGCCGAAGAGGACGGAAGGAAGGGATAGGAGACAGGGTGGAACTGGTTTTCTCCATAGTGGTGGGCGGCCTCTACGCGGCGGGGGTGTACCTCATGCTGCGCAGGGACATCGTTAAGCTCATCATCGGCCTGTCGCTCCTGGCGCACGGCGCGAACCTGCTCATATTCACCGCGGGCGGGCTGACGCGCGGCCGCGCGCCGCTGGTGCCCGAGGGCGCGGACGCGGCGCTGGGCGCGGCGGACCCGGTGCCGCAGGCGCTGATCCTGACGGCGATTGTGATCAGTTTTTCGGTGCTGGCCTTCATGCTGGCGCTGATACGGCGCACGCACCAGGAGGCGGCGCTGGACGATCTGGACGATCTCGGGGGGGGCGAGCGATGAGCACGCTGCTGGCGCTTCCCGTGGTGATTCCGCTGCTGACGGCGGCGCTGTGCCTCATGGCGCGGGGCATGCCCCGCGCGCGCCGGGCCATCTCGCTGGCGGGGGCGGCGGCGCTGTTTTGCGCGGGCGCGGCGCTGCTCGCGGGGGTGCGGCGCGGCGGCATCGCGGCGGTGCAGATCGGCGGCTGGCCGCCGCCCTTCGGCATCACCCTGGTGGCGGATTTGTTCTCGGCGGTGATGGTGTTCATGGCCGGGCTCATGGGCCTGGCGGTGGTGTTCTACTCGCTTTTCGCCATTGACGCGGGCCGGGAGCGCTTCGGCTACCACGCCTTTGCGCACGTGCTGCTCATGGGCGTGTGCGGCGCCTTCCTCACGGGCGACATCTTCAACCTGTACGTGTGGTTCGAGGTGATGCTGATGGCGTCGTTCGTGCTCATGGCGCTGGGCGGCGACCGCGCGCAGCTTGAGGGCGGCGTGAAGTATGTGACCATCAACCTCATCGCGTCGGCGCTGTTTCTCTCCGCCACGGGCATCCTGTTCGGCGTGTTCGGCACGCTGAACATGGCCGACCTGGCGGTGAAGGCGGCGGCGCACCCCGCGCCGGGCCTGGTCACCACGCTGGCCTTCCTGTTCATGGCGGCCTTCGGCGTGAAGGCGGCCCTGTTCCCGCTGTTCTTCTGGCTGCCCGCCTCCTACCACACGCCGCCCGTGGCGGTGACGGCCCTGTTCAGCGCGCTGCTCACGAAGGTGGGCGCCTACGCGCTCATCCGGATGTTCACGCTCCTTTTCACCCACGAGACCGGCCTGACCCACGCCGTGCTGCTGGCGGCCGGCGGACTGACCATGCTGACCGGCGTGCTCGGCGCGGCGGCGCACTTCGAGACGCGGCGCATCCTGGCCTTCCACATCATCAGCCAGATTGGCTACATCATCATGGGGCTGGGCATCTTCACGCCGCTGTCCCTGGCGGGCTCGGTCTTTTTCACCGCGCACAACATCCTCGCCAAGACGAACCTGTTCCTGATCAGCGGCGTGGCGCACCGGCTCACCGGGGAGTATGATTTGAAAAGGATGGGCGGCCTGTTCAGGGCGCATCCCTGGATCAGCCTGTGCTTTTTCGTGTCCGCCATGTCGCTGGCGGGCGCGCCGCCCCTGTCGGGGTTTGTGGGCAAGCTGCTGCTGGTGGTGGCGGGCCTGCGGGCGGAGGCCTGGACCGTAACGGGGCTGGCCCTGTTTGTGGGGGTGCTCACGCTGTATTCCATGACAAAGATTTGGTCCCACGCCTTCTGGCGCGCGGCCCCGGCGGACGCGCCGGCCCCGTCCCCGGCGGACACGGGCGCGGTGCGGGGCATGATGGCCCCCGTGGCGGTGATCACCGTGCTGATTGTGCTGATGGGCGTGTGCGCCGAGCCCTGCGTCCGCCTGGCCATGGCCGCCGGTGAGCAGCTCGCGGATCCCTCGGGCTACATACGGGCCGTGACGGGGGGCGCGCCATGAACCTGCTGCTGATGAACGTGCTGCTGGCCCTGATCTGGGCGGCCATGACCGGCTCGGTCACCCCGGCCAACCTGGCGGCGGGCTTTGTGCTGGCCTATGTGGCGCTGCTCATGCTTCAGCGGCCCGGCGCGGCGCGGGCGGCCTATTTCCAGAAGACCTGGAAGGCCGCCGCGTTTCTGGCCTGGTTCGCCCGGGAGATGGCGGTTTCCAACCTGCGGGTGGCCCACGACGTGCTGACGGCGCGCCACATGTCCCGTCCGGGCGTGGTGGCCGTGCCGCTGGACTGCGCGACCCCCCTGGAGATCACCCTCTTCGCGAACCTCATCACGCTCACGCCCGGCACGCTGACCCTGGACATTTCGGGCGACAGGCGGACGCTGTACGTCCACGCCATGTTTATTGACGACCCCGAAGAGCTGCGGAGCGCGCTGAAGGACGGCGAGCGGCGGCTGCTGGAGCTGATGCGATGACCATTGTGGCCGAAATCACCCTGGCCGTGCTGGGCGTCTCGCTGGCGCTGGCCCTTTTCAGGCTGGTGCGCGGGCCCTCCCTGCCCGACCGG
Organism: Candidatus Hydrogenedentales bacterium; assembly: GCA_041859375.1. GTDB lineage: Bacteria > Hydrogenedentota > Hydrogenedentia > Hydrogenedentales > CAITNO01 > JBHEKP01. The sequence goes on along the minus strand of JBHEKP010000057.1, from coordinate 1,613 downwards.
GTTGTGGCGCTGGACCTCATCGGCACGCTGGTGGTGGGCGTCATCGCGGCCTATGCCGTGGCGACCCACCAGTCGGTGTACATCCGCGACGCCATCGTCCTCTCGGTTATTTCCTTCCTGGGCACGACGGCCTTCGCCTACTACGTTGGAAAGGGGGACGGCAATGATTAACGACATCATCACCGCCGCGCTCATGCTTTCCGGGGCGGCCTTCATGTTCCTGGCCGCGCTGGGCATCGTGCGCATGCCCGACCTGTTCATCCGCATGCACGCCGCCACCAAAAGCGGCACGCTGGGCGTGTCCGGCATGATCCTCGCCATCGCCGTGCATTTCCAGGACTTCGGCGTGGCCATACAGGCCCTGCTCGTGATCCTGTTCCTTTTCCTCACCGCGCCGGTGGCGGCGCACCTCATCGCCCGCGCGGCCTACCGGGTGGGCACGCCGCTTTGGGGGAACACGGTGGTTGACGAGCTGCGCGGCAGGTATGACACAATAACCGGCGCCCCCGGCGGGGGCGCGGACGGGGACGGAAACAACACCGGTCGGGAACCGCAATGAACCCGGAAGAACTGAAGGACGCCCAGGCCCTGGAAAAATGGCTGCGCGAGGAGGACCCCGCGCGGCTGGAGGAGCTGTGGCTGGCCGCCGACTCGGCGCGCCGCGAAAACGTGGGCGACCAGGTGCACCTCCGGGGGCTGATTGAAATCTCCAACCACTGCTGCCGCCTCTGCGGCTACTGCGGCATCCGCGCCGACAACCGGGGCCTGGAACGGTACCGCATGACGGGGGACGAAATCCTCGAATGCGCCCGGCAGGCCCGCGACTTCGGCTACGGCACCGTGGTGATGCAGGCGGGCGAGGACTACGGCGTCACCCGCGACTGGGTGGCGGGACTGGTGCGCGCCGTCAAGGCGGAAACCGGGCTGGCGGTGACCCTGAGCCTGGGCGAGCGCCCCGACGGGGACCTCGCCGCCTGGCGCGAAGCGGGCGCGGACCGCTACCTGCTCCGCTTTGAAACCTCCGACCCCCGGCTCTACGCCATGATCCACCCCCCCGGACCGGGCCGAACCCTCTCCGACCGCATTGCCATGCTCCGGCGGCTGCGCGAACTCGGCTATGAGGCGGGAAGCGGCGTCATGATCGGCATCCCCGGACAGACTTACGCCATGCTCGCAAGGGATATTGACACCTTCCGCGCCCTGGATCTGGACATGATCGGCGTCGGGCCCTACATCTCCCATCCGGACACCCCGCTGGCGCGCAACGAGGCCGCCATGGAGGACGGCCCGCAGGGCCTGCTGCCCATGCCCGCGCCGCCCGGCGATCAGACGCCCAACAGCGAGGCCATGACCTACAAGGTCGTCGCCCTCACCCGGCTCGTCTGCCCCCAGGCGAACATCCCCAGCACCACCGCCCTGGCCACGCTCAACCTGGCGCAGGGCAGGGAGCTGGGCCTGCGGCGCGGCGCGAACATCGTCATGCCCAACCTCACCCCGCCCAAGTACCGCCAGCTTTACGAAATCTACCCCGCAAAGGCCTGCATCCAGGAAAGCGCCCGCGACTGCCACGGCTGCATGAAAGCCCGCATCCGCGCCATCGGCCGCATCCCCGG
>JBHEKP010000005.1:0-18971 GCA_041859375.1 Candidatus Hydrogenedentales bacterium | reverse complement strand
CTTTGTCTTGTCAACCCGTATGATCCCCCCGCCCTGAAACTTGAACCTTCCCGCACTGGTCCGGTTACCATTAGGCGTCCGTCCCCCCATACCCTTATCCGGGGGCGGCGCAGGCGGATTTTTTCACCGGGAAGGAGTTTTATCATGCTGAAGAAGGCCCTCAAAATCGCCGGGATTGCCCTGGCCGTCATTGTGGTGCTGCTGGCCGGACTGAAGCTGGCGGTGGACGCGCGCTATTTCAGCGCCTACGACCCCAAGGCCCCCTTCAACGTGCAGGTCCGCGCGGTGACGGAGATGAACCCGGAGGATCCGGCGCGGTCCTACCAACTGGTGGACTTCACCTTTGCGGGGGTGGACGGCGGAACGGTGCCGACGCTGATGACCTTTCCTTCGAACGCCGCGAAAAAGGTGCCCATGGTCATCTTCCTGCACGGCATCGGCCAGAAGAAGGACTTCTTGAAGGAGATCACGGTGCCCTTCAACAAGTGCGGCTTTGCCATGGCCTGCTTTGACCAGCAGATGCAGGGCGAGCGCAAACTGCCGAAGGACGCGGGCTGGTGGGCCCAGTTCCAGGCGTTCCGCACACGCCCGGCGAAGACCATCAACGAGACCCGGCGGCTGGTGGACTACCTCCAGACCCATCCGCAGATTGACCCGCAGCGCATCTACCTGTGCGGCGCGAGCTACGGCGCCATCACCGGCAGCACGGTGCTTTCCTTTGACAAGCGCATCCGAGCGGGGGTGCTGGTCTACGGCGGCGGCAACATCCGGACGATGCTGGAGGCGCCCATGATCAAGGACGAGCTGGGGACGGTGGGGCTGGCGCTCATCAAGCCGGTGGCCGCCTATGTGCTCGGCGCGGCGGACCCGGTGAAGTACGCGGGCGGCATCGCCCCCACGCCGGTGTTCTTCCAGAACGGCAGCAGGGACCGGCTGGTCTCGCCGGAGGCGGGAAAACTGCTCATCGGCGCGGCGCGCGACCCGAAAAAGGTGGTCTGGTACGAGTCGGACCACATCGGCATGGACCTGGAGAACACCAAACAGGTGCTCAAGGACGCCCTGGGCTGGCTGCTGGAGCAGGACGATCCCTTCCGCGCGCCGGAGGAAAAGGTGAAACAGATTCCCGACTTCGTCATCGAGGACACCTGAGCCCCAAAGGGCCGCCTGTTTGATCCCTATTTTGAACCACAGCGGCCACTGAAGAAAAACGGGATTTGTTTTTTGTGACTCAGCGGTTCAAACGGGAAAATGCCTCATGGAGATAAATGATATTACCGAGGCAATCATCGGTGCCGGGATAAAGGTGCACAGCACGCTGGGACCGGGATTGCTGGAGAGCGCCTACCGCGCCTGCATGGCCCATGAATTGCGCAAACATGGGTTGATCGTTCAGGAAGAGCTGGTTTTGCCGGTGCGTTATGATGGTGTGGCCATCGACGCCGGATACCGCATGGATTTGCTGGTGGAAAATGCGGTGGTGGTGGAACTCAAGGCCTGCGAACACCTGCTTCCGATCCATGAGGCGCAATTGCTCACCTACCTGAAACTAAGCGGCAACAAGATCGGCCTGCTCCTTAATTTCAATGTGAAATTTTTCCGTGACGGCATAAAGCGGATGGCAAATTAGGATATTTTGAACCACAGAGGCCACAGAGAAGGCACAGAGAAAGAAAAGGCTTTTGCCAGTCGGGCCGCGCTACGCCAACAACCCTTACCCTGAAATTCCTGAATGCGGAAATAACGTTTTAAATTGGACCGGCTCCCCATAATCAACAACGTCCCTAATCAGGAGATCCGCGCACCGGTTTAAAAGAACAGGCGCCGGGGAAAAGACAAGCGCGGCCTCCCTTTCCCCTCTGTGTTTTCTCTGTGGCCTCTGTGGTTCAATTATGGGGCTGCAACCAATGACGCCGGTTATCCCCTGTGTCAGCCCGCCAGCGCGCGGAATTCCGCGAAGGACATGGCGGCCTGGTCCCGCTTTGAGAGGGTGGGCGCGGTGACGGGCCAGGGCACGGCCAGTTCCGGATCGTTCCAGGCGATGGCGAATTCGTCCCCGGGCCGGTAGAAGTCGGTGCATTTGTACTCAAGCTGCGCCGTTTCGCTGAGCACGCAGAAGCCGTGGGCGAATCCCGGCGGGATGTAGAACTGGCGGAAATTTTCCGCGCTCAGCAGCACCGACTCGAAGCGGCCGAAGGTGGGCGAGCCGGGGCGCAAATCCACGGCCACGTCGAAGACCTCGCCCTCCACCACGCGCACCAGCTTTCCCTGGGGGTGATGAAGCTGGCCGTGGAGCCCGCGCAGGGTGCCGCGCACGGACCTGGAATGGTTGTCCTGCACAAACACCGCGTCAATGCCCCCGGCGCGGTACTTCTCCGCCTGGTAGGTTTCCAGAAAAAAGCCGCGCGCGTCCTGGAACACGTCCGGCTCCACAATCAGCAGCCCCGCAACCGGGGTGGTGATGAAATTCATGCGATCTCCCTTGCGGCCTGGCGACAGCGCCCGCGATGCCGACCCCCATAGCCTAGCGCGGCGCGCCGCCCGGTTCAACCGTGCGGCGGTTCACGCGGCCACGGCGGGGCCGGTGCCGGGGTTTTCCGGCGCGGGGGAGTCGGGGGTGTCGTGCCAGTCCGCGGGCGTGAGCGGGGCCATCCCAAACCGGGCGCGCACCTGGTCGCACCGGTCGTGGGGGGGTCCATCCTCATAGGAAGCGGCGAAATCGCGGCAGGGTGCGGGGCGGCGCGGGTGGATGGAGCAGAACACCGCCGTTCCGGCCTCGCCCGCCAGCGCCACGCAGCGGGGTTCGGGCTGGTTGGTGCCCCGCATGCAGCGCCGGAAGGGGGTCAGCTCCTCGGTCAGCTCAACGGGCACCCCCTCCGGCGTGTCCAGGGTCGTTTCGCGCCAGTAAAAGGAAACCCGGTACGCCGAACAGCAGGCGCCGCAGGAAAGGCAGGGGTTTTTCGCCGTGGGCATGGGGTTTCACCGCCGGTTTGGGACACCAAAGCGGCGGGATTATAGGGGCGGCGGGTTTTGGCGCGCAATAAATTCACCCCCGGCGCGCCTCAGCGGACGAAAATGGCGGGCGGGTTGGGCGGCGCGGCCATGGCGTCCGCGGCGCGCAGCACCAGCGCGCCGGTCTTCCCGTCCAGGATGCCGTCGCGCACCGCCGCGTCCAGTTCCGCGCGGGCCGCCGCGGCGTGCTCCGGCGTTTTCAGCAGCCAGAACACCATGTCCTGCGGGTTGGGCCGGTCGGGGTTGATGGCGAGGGCCCGGCAGGCGTGGCGCATGGCGCGGGCGGTTTTGCCCCGCGCCGCCAGCCTCAGGGCGAAGTCGAGGTGCATGTCCATCGGGTCGGAGTTGCGCGTCTGCACCACGGGGGCGAGCAGGTTTTCCACCGGCGCGTAGTCGTCGGTGAGCAGCACCCCCCCCGGCTCGATTTCCCGCAGCATTTCGGGGGTGAGCAGGACGCCCCGGTAGTTGAAGGCGGCCTGGAGCCGCAGGGGCAGATCGGAGAGCATGAGGGGCTTTTTCGCGTTGACGAGGATGAAGGTGTCCCGCATGTCGGCGGGCCATTTCGTGTTCAGCACGTACACGTGGGGGAACACCTCCGAGCAGGTTTTCACCAGCGAGGCGAGAAACCTGCCGTGCCTGAGGTGGTCGATGAAGTTGATCATGTAGACGCCGTTGTCGTCGAGCAGCTCCGAGACCATCCGGGTGAACTCCACCGTGGTCAGGTGGTAGGGCACGGTGTAGTCGTTGAAGGAGTCGCCCTGGATGACGTCAAAGGCGCGGCGCTCCCCCGCGGCCAGCAGGTCGCTCACCACGGTGCGCGCGTCGCTGTTGTGAATCTCGATGGAAGTGTCCCTGGGCAGGCCGAAGGCCGCGTGCGCCGCCTCGGTGACCGCGGGGTCTATCTCGGCCACCACCACCCGCGAGCCGGGCCGGACCAGCTCGAAGTAGTGGGGCATGGCGTAGCCGCCGCCGCCCAGCACCAGCACGCGCAGCGGCGCGGGCGGCGGAAAGCACTTGTTCGTGATCCCCTCGTAGACCTTCTCGTAGTCGTAGAGCAGCCGCGCCGGGGCCGACATGTCCTTCTGGCTGTGGAGCAGCTTGTCCAGGAACATGTTGCGGATGTCCGGGTTGTTCGGGCTTTGGCGGACCACGATGCGCGAGTAGCGGCTCTCGTCCTCGTACACGCAGTTGTCCGGCGTCCGCAGGCGCGACCCGGCCAGCTCGCCCAGCCCCGCCGCCACCGGCACGGGAAGCACCGCCCCCAGGAAAACCAGCCCCGTCAGGGCCAGCGCAGCGCCCGAAACCGGCCCCGGACGCCATGCCAGCGCGACGAGCGCCAGCGCGGCGGCGGTGCCCGAGATCACGGGGAGCGCGCCGGCCCAGGGCACCAGCGCGTAACCCGCCGCAAAGGTGCCCGCAATGCCGCCCACCGCGCCCCAGGCGTATATCACGCCCACGGCCCGGCCCGGCGGCGCGCCCGCGTCGAGCAGGCGGCGCACCACCACCGGGCTGACCAGCCCGATGAACACGCAGGGGGGGAAAAAGGCGAGGGCGGTGTGCAGCACTATCTGGACGGGCCAGGAAAGCATGGCCAGCGGAAAGATGTTCATGCGCAGCCAGGAGGCGGCGAGGTTCAGCGCCAGGGCCAGGGTCACCGCCGCGCCCGACGCCGCGAATATGGCGGAAAGCACCGCCGGGGAGCGGCGGCGGTCCGCAAGGCGGCCCCCCGCCCAGTTGCCGAGGCTGATGCCCGCGAGCACCACCCCGATGACCGTGGTCCACGTGTAGATGGAGCTGCCGAACTCCATGGAAACCACCCGGGACACGCCCATCTCATACACCATGAAGGCGGTGTTCGAGGCGAGCACCGTGGCCACGGCGGCGGCCCAGAACCCCGGGGAGGGTCCGGCGGCCGGCGCCGCCGTTTCAGGCTCCGCAAGCGCCCCCGCCGGACCGGCGCGCCGGGAAACCCACCAGTACGCCGCGCCCAGCGCGGCCATGGTTCCGGCGGACACAAACAGGATGGAGGAGGCGGAGAAGAGGGGAACCAGCACAAACCCGGCGGCGAAGGTGCCGAGGATGCTGCCCGCCGTGCCCCAGGCGAACACGCCGCCCACGGCGCTGCCCGCCCTGTCCCGCGCCGCGATGGCCGCCTTCGCCACCAGCGGGCTGATCACGCCGAGAACCGCGGCGGGCGCGAAAAAGACCAGGGCCACATGGGTGAAAATGCGGGCGGGCCAGGAAAGGCCCCGCAGCGCCTCCAGCCCGCCCGCGAGGCTGTTCAGCGGCAGGATCGCGGCGCAGGCGAGCGCGGCCAGCAGGAAGACCGGCCCCAGCGAGCGCTCCGGGCCGCGCCGGTCGGCGATTCTGCCGCCCAGGTAGTTGCCCAGCGAGATGCCCGCCATGATGACGCCGATGACGCCGGTCCACGTGTAGAGCGACATGCCGAGATGGCGCGAGACAATCCGCCCCGCAACCAGCTCGATGAGCATCACGCCCGCGCTGGCGAGAAACACCGTGGCGTTCGCGCCGAGCGCCGCCGCCCTGTTCCTGCCTGATTCCACGCAAAAATCCCCGGCCTCGCACGCGGGCACGGCGCCCGCGGCCCCATGAAACTACCGCAATCCGCGGCGTCCGCGCAATAAAAACGGGCGCGGGGCCTGGACCCCGCGCCCGGAAGGGGGCCGTCCGCCCTCAGGCGCTCTTGAACTGCTCCACAAAGCCGTTGATGACCGCCTTCGCGTCGCCGAAGACCATGCGCGTGTTCTCCTTGTAAAACAGCGGGTTTTCGATGCCCGCGAAGCCGGAGCGCATGGAGCGCTTGATCACAAAGCAGCTCTTCGCCAGATCCACGTTGATCACGGGCATGCCGTAAATCGGGCTGGTCTCGTCCTCGCGCGCGGCGGGGTTCACCACGTCGTTCGCGCCGATGACCACGCACACGTCCACGGTCTCGATGAGCGGGTTGATGTCGTCCATCTCCACAAGCTGCTCGTAGGGCACGTTGGCCTCCGCCAGCAGCACGTTCATGTGGCCCGGCATGCGCCCCGCCACGGGGTGGATGGCGTACTTCACCTCGGTGCCGTTCTTTTCCAGCAGGTCGCCCAGCTCGCGCACCGCGTGCTGCGCCTGGGCCACGGCCATGCCGTAGCCGGGGACGAACACCACCGACGAGGCCGACTCAAGCACGTAGTAGGCGTCCTCCACGCTGAGGGCCTTCACCTCGCCCTGCACCGCCGCCCCGGAGGACGCGGTGGCGGCGGATCCGAAGCCGCTGAAAAGCACGTTGCCCAGCGAGCGGTTCATCGCCTTGCACATGATGCCCGTGAGGATGATGCCGCTCGCGCCCACCAGCGAGCCCGCCACGATGAGCACCGTGTTGGTGATCACAAAGCCCGCGGCGCAGCCCGCCAGGCCGGAGTAGCTGTTCAGCAGCGAAATCACCACCGGCATGTCCGCGCCGCCGATGGGAATCGTCACCAGCACGCCGAACACCAGCGAAAGCACCACCGCCAGCACGAAGAGGACCATCGCCGCCGGGCTCGCCGGGGCGGCGAAGAAGACCACGCCGCCGACAAGCAGCGTGCCGAGCACAAGCGCGTTCACCACCTGCTGGCCCTTGAAAAGGAAGGGCTTGCCGTTTATCTTTTCGGCGAGCTTGGCGTAGGCGATCATCGAGCCGGAGAAGGTCACGCCGCCGATGAGCACGGCCAGGTACGTGGCGATGAGGGGAATCGTGTCAAAGTGGCCGCCGTCGTGGACGATGCCCTTGTAGTACTCGGCGCAGCCCACCAGCATGCTGGCCAGGCCGCCCGTGCCGTTGAACACCGCCACAAACTCGGGCATGGAGGTCATGGGCACCTTGAGGGCCGACACCGTGCCGATGGCGCCGCCGATGACAAGGCCCGCCGCGATGACGCCCCAGCTGAAGCCGCCGCCCTGGATCACAAACAGTGTGGCCACGATGGCCACGCCCATGCCCACCGCGGAAAGCAGGTTGCCGCGCGCGGCGGTGGCCTGTTTGCTCATCATCTTCAGGCCGAAGATGAACATGATGGACGAGGCTATGTAGGCAAGCTGGATGATTGTCTCTTTCATTTCTGGTTTTCCTTCCCCTTGAACATGCGCAGCATGCGGTTGGTCACCACATAGCCGCCCCACACGTTGATTGCGCCGCCCACCATCGCCACAAAGCCGATAAACGCCAGGACCTTGTCGTCCGAGCCCATGCCGGCGGCGATGATGGCGCCCACGATGCTGATCCCCGAAATCGCGTTGGACCCGGACATCAGCGGCGTGTGCAACTGGGAGGGCACCTTGTTGATCAGTTCAACCCCGAGGAAAATCGCCAGGGTGAAGGTGAAAAGAAGCAGCATTGCGCTCATCGGGACTCCCTCGCTTTCTTGATCATGTCGCTGCGCAGCTCGCCGTTCCGGATGATCAGGCAGCCGGACATGATTTCATCGTTCAGGTTCAGTTTTATCGCCTTGGCCTCGCCGTCCCAGAAGTGCTCGATCAGGTTGCCCACGTTCGCCGAGTACATCTGGCTCGCGTGCGCCGGCACGCGCCCCGGGAAATTCTCCGCGCCGATGACGGTCACGCCGTTGATGTCCACCTCCATGCCGGGCTTTGAACCCTCCACGTTTCCGCCCGTCTCCGCCGCCAGGTCCACCACCACGCCGCCGGGGCGCATGGACTCCACCATCGCGCGCGTCACAATCACCGGCGCCCTGCGGCCGAACACCTGCGCCGTGGTGATCACCACGTCGGACTGGGATATCACCTTCGCCATGGCCTGCTTCTGGAGCTCCTTCTGCTCCTCCGTCAGCTCCACCGCGTAGCCGTCCTTCGTCTGGCCCGTCTCGCCCAGGTCGATTTTCACAAACTTCGCGCCCAGAGACTGCACCTGCTCCTCCACCACCGGACGCGTGTCGAAGGCCTCCACCCGCGCCCCGAGGCGCTTCGCCGTCGCAATCGCCTGGAGCCCCGCCACGCCCACGCCGATGATGAACACCCGCGCCGGCTTCAGCGTGCCCGCGGGGGTCATCATCATGGGAAGCACCTGGCTCAGGCGGTTCGCCGCCACCATCACCGCGATGTAGCCCGCCAGGTTCGCCTGCGAGCTGAGCGCGTCCATCTTCTGCGCCAGCGTGGTGCGCGGAATCATCTCCATGCAGATCGCGTCCACCTTGCGCGCCAGCAGCGCGTCCACCAGCGCGTGGTCGGTGAAGGGCTCGAGATAGCTGATCAGCAGCGCCCCGGCCTTCATCGCGCCGACAAAGGCGGGGTCCGGCTTGCGCAGCCGGATGACCGCGTCCGCCGCGGCCAGCGCCGCGGCGCCGTCGCGGGCCACCGTCGCGCCCGCCTTTTCATAAGCCTCGTCCGAATGGCCGCACGAAAGGCCCACCCCGCTCTCCACCACGATTTCCGCGCCTTTTTTGACCAGGCGGCTTACCGTGTCGGGGATGACCGCCACGCGACGCTCGCCCGGACAGGTCTCCTTGGGAACGTAAATAACCATGGCTATACCCTTGTTTTTTGATTAAATGGACACAAACTCATGAACAAAACAGGACAAGTATAATTCCAACAACCCCAACAATCAACCTGACCAACCCCGGCAACGGGCCATTTCCTACTATTTTGTAGCATTTTTTTGGTTTGGCTTCGCAAAATCCTACTTTTAGGAAACCCAACATATGGATCATGGCAGTTTTTCGGACTTTTCGTCAGTCCTATATATTGTGGTTTTTTACGACTTTGAAAATTTTATCGCAAAATATTGTATTAACTTGTGGTTTGGGTATTGACAATCCACTATATGTTGTGTTAAAATGCTGTCGGTGTTTGAGACACGTTGCGTGACAGCCCAACGCAATAGGCCGCCTCCAATCAGCCCAAGGGAGCGGCCAAGACTCAAAAACCTAGGTTTCCTGGACTTACAGGGGACCGGTTTCAAACACACCCCGCAATAAGAGGGCGGCAGAACAGCCCAAACTGCCGCCCTCCCGCATTTTTAACGGCTGTTTTCCGGCAACAGGCTCACGCGCCCGGTTTTTCAAGCAGCGCGGCAAATTCCTCATGGCCCGATTCGCGGGCGGTGGCCGCCGCCGCAACGCCAAGGGCGTTGGGGGTGTCCGCCGCAAGTCCCGCCGCCATCAGTTGTTTCGCCACCTCCGCATGCCCCCCCAGTGCCGCCGCATGCAGCGGGGTGAGCCCCTGGAAGGAGTCGTCCTGGATGCCGGGCTGCGCGCCGTGGGCCAGCAGCAGTTCCACCAGCGCGGTCCTGCCCGCCCGCGCGGCGCGCCACAGCGGCGTCCTGCCGCCGGTCTTGCTGTTGACGAACAGGGGATAGACGCGCGTCAGGGACGCCAAAAATTCGGTGTCGCTCCGCTCCACCGCCGCGGCATACTCGTCAATGATCACCGCCCGTAGGAAATTGACCGTGTTTTCCCTGCCCTGCCGCTGGGACACCTGGAGGGGGGTGAGCCCGACGGCCAGCCTGTCGCCCGCCAGCCGCTCCTCCGCCAGGTTCAGCGGGGTCTTGCCCTCCCCGTTCAGGGCGAGATAGTCCGCGCCCCTGCCCAGCAGCAGTTTCACCATGCGCTGCTGGCCGCTTTCGGCGGCGTAGTGGACGGGCAGGCTCTTCCGGCTGTCCGGCGTGTTGACGTTCACGCCCCGGAGGATGAAAAGCTGCGCGGGGCCCCAGTGCCCCCGCGAGGCGGCCATGTGCAGCGGCAGCCGCCCCAGGTTGTCCACGGCCTGGATGTTGGCGCCGTGCTCCACAAGCGACTTCACGACCATGATGTTGCCCCGTTCCGAGGCGAGATGGAGGGGGGAAACGCCCTCGTTGTCCGGCGCGTTGATTTCGAGCCCCTGGGAAATGAGCAGCATGAGGGTTTCCGGCGTGCCCTGGGACGCGGCCGCATGGGCCAGAGAACGCCCCTGGACGTCGCGCGACTCCACGGGAACGCCCAGCCCGATGAGCCACTGGGCCGCGTCCGGCTTTTCGCTCCTCACCGCCTCATACAGCGGGGAGCGGCCCGCCTTGTCCGTCACCACGGCGCGCGCGCCGGAGGTGACCAGCAACTGCGCGGTGGGCAGATCGTCCGCGCGCAGGGCGAAGTACAGGGGGGTGGCCCCCTCGTTGTTGGGCAGATCCGGGTTGGCCCTGCTCTCCAGGAGAAACTTCACGGACTCGGGGCGCGGCTCCAGCGCGGCGGCGTGGAGCGGCGTGTTCCCCGCGTCGTCCGCGCCGTCCACGGGGCTTCCCTTTTGGATCAGGAACCGGGCCAGTTCCAGCGCGCCCGCCCTGACCGCCACATGGAGCGCGGTGGCCCCGCTCTTGTCCTTCTGGCCGGGCTGCGCCCCGCGCTCCACCAGAAAGGCTGCCATGGCCGCCTGCGACTTCTCCACCGCCACATACAGGGGGGACCGGCGCTCCACGTCGCGCGACTCGATGTCCGCTCCGTTGTCCAGCAGCAGCGCCGCCGCGTCGGCCAGCCCCCTTCTCGCCGCGATGTGCAGCGGGGTGGATCCGTCCTCGTTCTTGATGTTCAGCGCCGCGCCCTTGGAAACCAGGTGGCGGATCATGTCCATGCCGCCCGCCTCCACGGCGATGTGCAGGGGCGTGTAGCCGAGGTTGTTGGCGATGTTGACGGACGCCCCCTGCGCGATGAGCCAGTCCACCATCTCCAAGTCCCCCCGGCGGACCGTCTCGTTCATGATGGTCTCGCCCATGGGGGACTCCGCCCGGGCGTTCACGTCTATCCCCTTGGCGAAGAGAAAGAGCGCAAGATCCCTGAAGCCCTGCTGGACGGCGATGCGGACGGGGGTGTTCCCGTCTATGTACCCGTTGTTGAATTCCACCCCCTGGTTGATCAGGAACGCCACCGCCTCCTTCTGGTTCATGAAGGCCGCCATGTGGATGGGCGCGCGGCCCACCTCGTCCTCCTCGGAGAGCAGCTTCGGGTTCAGCCGGGCGTATTCCTCCAGCGCCTCGATGTCCCCGGAAAAGGCGGCCGCCTTCGCGTCGGGCGGCATGCCGAAGGCGCGGAAAAGGCGGGAGATGTTCCAGTATTTCCGCGCCTGCGCGATCATCGGCGCGGTTTCGGTGCGGTCGGGATGGAAGCTCTGCTCAAGGGGCGCGCCCATGAGGAGCAGCGCCTTCACGGAGGCCGCGCTGCCCGCCTCGCAGGCCTCGTGGAGCGGGGAGTAGAACCGGTCGTTCGGCAGGTTCATTTCCGCGCCCATCTGGCGCAGCATGCGCAGGGTGTAGACATCGCCCGCCCGGGCCGCCAGATGGACCGCCGTGTTGCCAAACGCGTCGCGCCGGTTGATGTCAAAGTCCTTGCCCGCCAGGAGGCTCATGACATGGGGCATCCCCTCCGCGGCGGAAAAAAGCCATGCGTCCCGCCCCTCCCCGTCCTTTTCGCCCGTGTCCGCGCCGCCGGTCTTCAGGCGCGCCGCGGCGTAGAGGTCGCGCGCCCTGACCGCCTGCAGCAGTGATCCGTGGACAAGCCCCAGCCCCGGCGGCGCGGGAACGGCGCCGTCCTGGGCGGACACAATCCCCCCGCCGGAAAGGGGGGCCAGGGCGGCAAGCAGAAACAGCGCCGCGAGCGCGGCGGCAAACGCCGTCCCGCCCGCCGCGCGCACGGTCTTCCTTGTGCGGTGGCTCATCGCGTGAATGCTCCGTCTGTCAGTTTTCCGGCGTCCACAGGTAGGTGGCGACGGACTGCGCGGGCAGTTCGGCGCGCAGCATGGATTCGCCGCGGACCACCGCGAAGGAGGCCTCCGCGCGGCCCGCGTTGGCCGCCACCAGCACCATCCGCCCGTCGGGGTTCTTGAAGGCCGCGGCGGCGAGGGTCTTCCCCTCGAAGGGGGTGCTCTCCACCTGGACCGCGCCGCGCCGGATGAATTTCATGAACTGCCCCTGCATGTAATAGTCGAAGTTGTACCTGACCGACCCGTCGTCGAGCAGTTCAACGGCGGTGGGGCTCGCGGTGTGGGGGCCGCGGTTGGGCTTCTGGTGCTCGTCGAGCATGACCACCCAGCCGCTGTACGTCCGCGACCAGTTGCGCAGGATGTTGGCCAGCTTCACCGCGCCGCCCGCGCGGAACACCGATCCCTCGGTGAAATAGATGTGCTTGCCGGGGAATTCGTTCCTGAAGGTGGTCTGCGCGTCCACCCGGCCCTCGTAAAGGTGGAAGCCGGTGCCGTCCACATACTGCGCCGCCTGCGGATCGGCCATGACGGCGCGCGGGAAGGCGAGATTGTTCCAGTTGTGATCCCAGCACCAGACCAGCGTCTTCACGTTGTTGTCGCGGAACAGGGGGCCGAGATGATCCCGGATGAAGTCGCGCTGCTCCTCGCCGTTCCAGAGGGTGGTGGGATAGTCAGGGTGCGACATGTTCGGCTCGTTTTGCACGGTGATCGCGTAAATCGGGACGCCCTCGGCCTCGTAGGCGCGGATGAACTTGAGCAGGTAATTCGCCCACGCGCCGTAAAATTCCGGTTTGAGCTTGCCCGTGCCCAGCTTGCCGCTGGTTTTCATCCAGGCGGGCGGGCTCCAGGGCGATGCGAAGATGAGCAGGTCGGGATTCTTGGCAAGGGCCGTCTTGATCACGGGGAGCACATAGGCCTTGTCCTTCTCAATGGAGAAACCGGCCAGTTCGGGATCGGTCTGCCCCTCGGGCAGGTCGTTGTAGGTGTAGTAGGGCTCCCCGGTGAAGTCCGAGGTGCCGATGCACACGCGCATCAGGTTCATGCCGATGCCCTTGTCCGGGCTGACCAGTTTTTCTATGACCTCCTCCCGCTGGTCGGGGGGCAGCTTGGTGAGGTTCTCGCAGGTGGAATGCTCCAGCGACGCGCCCAGGCCGACAATGGACTGGAGGGTCTTGTCCGTGCTCAGGGTGATCACCGGGTCCTTGGTCTTTTTCACCTTCCCGAATTCCAGGTCCTTTTCCCGCGTCAGGCTTTTCGCACCGTCCTGGGTGGACATCCACACCTCCACCTTTTCTCCGGCCCACGCGGTGGAGGCGGCGGCAAGCGCCAGCAGTGTCAGACAAACAGACCTCATCTAATTTCCTTTCTCATGGACAACGAAGTGGCATTTTAAACGGTTTACCGGCCTTCTTCCAGTCCGGGGCCGGTTCAGCCGCCCGCCAGCGCCTTTTTGACGGCCCGGCGGATGCGCCATTCTGTGCCGAATCCATAGCCCGCCTGAACCATGGAAACCAGCCCCTGCCGGTTTATGACCACAATCTGGGGAATGCCGGTGACGCCGTAGCGGTTGCCGGCGACACCGTCGGGATCGAGCAGCACCGGCGCGTCCACCCCCTCCTTTTCAAGAAAGGCGCGGACGGCCTCCGCCGAATCCCCCTGGTTGACGGCGTAAACCACCAGCCCCTGCGGGGCGAATTCCCGGTGGAGTTCCGCGAGCGCGGGCATGGACCGGCGGCAGGGCGGGCACCACACGGCCCAAAAGTCGAGGAGGACCGCATCCTTTCCCAAATGGGCGGCCATGTCGGTTTCCACGCCGTCAAGCGAAACGAGTTTGAAGGTCTTTGCGGGCATGCCCTCCAGCGGGTGGGGCAGCCGCAGCAGGCCGCCGAAATAGAGGCCAACCACCAAGGCGCCCAGCAGGACGATGACCGCCTGCCCCAGCCGGTCCCTGAAGAAACCCCTCCCCGCCGGGGCGGGCGCGGGGGGTGTCGCCTGGCCCTGTTCTTCCATGTCAGCGGTCATCCCTTTCCAGGTTGAGCCAGGCCTGTTCGGCCGGGCTGAGTTTCACTTCGACAACCTCCGCAAGGGCGCGGAATTCGTCCGGGGTGTACGCCGCCACGAGGGGAAAGGCGTTCATCGGCCGGCCCAGCACATAAGCCAGGGCGATCTGCGCGGTGGAAAGGCCCTTTTCCCGGCCCAGTTCGGCGGCGCGCTCCAGCCGGGTGAAGTTTTCACCGCTGCCGTAGCAGTACATATAGAGCATGTCGGCGTGGTCCGCGCGGTTCTGCCGTGTGAGCCGCCCGCTGAACCATCCCCCCGCCAGGCTGGACCAGCAGAAGAGGGGCATCGCCGTTTCCTCATACCAGCCGCGCTCGGCGGCCCGGGGTCCGGTGATGCTGATGCAGTCGTCCCAGGGGGCCTGGATCTGCTCGGCGAGGCTGAAATGGGGGCTCGACGCGGCGAAGGGAATCAACCCGCGGGCGGCGGCGTAAGCGTTGGCATCCGCGATGCGCTCCGCGCGCCAGTTCGATCCGCCGAAGGCGCGGATGCGCCCCGCCGCCCGGTGCTCGTTCAGCGTTTCCACAATCGGCCCCACCGGCACGGAGGGATCGTCGCGGTGGAGCAGGTACAGGTCGATGTAGCCGGTTTTCAGCCTTGCCAGCGAGTCGTGGATGTCCGCGGTGATGTCCCAAGGGGTGACCCGCCTGCGGTCCGCGTTGTGGTGGGCGCCCTTGTCGAGGATGACCACCTTTTCGCGGACGCCCCGCGCGTTAACCCACCGGCCCAGCACGCGCTCCGAATCGCCGTTGCCGTAGATGTGGGCCGTGTCGAAGGTGTTGCACCCCGCCGCGAACACCGCGTCGAGAAGGGCGAAGTTTTCCGCCTCCGTTTCGGGGGACAGCATGATCGCGCCCTGCACCAGCCGCGACACCGGCTTGTCCACGCCGGGCACCGTTCCGTAAACCATGGTCGTCTCCTTCCCTCCGCGCGGCGGCGGCCGTTATTCCATCGGGTATTTCAGGCCCCACTGGGCGCGCATCCGGTCCATGGTTTCCATGACGGACAGGGTTTCCGCCCAGGGCATGACGGCGCTTTCCGTCCTTCCGGCGCGGATGCAGTCCATCACCTCGCGGGCCTGGCAGTTGTAGCCGTTGCCCTCAAAGGGCAGGGCGTGCTCCTCAGGAGCCCCGTCCCCCGCGGTGAGCACCGCCCGTGTGCCGCACCAGAAGGGGCCGGGCAGGTGGATGGATCCCTCCGTGCCGGTGATTCTCGCCTCCTGCGGGGTGTTCGCGCGCACCGCGCTGGACACGAGCGCCAGCCCGCCGCAGGGATACCCCAGCACCGCCCCGTTGAGCCCGTCCACGCCAGAGGGGCATTTCTGGTCCAGCCCCGCGATGCGGTCGGGCGCCTCGCCGAAGACCATGGCGGCGAAGGACACGGCGTACACGCCCACGTCGAGCAGGGCGCCGCCGCCGAATTCGGGGTCGAAAAGCCTGCTCAGGGGATCAAAATCCGCCTGGAACCCGAAATCGGCGGAAACCATCAGCGGCACGCCGATGCGCCCTTCCCGGAGCCATTCCCGCACCCGGACCAGGACGGGGAGGAAACGGGTCCACATGGCCTCCATGAGAAAGAGGTTCTTCGCCCGCGCCACGGCCACCATCTCCTCCGCCTCGCGCCGGTTGATGGCGAAGGGCTTCTCGCAGAGCACCGCCTTGCCGCCCTCAAGCGCGAGCAGGGTGTTGGCCCGGTGGCACGAATGGGGCGAGGCGACGTAAACCACGTCCACCTCCGGGTCGGCGGCGAGGGATTCGTAGTCGCCGTGGCGGCGGGGGATGCCGTATTCGTCGGCGAAGGCGTCCGCGCCCCCCCGGCTGCGCGATCCCACCGCGGCCACCTCCGCGTCGGGCAGGACCCTCAGCCCCTCCACCATCTTGTGCGCGATGGACCCGGTGCCCATGATGCCCCAGCGGATTTTTCCGGCCATGTCGTTTCTCCCGGACGGCGCGCCGTCCACGGTTTGCCCTTTGCCAGCCCGCCCTCTTCCGGAACGGGCGGGGAAAACATTACCCTGCCGCGCCGCCCGGCGCAAGTGTCCGGCGCGGCGGCCTCAGCCGCGCCCCCAGGGCGGCGTCTCCCGCAGCCAGCGCGGCAGCCGCGCCGAGGCCCTTTCCATCACCGCCACCACGCCGGTGTGGGTGAGCTTTTCCGGCGCGCCGCAGAGGTTGGCCACGCAGGCCACCGCCGCGCTTTCCACGCCCAGGCGCGCGCAGGCGGCAAGCTCGGCGGGCAGGCTCATGCCCACCACCAGCGCGCCCGACCGGCGCAGCGCGGCGATTTCGGCGCGGGTTTCATAGTTGGGCCCCGCCATCCAGGCGTAGGCCCCCTCATGGTCGCAGCCGTCCGGCACCAGCGCGGGACGCAGCAGCGGCGGGAACCCGTGGCGCAGGGAGGGCCAGGGCCACACCTCGCGCACCGCCACCAGCTCGCCGGGCCGCAGCCCCGCCCCCAGCCCGCCCGCGGCGGTGAGGAAGAGAATCCGGCGCACCCCCCACCCGCGCAGCGCCTCCACCGCGCGGGCCACCGTCTCCGGCCCGTGGCCCTCGTAGAGGTGGACCCGGCCCGACTGGACAACCAGCGGCCTGCCCGCGCAGTCGCCGAAAAGGAAGCGGCCCGCGTGGCCCGGCACGCCCGGCGGGGCCAGGCCGGGCACTTCGGAAAAGGGGACTTCGGCGCGCACATGATCCAGCAGGCCCGCGGGGTCCATGCCCGATCCGGTCACCACGGCGGTGTCCGCGCCTATCCCCGCCATGGGTTGGGGAGAAGAAGCTGACGGTACAGCTGCATGGCGTACTCGTCGGTCATGCCCGCCACAAAGTCGGCGGTGCGGCGCGCCGGGGAGTCCGCCGGCTCATGGTCCGCGGACCCCTCCGCGGGGTGGGCCAGCAGGTGGTCGAAAAGCTCCGCGAGCATGCGCTCCGCCTTCTTGATTTCCGTGTCAATCGCCGCGCAGGGGTATATGTGCGCGTACATGTGGCCCCGCAGCGCCACCATCGCCTCCCGGATTTCGGGAACCACCCCGACCACCCCGTCCCGGCTGCCCTCAATCACGCCGACGACCATCCGGTCTATCCGGTCCGAGGTGCTGCGCCCGAGCACGGCCACCGCGTCGGCGGGCAGGTCCTCCAGCCGGAGCACCCCCGCGCGGAGCGCGTCGTCTATGTCATGGCTGATGTAGCCGATGGCGTCCGCGAGGCTCACCACCAGCCCCTCCGGCGTGGACGGCGCGGGCGCGGGCTCGTTGAACAGGATCGCCTTGCCCCGCGAATGGTTCAGGATGCCGTCGCGCACCTCGGCCGTCAGGTTCAGGCCCGGCCCCGCCTGGCGGCGCTCCAGCAGGTCCACCACCCGCAGGCTCTGCTCGTAATGGCGGAAGCCCCCCTCCAGCGCCCGGTCCAGCACACGCTCCCCCGCGTGGCCGAAGGGCGTGTGGCCCAAATCATGGCCCAGCGAAATCGCCTCCGCCAGGTCCTCGTTCAAAAACAGCGCCCGCGCGATGGTCCGCGCAATCTGCGACACCTCCAGCGTGTGCGTCAGCCGCGTGCGGTAATGGTCGCCCTCCGGCGAAAGGAACACCTGCGTCTTCCGCTTCAGGCGGCGGAAGGCCTTGGTGTGCAGGATGCGGTCCCGGTCGCGCTGGAACGCCGTGCGGCAGGGATCCTCCGCCTCCGGCTCGGCCCGGCCCGCGCTGTTCCGCGCCAGCGTCGCCGCGGGGTGCAGCGTCGCCGCCTCGCGCTCCTCCAAAAGCTCCCGGATGCCCCCCGTCACTTCCGCCCACCCCTGCGCGGTTTCACCACAAAGGGCGCAAGCTGGCCCGCAAAGGCCGCGTCCACCTCCACCTCCAGCAGGATGTCGTTGCCGTCATAGTCCCGGCTGATGGTGCGCCCGTGCTCGTGGATGCGCGCCGCCAGCCCCGCCCGCTCCTGGGGCACCCGCAGCCGCAGATGCGTCCGCAGCCCCGAAAGATGCCCCTCCACCGCCCCCAGCAGCCCCTCCAGGCCCGCCCCCGTCCGCGCCGACACCGCCACCGACGGCTCCCGGTCCGAGCACAGCGCCGCCGCATGCTCCCGCGAAACCAGGTCCGTCTTGTTGAACACCTTGATGATCGGCACTGCCGCCGCGCCAATCTCCTCCAGCACCCGCCGCACCGTCTGGATGTGCTCCTCCATCGCCGGGTGCGACGCGTCCGCCACCAGCAGCAGCAAATCCGCCTCCTTCACCTCCTCCAGCGTCGCCCGGAACGCCGCCACCAGCGTGTGCGGCAGCCGCCGCACAAAACCCACCGTGTCCGCCAGCAGCACCTCGCCGCCCCCCGGCAGCGCGCAGCGGCGCACCAGCGGGTCCAGCGTCGCAAACAGCTTGTCCTCCGCAAAGGCCCCCGCCCCCGTCAGCGCGTTCAGCAGCGACGACTTCCCCGCGTTCGTGTAGCCCACCAGCGCCGCCGTCGCCGTGCCCCCCCCGCCCCGCCGCTTCCGCTGCACCCGCCGGTCCCCGCGCACCTCCTCAAGGTCCGACTTCAGCCGCGCAATCCGGTCGCGGATCACCCGCCGGTCCACCTCCAGCTTCTGCTCCCCCGGCCCGCGCACCCCGATGCCCCCCTGCTGACGCATCACCGAACCCCGCCCCGCCAGCCGCGGCAGCAGATACTGCAACTGCGCCAGCTCCACCTGCTGCCGCCCCTCCCGCGTCTGCGCCCGCTGCGCGAAAATGTCCAAAATAAGCTGCGTCCGGTCCACCACCTTCACCTCAAGCTCCTTCTCAAGCTTGCTCCCCTGCGCCGGCGTCAGATCCGAATCAACAATGACAACCTCAATCTCCTTCTCCGCAATCACCCCCTTCATCTCCTCAATCTTCCCCGCCCCCACCAGCATCGCCGGGTTCGGCCTGTCGCGCCGCTGCACCAGCGTCACCACACACTCCGCCCCCGCCGTCCACGCCAGCTCGCGCAGCTCCTCCAGCGACTCCTCCACCGCAAAATCGCTGTCCCCCGGCAGCGCCACCCGCACCAGCATCGCCCTCTCCACCACCGGCGGCCGCGGTATGTTAATCAACTGCTGTTCCGTCATAACCTGTCGATAATCCCTCTTCGTTCGCCGCAAAGTATACCACAGCGCGAGTTCATATAGTAAGTGCAACGGTTGGCCCCTGGGTTAGGGGTGTGGCCTAAGCCCTTTCCC
>JBHEKP010000148.1:0-4500 GCA_041859375.1 Candidatus Hydrogenedentales bacterium | reverse complement strand
TTCCGCCAGAGACGGGGCCCTCCCTTTCTTCGCATCCCCCGGCGCGGGCTTGGTAAGATAGGCGTGCGCGCGCCCGCGCCGGACGCGCCCACAGGAGGCATTTGATGAAACGCTTCGCATCCGCGCCGTTTTCACACGCGGTTCTGCTGTCCGCCCTGCTCACCGCGATGGCCGCAACGGCGGCGGTGATTGACGACGAGGTGGACATTTCGGGCACCTTTCTGCAGATGAAACTGTCCCCGGACGACGGCGGCGTGATCAGCACGCTGCGCCTGCTGGACGGATCGCCGAACATGGCCGGGCCCGCCGGGCTGCTGCTGGAGGGCTTCGGCGTGCCGAGCCACTATGTGCCCAACCGCCGGCTGAACGAGAAGATGGAGGCGCTGGACGAGTACAAGGACCGGCCCGTGCTCCGGTTCAGCTACGACTGCGAGGGGCCGAACATCGAGGGCCTCCATGTGACCCGGGTGATGGAGCCGGTGCCCGACGAGGGATCGATGCGGGTGACGTGGATCGTGGAGAACAAGGGGAAGGAGGCGCAGTGGATTGCGCCGTGGGTGGGCGGCAACGTGCGGCCCGGCGGCGCGATGAACGCGGAGGACCGCATTGATCTGCCGTCGCGCATGGGCGTGGTCCGCGCGTCACGCACGGCCTATCATTCGGCGTCGCGCAACTGGATCGCCGCCACCGACCCCGCCGCGCAGGAGTCCTTTTTTTCGGTGTTCAACGCCGACCAGACCCATTCGTTCCTCACCATCTGGGATGAGGAGAGCGTGGATCGGGGGTTTCAGGCGGCCTTCGTGCCGACCCTGCTGAAGCCGGGCGCGACATGGAAGACGGTGTACCGTCTGGGCATGGTGCGCGGCCTGAAGAAGGTGGACTTCGCCACGGACGAGCTGGCGATGGAGCTGGATTACACCCCCGGCCAGCTTGTGGCGCTCATCGCGTCGGTGAAACCGCTGCGGGGCGTCCACATCGAGGCGCGGATTGTGGCGGAGAACGGGCGGGTGTGGAAGCTGCCGCGCAAGAAGTTTGACATCGAACCGGGCAAGGTTATCCGCTGCACCTATCCCTGGGACGCGCCCGCCGACGGCCATTATGACTTCATGGCCCAGCTCATCCAGGACGGGATCACGCTGCCGCTGGGCACGGACACCGCCTCGCCCCACGGCGGCATTGACACGCGCTTTGCCGTGGGCGGGCCCGCGCCGCGCGTGATGGACGCGTGGACCGACGCGCCCTACCAGCTTGACCGCGGCCCACGCACGCTCAATCGCGCCATGGTCCAGTCCGGCGACCGCAATGTGTGGATCGAGCCCGCGCTGGAGAAGGTGTTCCGCGAGGACAAGGCGGTCGCACAGGGTCCGAACTCGTCCCTGGTCCCGCTTGGTCTGGCGCGGGGCGAGCGGGAGTCGTTTCAGATCTGCCTGCGCCCCGAAAAACAGCCCATGATCCACGCCACCGTGAAGATCGCGGACCTTGTCCACAGCGGCGGCGGGGCGCGCATCCCCGCCGCCGACATCACACTCAACGATGTGCGCTGGCTGAATGTGCGCATCCCGTCGCATTTCGAGGGGCCCACGGGCATGTGGCCCGACGCGCTGCCGCCGCACAAGCCGTTGCTGGCGGATGCGGGACTCATCACCCCGATCTGGGTGACAATTCACGCCAAGCCCGGACTTCCCGCAGGGATTTACCGGGGCGAATGGCGCGTCACCGCCGACGGCGAACCGGACATTCCAATCACCGTGGAGGCGCGGGTCTTTGACTTCGACCTGCCCGCAACCCCGCGCCTGAGGACCGATTTCGGTTATTGGGAGGAGGCGGCGGTGCGCGGAAGCAGGGCGGCGGGCGGCAAAGGCGACGCGGCGGCGCTTACCCGCGCCTACCTGGAGAACGCGCTGGAGCACCGGGTCACCCTGCGGGATCCCCTGATGCTGGACGGCAACTCCCAGAGCATGCGGGCGAAACTGCCCCTGCTGCGGGCCGCGCTGGAGAAAGGCGCCTCGGTGGTGCCCGTTTCCCCCGACATTCTGGACAATCCGGAGAAACTCGCGGCGGCGAACCAGTTCGTGGTTTCGGAGAAACTTCAGGAAAAGGCCTTCGTCCCGCTCAGTTACGAGCCGCTGGAGCCGGGATGGCCGCAGTTGCTGGAGGCGATCAACCGCTGGAAGACCGCCGCCCCCGCCATTCCCGTGCAGGTGAGCACCCTCGGCCTGCGGCCCTTCCTGCCCGACGTGGTGGACCTGTGGTGCGTGCACCTTCAGGTGATGGACACGCCCAACAGTTTGGACATCCTAAAACGCGCCGCCGCCGGGCGGGAGATTTGGTGGTACGTGTCGCACACGCCGCCCCGGCCCTACGGCAACCTTTTTGTGGACTTTTCCGCCGTGGAGCACCGCATTCTTTTCTGGCAGGCCTGGGCGCTGGGCATGCGCGGAATGCAGTACTGGAACATCAACTACATCCCGGAGGGGCAGGATCCCCAGGACGAACTGCTGGACGCCACGCCCGTGAACGGCGACGGCGTGCTGGTCTACCCCGGCCCGGACGGCCCCGTGAACTCCATCCGCTGGGAAACGGTCCGTGACGGCCTGGAGGATTACGATTATTTCTCCGTGTTCATGGAGTTGCGGGAGGCGCTATCGAAGCGCGGCGGCAACGAGGCGCTGCTGAAACAGGCGGCGGCGGTGTACAACCTTGAAAAAGTCGTGCCCAGCCTGGTGACCTTCCCCCGCGACAGCGGGGCGTTGCTGCAAAAACGCGGCGAGGTGGCCGCCATGATTGAGGAAATGGGCCGTGCGCTGAAAAACGCGCCGCCGCCCAGGCTGGAACCTTCCACCCCCGCCGAACCCGCGCCCGCCCCGCAGGCAACACCCGCCGCAGTTCCAGCCCCTCCGGCGCCGGACATGGCACCAGCCACGCCGCCCCCCGCCGGACCGGCGAAAAACTTCGGGCCCGCAAAAAAATAGCCCTATTCCGAAAGGATCAGGCGGTTCGGGTCTTCTTCGGTGAAGGAGAAGGACTCTGTTTTTCCCGCAAAGCGCCCGCGAATGACACCCCGTTCCGCGCAAAACCGCCCAACATTTTTCCGCACAATCGGGGAAAGAAAGTCATCGGCAACCACCCAGCGCCCCGCGCCGTCGGCCAGTTCCCCGGTTTTACCCATCGCATCGCGCACCCGGCCGGGGGCCAAATGGGGCTGGGCAAAGCAGACTGTCCCCGCCAAAACCGCCTTTTCAACCGCAGCAAGGGTTTCCGGGCTCACCCCCAACCCCGTCAGAAACACCGCCTCCACCCCGGCAAGCCGCGCTCCATCCACCTTGTGATCAAACACCACCACCCCGTCCATCGGACAGAAACCGCCATGGGGACGGTTGACATATGACCCCGCGCCGTTCCAGCTCAGCCCGTCCGCAGGCACCACCCCGCGCGTGAGCAGGTGAAAAATCCTGAACCAGGCCTCTGTTTTTTCGTTCGAGGGCCAGTCGGAATTGCCGTAAAGCGCGTCTGGCAGCCAACTGTTGCCCTGTCCCCAGCAGCCGTCCGGCTGGCGGATTATGGCCACGCGGGGCTGGAAATCACGGAACGAATGGGTTCTTGGATGGGTGGGCACATATTCCCGCGCAAACCACCGGAGCACCCGCCCGTATTCGGTGAGGGTGTATCCCTCCTGTCCGGCGAGAATCAGGCTGCCCCTTCCCTTTTTTTCATTGCCATAGGAGAGGTTCTCGGTGTAGATGCAGTCCGCGCCGAAATGGTAGGCCAGCAGCAGTGCGGAACGGTATTCCTCCGCGGAATGTCCGGGATAGTTCCCAAGAAACCACAGGTCCGGGGTAACCCAGAACTCCGTGCCGTACTGAAGCGCCGCACCCATGCCGCAGGCCAGGTGCACGGGAGCCCAGCTTTCCTTGAGTATTTTCACGGAGGCGGTGAATCCGCCCGCGGCAAACCCATGGCAGAGCACGGGAAAGACATGTTCGGTGTACAGGCGGACGCCGTCCTTCCTGTAAAGCGCCGCCACGTCCCCCACGGCGGCAGAGAAGGCGTCGGAGGCGTTCTCAAGATTTCCGGACGGCGCGTAAATATAGTGTTTCCAGAGTTTTGCGCCGTTGGCGATGGCATTGGCGCAGTTTTGCATGTGCTCCGCCTCGTCATACATCACCCCGTCGCACCGGGTGGCCGCGCCCAACGCGGCACGCACCGTTTCGGGCGGCAGTTCAAAATGCCTGCCGTCGTCCCGGTTGTACCAGTCATATCCCGTCTCATCCCTGAATTCACGAATCCAGTTTGCATTTTCAAAATTAGCCACCCATCGCAGCCCGGATTTTTCACAAAACTGATCCACCTCCCTGATGTGGTAGAGATTCTGGCCGATGACGGGACTTGGGAAAAAGTGCATCACCCAGGTGTCAATCCCCAAATCCTTCACCAGTGCCGCGCCCCAGGACACCTTGTGGAGCGGATATTCCGCCCCCGCATCGTCCACACCGATCCGTA
>JBHEKP010000127.1:0-17069 GCA_041859375.1 Candidatus Hydrogenedentales bacterium | reverse complement strand
CTGCCGGCCTTGCCATTTTGCAGGGTAAAACCGTCCAGAACTGTTGTCTTGGTTCCCCTGACACAACAACGGACATGCTGACCGTCTATGATTGCCGGGTTGGCCCGCCAGTCACGTTCTTCCCGGGTTGTTTCCCCGCCGGCAAAGCCACCGTACAGGTAGGTATAGGGAAACGGGAAAAGAACCTGTTCATCATTTTCAGCGGTGTACACTCCCTTTCTGACCCAGATTTCCGTGCCGTGCTCCGCGGCATCCGCCGCGGCCTGCAATGTGGGGGAAGCCGTCTCCCAGGTGAGCCCGTCGGGATGGGCGGCGGTGGAGGCACAGTCCACCCGCAGCACTCCGGGAAGCACGGTGTCATCATCGTCCCGCGCTTCATGCTCATGGGCGCCCATGTCCACCCCCGCCCCCTGTGCCCGGGCCCGGCCCAGGATGTCCGTGGCGGGCACGCCCCCCCAGGTGACGCCGCTGTCCACACAGGGGGAAACAGACCGCAACCGGAAATCCCCCGCCCAGGGATTCACAAAACAGGGGTCTCCAACAATGTTGCCAACCCCCTCGTATGCCGTGGAAAGACAGGAATAGTAGACACGTGCACCGAGACCAATGTCCCCATACTCGTGTTCCCAGAAAATACAGTTCAAAGCCATGCCGTTACTTATTCCAAAAGTGAAATTGGCGGTAAAAGTGCAGTTTTTGGCCACTCCACCACTCATAGCGCCACCCCCCCAAAATGCGGAATTACGATGAAACAGGCAGTTGGTCACTGTGCCGCCATATTTCGCCCCCCCCTCGTTTTCGGTGAACGTGCAGTTTGTGGCGTAGCCCCCGTACATGCCGCCGCCTTCGTACGCCATGCCGTTTTGGAGGGTGAACCCGTCAATACTTCCCGAGTGGCAAACGGCCACACAACCACGGGTTTTCTGTCCGTCAATGACGGTGGGGTTGGCCCGATAATCCCGTTGCTCCCGGGCTGTTTCCCCGCCCGCAAAGCCCCCGTATACTGCGACGTCAGGCACCAGCAAAAGGACCCGGCCTTCTTCCCGGACGGTATAGGTCCCCCGCCTCACCCATATTTCCATGCCTGAAAAACTGCTGTTCACCGCCGCCTGCAGGGTGGGAAAGGCTGTTTCCCAGGTGAGCCCGTCGGGGTTGGCTGCGGTGGATTCCCCGTCCACCCTCAGGACACCGGTGGACGGCACAATATCACTGTCATCCCCGGCCTCATACTCATAGGCGCCCATGTCCACCCCCGCCCCCTGGGGCCGGATCCGGCCCAGGATGTCCGTGGCGGGCGCGCCGTTGGGGGTGCCGCTGTCCACGCAGGGCGATGCGGACTGAAGCCTGAAATCCCCCCCTCCTGGATTTACAAAGAGGGGATCCCTGATGATGATATTCGTCCCTGTATATGAAAAGGACAGGGAGGAATGGCTAATTTTTGAGGAATAGCCATCCTGGGGGCTGTTGTGCCAAAAGATGCAATTTGCGGCGGTGCCGCCGGAGATTCCGCCCCCGTTCTGGGCGGCGTTTTTGAACAAAGTGCAATTTATGGCATCCCCGTCATGCATTCCGCCGCCGGAGTCGGCGGCCGTGTTCTCCGTGAAAATGCAGTCCGTGGCCGTTCCGCGGCTCATGCCCCCGCCGCTTGCGCTGGTATTGCCGGTAAAAGTGCAAATTGCCGCTTCCCCACGAAACATGCCGCCGCCGAAGTCGGTGGCGGTGTTTCCCGTGAAAACACAGTTTGTCCCCATGCCATCACACATGCCCCCCCCGTCATATGTCGCGGTGTTTGCGGTGAACAGGCAGTTGACGGCCCTGCCCCAGCGGCTGCCGCCGCCGTAATAAGCGGTGTTTGCGGTGAATTCACAATCAACGGCGCTGCCGCCGTACGTTCCGCCGCCGTCCACGCTGGTGTTGCCGGCAAAAACGCAGTTTATGGCATCCCCATAATACATGCCGCCGCCGGAGTCGGTGGCGGTGTTTTCGGTGAACACACAATTGGCGGCCATGCTGCCTGCCATGCCGCCGCCGTACAGGGCAATGTTTCCGGTGAAGGTGCAGTTTGTGGCGGAGCCCCCGTACATGCCGCCGCCCTCGTCCGCCATGCCGTTTTGGAGGATGAACCCGTCCACATGGCCGGCGCCGTCAAGGACCGTGACGCAGCGGCGGACGCCGCCGCCGTCGATGATGGTGGGGTTGGCGTCCCAGTCGCGCTGCTCAAGGGCGATCTCCGTGCCCTTGAAGCCGCCGTAGAGGGTGACGGCGGTCTTGATCCGCGCCACGGCGGCGTCCGTGCCTGTGTAGACGCCCCCGGCAACCCAGAGCTTGTCGCCCGGCGCGGCCGCGTCCACGGCCGACTGGAGGGTTTTGTAGGCCCGCTGCCAGGTGTATCCGTCGGGCGCGTATGCCGGGGAACCGCCGTCCACCCGCAGGATGCGCGCCTGCGCCGCGGGCACGGCGGCCAGCAGCACGAGTGCGAGTGCCGCCGTTGACAAAACCGCCCTGCCCCCGCCGAAGAAGTGAATGCCGCCCATGGCCGATTTCCCCTGTCCCGTCCGAACACATTTTCTTGCGCCCCCCCTTTTTTGCCGCGTGCTCCCTGCGCCGTCAAAATTCCTCCACCTTGGGGGCGAACCAATTCTTTTTATACCATTAAACACCCATTTAAGCAAGCAAAAAGATCAGGAGGCGGCGTCTTTTCGCTACCGCCGGGCGAGGCGGGCGCGGATGAGTTCGGCCTCCTCGAAAGCGCGGGCGTAATAGGCGTGGGTGTCGTTCTGGGCGCGGTGCTCGCCCCGTCCGCCGTTGACGTACTTGTTGCCCTGGCGGCGGTCGAGGATGCGGGCCTTCACGTCGTCGCGCAGCTGCAGCGCGAGCACGTCCTCCACCTCCTTCTTGAGTTCGGGCTCCAGGATGGGGAAGGCCGCCTCGACGCGCCAGTCCAGGTTGCGCTCCATGAGGTCCGCCGAGCTCATGTAGATCCGCGCGTCGTCGCCCCTGCCGAAGACATAGACGCGCTGGTGCTCCAGGTAGCGGTCGAGGATGGAAACGGCGCGGATGTTCTTGTGGGGCAGTCCGGCGTAGGTGGTGCGGATGATGAGCTCCACCTGCGCGCCCGCCTCGGCGGCGTCGCCGATGCGCTTGATCATTTCCGCGTCGGTGAGGTGGTTGGCCTTGATGAGGATGCGGCCCTCGGCGCCCTTCTTCTTCTCCTCCGCGATGAGCCTGTACAGGGTCTTGCGCGTGTTGAAGGGCGACACGAGCAGGTGCTTGAACCTGGGCGGCGTGATCGCGCGCACCGTGGAGGCCTGGTTGAAGAATTCAAAGACCGTCTCCACGTCGCGGGTGAGCCGCCGGTCCGCGGTGAAGAGCATGCTGTCCACGTAGAGCTTTCCCGTGGCCTCGTTGAAGTTGCCCGTGGAAAGGCCCGCGAAAACCTCGTCGCCCCGGCGGATGAGCAGCAGCTTCGAGTGCACCTTGAGCGGCGGCACGCCGTAGGTCACGGTGACCCCCACCTCGCTCATCTTCTCGGAGATGCGGATGTTGTGCTGCTCGTCGAAGCGCGCCTGCAGCTCCACCGACACGAAGACCTTCTTCCCGTTGCGCGCCGCGTTGACGAGGGCGTTCACCACCTGCGAGCGGTTGGCCGCCCGGTACAGGGTCATGCAGATGTGCGTCACGCGCGGGTCGATGGCCGCCTCGCGCAGCAGCCGGATCACATGGTCGAAGGACTGGTAGGGGTAGGTGAGCAGGATGTCGCGCCGCCGGATCACGTCCATCAGCGGGCCGTGGTGCGCGTCCAGCACGGGGTGCGGGTTCGGCTCGAACACGGAAAAGGACAAATCGGGCCGCCGCGCGGGGAATCGCATCAGGTCGCGCATGTTGTGGTAGCGCCCGCCGCCGATGGCCGTGTCGGCCTCGCCCAGCTTCAAATCCTTCATCAGCCGCTGGAACAGGCCGGGGGGCATGGCGTCGTCGTGGACGAAGCGCACCGGGCGGCCGCCCTTGCGCTGGCGCAGCACCTTCTCCATCTTGCGCACGTAGCCCTCGGAGAAGTCGTTGTCCATGTCCAGCTCGGCGTCGCGGGAAATCTTGAACTCAAAGGCCTCGATGCGGTCATAGTCGAAAATGTAAAAAACCTCGTGCAGCGAGTGGCGGATCACGTCGTCCAGGTACATGATCGCGCCGTTGGGCAGCTCCACAAAGCGGGGCAGGTCGGCGGGCAGTTCCAGCAGCGCGTAGTGGATGGCGCTGCCCCACATCTTGACGCCCAGATAGGCCGCCCCGTCGGTCAGCTCGGGCAGGGGAAATCCGTCGCGCAGGATGATGGGCACCAGGCTGGGCAGCACCTTTTCCTGGAAATACTCGCTCACCCAGGAGCGGATTGCCGGCTCCTCCCGCTCAAGCCCCCGCTCGTCAATGATGCGCAGCCCCTCTTTTTCCAGGGCCGCCGTGATCTCGTTGTACGCCGCCTGGAACCGGTCGTCCAGGTTGCGCGTCTTCTCCACGATTTTCTCGAGCATCTGGCGCATGCCGCGCTTGCCCAGCTCGATGCGCCGCTGCACGCTCGCCACGCGCACCTTGTAGTACTCGTCCATGTTCGAGGAGAAAATGCCCAGGAACTTCAGCCGTTCCATGAGGGGGTTGTCCTCGTCCTCCGCCTCCTGCAGCACCCGTTCGTTGAACGACAGTGTTGATATCTCGCGCAACTGCGGAATGTTTTTCATAAAAAGTCGGCGTCCCTTCAATGCCGGAAAACAAAGGACAAAACAGTATCATACCCCATAAATCTGCGCTTTTCCAGAACCGCGCCCCGCGGGCAAAACCAAGCGCCGCCCCCGGCGCGGGGGCGGCGCGTCAAAAAAAACGCATCCGGTGCGGCGGATTAAAGCACGGTGAAATTGGCGCGGCCCGAGATGGCCGAGCGCGCCGTGCGCACCGACGTCACTAGGGTGTAGGTGCCGGGGGCTATGTCGCCCGGCAGGCGGAAGGGCTGGGCGCTCACCCAGGTGCCGTCCTGGCGGGTGAAGTTCTGGGTGGAGATGTCGGCCACCACGCGGTCGCCAAGCATCAGCGTGCGCTGTTCGGAAACCTGCGCGCCCGCGCCGGACCCCAGCAGCGCGTACTGGATGGACGCCTCAATCTCCTCGCCCCGGCGCACCGAGGGGGGCAGCACTTCGGCCCGCTCCAGGGTGAGCATTTCTCCCTGCGCCGGCTGGTAGTTGTAGGCGGCCTCCGTCTCGGCCTTGGTCTTCGCCCGGCGCGCCTTGATGTCGTGGACGATCAGGCCGGTGACCGCGCCCACCGCCGCGCCGATAAGCGCGCCCTCCACCGCGTGGCCGGACTGGTGGCCGATAATCGCGCCCGCGCCCGCGCCGAGCGCGCCGCCCAAACCGGCGGCCTCGCCGTAGGTCTGGCATCCGTAGAATCCGGTCAGGGCCATGGCCGCCACCAGCGCCACACAAACCGCCTTGAACGTCGTTTTCATGCAAAATCCTTTCTGCCGGCGGATATTCCGCCTTTCTTGCCGATACAGTTCAACTGGTAACTAAACGACAAAACATGCCGGGATATTCATTTTACGCCACGCTCCCGGGAAATATATACAACTTTCCACGTAAAACGTTGCCCGCCCCCCCGGCGCGCCTCACACATAATTCAGCCCATAGGAAAGCGCGGGCAGGGGAAACACCCTCCGCCACGCCCGGGGCATGGCAACCGGCTCCGGACCGCCGAAAAGCAGGCCCGCCGCGTCCGGTCGGGAAAAAGTGGCCAGTTCCCCCAGCAGGCGCAGGGCGCACACCTCCTCACTCTCCCGGACTTCCATGGCCCGGGCCGCCTCCTCCCCCGCGCGCCGGGCGATGAGCGGCGTCAGCCGCGACATTATGCGGGTGAAGTCAACCACCATCTGCGTGCCGTCCACCGGCGCGGGGCGGAACTCCGCCCCGGCATGCTCAAGCCGCTGCCGCAGCAGCGCCTGGTGCGGCGCGAGCCGCAGGGTCAGCCCCGCGCCCCCGGACTTTCTCAGCACCGTGTCGAGCGTGCCGCACAGCGCCGCGGGGTCCCCGCCGAACTCCATCACCAGTCCGGGCCGGCCCCCGCGCCCCTTGTCCACCCCCGCATAGCCCGCAAAGCCGTTGTCATCCCAGGCGCAGTGGAACATCCGTTTCCCCCGCGCCGCCGCGCGCACCCTGATTTGGTTTCTCCACCACGACATGGAACGCAGGAAATGGGCGGGCGTCGTCTCATAGGCCGCCGCGCACAGGGGCAGGTCCGTGGTCCTCGCGGGCAGCAGGGCGACGCCGCCCCGCCTCAGCCTCCCCGTGATTTCCGGGGTGAGCACCGTTTCCGCCTCACAGCCCGCGGGCCGCGCGCCGATGCGCCGGTACAGGCTGCGGTCGCCGGAAATCATCAGCAGGTCCGCCCCCGCAGCGCGCGCCCGGGCCAGCGCCGCGTTCACCACCGCCGTGGCCATGCCCTGGCCCCGGAACGGCGGCGCGGTGGCCACCGAACCCAGCATCGCCACCCGCAAATGGCATCCCGACACGTCCGCCCAGCAAAGCGCCAGTCCGGCATGGGCGGCCACCCTGCGCCCCCGCACCATGACAAAAAGATTCTCCATGTTGTCCAGGCTGAAAAAATAGGGGAAAAGGCCCGCCATCATGCCCGGCTCGCCGTTCATGAAAACCGCGTCCACCAGCCGCATCAGGCTCGGCATTTCGTTCATCCGCACCGCGCGCGGCCCGTCAAGGCCTTCACTCATGGTGCCCCCCCTCCAGCGACTCCCCCGACCATTCCCCGCGCAGCGGGCCGTACACTCCCTCCGCCCAGCGGACCCGGTCGATGGTGAACCCCTCCATGCTTCCCGGCGGCAGCACGGTGACGCCGAGCACGCGCCCGTCCTGCGAAAGGGTCAGGCTTCCGGGGGTGGCCACCAGCTCAAAGACGGTCCTCCCGCCGGTCCATGCCGCGGGGGCGGACAGGTGGCCGGGAAGATAGAGGCGGTGCACCGCGCCGTATTCATCGTCCAGGCCGCCCCCCAGAAAGGCCAGCCGCTCCCCGTATGCCGCGCCGTTCTTGTTGGACGTGGCGGCGAGCAGCCCCTCCCGGAAGGGTGTCAGCGCCGTCACCCGCTGGCCCCAGAGGTTGTTGATCTTTTCCCCGAGCGCGGTCATTTCCGCCTCATACGGCGCGGTGACCTCCGGCTTCATCTCCGGGTGGCCAAAGAGCCTGCCGGTGAATTCCCACACCCCGTCACCCTCCCGGAGACGCCAAACCTCGCCCCAGGGCCACACCCCCGCAAAGAGGTCGCCCCGGTAGAGGGTCAGGGTTTGCGCCTCCCGGGCGCGGGGCGATGCGCCCTCCGGCCTGGGTGGCCATCCGGCGATTTGCCGCACCCCGTCCCCAACCACCTCGAATAATTCGCCTGATGGATAGTGGCCCATCAGCAGCCGGTCCCGGTAATTCAGCATGGTGTACAACTGGAAGCTGGTTTTCGGGTCGGCGGGCCGCAGGGTGGACCATGCGCCCCCCCGGAACCGGTAAACCCCGCCGTTGTTGGAACCAACGATCACGTCGTCCTTCATCTGCCCGTAGGAATAGGGGAATTCACCCGGCGCCGCCAGGGGAAGCACCACCGACTTTTCCAGCGCCGGGGCCGCCTCCTTCTCCACGTTCCAGGGGCAGGCGTGCAGGGAGGTTTTCCGTTCCGGCGAATTCGCTTCCGCCACATGGAAAAAGAGGGTGCCCGCCGCGTAATAAAAAGAGCCCGCCGAACCTGTTGCGGAATCGAAACTGAAGGCGTCTTTTCCGTCCACGGTGATGCGGCCGGCCGTGGTTTCCAGCCGTTTCGCGCCCACGTAAAAGACGGTGTTGTGTCCGGACTCCGCTTTTTTCCAGACCCCGGCGGTGGCATCCCAGAATTTGGCCGGGGCGCTGGTCCGGTCCGATCCATACACCATGCCCGCCGCGTCGTACAGGTAATGCTGGTTTGCCTCCGAAGGCCGGGGAAACAGTGCCTTCCCAACAGTGTCGTTTCCCTTGGGCGGTTTCACAAACCCATGCAGGACATGCCGGTCCGCGCGGTAGTACGAGTTGTACGCCCCGAGGAACCCCGCACCGGCCACCACGCGCCCCTCCCGGTCCAGCGCCTCAAAGAGGGAACCAAAGTTCTGCCCCCGGTCCGCGCCAAAATCCACGGCAACGCGCATTTTCCACACGGGCGCGTCCCGCACATCGGGGGGCGTCCCCCTGAACCAGCCCGCCTGAACCGCGTCAGGCGCAAACTTTTCCAGGCTTGCCCAGGCAAAAACCGCCACGCCGTCGCAGCCCGCCGCGCGGGCACGCCTCATGTATTCGCCGATCTCCCCGGAGGAGGGAATGGCCCCGTGGCTGGTGTGCACGCCCAGCGCAAAGGACAGGGACGCGTCCGCGCCGGTGCCGCGGAGGAGCGCCGCGCTGTCCCGCAGGCGTTTCTCAAACACCTCCAGGTACGCGTCCTTGTAGTTGTTCCGGAAGCAGTAGCCCGACACGTTGACAATGTCAATGAGTCCGTCGCGCGCCCAGTCGGGCCAGCGTTGCGCCACGGGATGGTTGTCCGCCACATGGGGCCCCCAGGAATACAGGCCCAGCCGGATGCCGGGTTGTTTGGCCCGCAGCGCCGCGCTCAGTTCCGCCGCCAGTGCCGACAGGGCGTCCTCCTTCGCCCGCTGCAGCCGCCGTCCGCGCCCGGCCTTGTCCTCACCGGCGGGGGCGGCGGTGTCAAAGGCGGCAGCGGCCGCCGGGTCCAGTTCGCAGGGCTCGTTGGGGAAGCGGAGATAATCCAGCAGGATGCCGTCCGGCGCAATCTTTTCCGTCAGTTCCACCGCCGCCCGCACCACCCACGCCCGCGCCTCCGGGTTCGCCGGGGATATCCAGCCCATGGGCGCGCCGCCGGGACGGCGCAGCGCCCATTCCGGATGCTGTTCCAGCACGCCTGCGGGCGCGTCATGGCCGCACACCAGCACGCACAGGCTCGGCATCACCGCGAGCCCCCGCGTCCGCGCCGCACGGACAATCTCCCCGAGCGCGTCCCCGCCCGGTTCGCCGGCGGACGGCAGCAGCGCGGAGGGATAATACGCCCCGCCGCCGGAGGTGGTGGCGTAGGGAAGGAGGGTGGAAAGGCCGCAGTCGCGGATTGTGTCCAGCGCCCGGCCAATCCGGGCATTCCGCTCCTCCGGGGACAAGGCGGGCGCGGCAAAGGGCGCGGGATGCAGGTACACCGCGCGAAGCGGCTCCATTTTTGTGGCGGGGAATGCGGGCGCGGCATGCACCGCAAGAAGAAACCCGGCAAAGAGCGGCAACACCCGCATGGCGACTCCTCCGTTGCGGAACGAAGGAGTCCGCCTCCGCCCCGTCAGCTTGAAACGTACTGGTCAACCGCCCCGCGCAGGGTCTTGAAGATCCACCGCCGCTTGGCGTCGTCCGTCTCCAGCAGGGTGACACGGAAGCCGGGGTGATTGCAATGGAACCCGGAAAGGGGCACCACCACGATGCCCGTGGCGCCCATCAGGTAGTACACGAAACGCTTGTCGTCGCTGACGTTTTTCACCAGCGCCTCTATGCGCCCGCGCACGGCGGGGTTGTCAATCGGCAGGGTCTGGCGGCTGTTGAGCACGCCGTCCTTGAACATGACGGTGAGATAGAACGCGCCGCCAGGCTTGTTCACGATGACCGGTTCGCAGCCCTGGAAGAAGTCCACCGCCTCGTCGGCGCGGTCGCTGAACATCTGGGCGCGGCGGTCCAGGTGCTCCTTGTAGCGCGGGTCGCCGAAGACCAGCGGGATGGACATCTGCGGCAGCGTGGTGGAGCAGACCTCCAGCCGTTTCGCGGCCAGCAGGCTTTCCGCGTAGGTGGCGAAATTCTCGTCCCGGCCCTTGTTGATCACCTCAATCCAGCCGCAGCGCGATCCGGGCCACGGGTATTCCTTGCTGATGCCGCGCATGGCGATGCCGGGCACGTCCTGAATCCACTGGCTCAGGTGCAGGTGCGGCTGGCCGGGGTAGGTGATATGCGCGTAAATCTCGTCGGCGATGATGAACAGGTCGTGCTCCTGGGCGATCTTCACGATCTCGTCCAGCACCTCCCGGGGGTACACCGCGCCCGTGGGGTTGTCCGGCGACAGCAGCAGGATGCCCGCGATGGAATCGTTGTACTTCACCTTGTTGCGGATGTCGTCCACGTTCGGCATCCAGCCGTTGTACGGGTCCAGATCATAGGTGACGTGGTTGTAGCCGGAATGGGCCGCCTCCGCCGAGGAATGGGTGCTGTAGGCCGGCGACGGGCCCAGAATGCGCGCCTCGCGCTTCAGGAAGCCGTACACCCGCGCCACCGCATCGCCCACGCCGTTGAAGAAAATCAGGTCTTCCGGCGTGATCTTCGCGCCGCCCTCGCGGCGGTTCACCAGCTCCGCCAGGAAGGCGCGCGTGTCGGGCACCCCCGCCGTGTCGCAGTAGCCGAAGGACATGGACTGGTCCAGCAGGCCGCGCACGATGTCGCGTATCCAGGGGGCCACCTCCTCGCCCTTCTCAATCGGGTCGCCGATGTTTTCCCACGTGACCGGCTGGCCCAGCGAACGGATTTCCCGGGCCACCCCCACGATTTCCCGGATTTCATATTTCAGGTTGCTTGCGCCTTCGTGAACGATGCTGCGTCTCATAATGCTCGATTCCCTGGGCGGACTCGCCGCCGACCCGTCCGGATATACCCCGGCCCGCGCAAATAACTGGGGGGCTGAAATCAGGGCTGCTGGAAATGTCCACCCTGGGCAGGCTGGTTGCCGAAGAACGCACCAGCCGAAGCTCCGCTTGCGCCGCCGTGGGGGTATGATAGGGCTCCTGCGGCGTTAAAATCAATAAAAGGCGGCGGCGGCCAACCGTTAAAACTGGCGAAATGGCGAAAAAAAGGCTACAATTTGGCACCTGCAGGATGGATTTATGATAGTCATTATTGAATACAGCATGGGCAATCTGGACTCGGTGGTGCGGGCCTTCCGAAAAATCGGGGCGGAGGTGCGCGTTTCGGCGGATCCCGCCGTGGTGGCGGAGGCCTCCGGGCTGGTCCTGCCCGGGGTGGGTGCCTACGCCGAGGCGATGCGCGCCATTTCGGAACGGGGCCTGGCGGAACCGCTCCGCCGCCGTGTGCTGGAGGAGAAGCGGCCCGTGCTGGGCATCTGCCTGGGCTTCCAGATTATGACCTCCCACGGGGAGGAGGGCGACGCCGACGGGCTGGGCTGGCTGGGGGGCGCCACCCGCAGGTTCCGCTTTGACCCCGAATCGGCCATGAAAATCCCCCACATGGGCTGGAATGACCTGTCGCCGGTGAAGGAAAGCCCCCTGACGGAGGGCATTGATCCCCGCGCATGTTTCTACTTCGCCCATTCCTACCATGTCACGGACACCGTGCCGGGCAGCGTGCTGGCCACCAGCGAATACGGCGGCGGATTTGTGTCGGCGGCGGCGCACGGCAACATCTTCGGCACCCAGTTCCACCCGGAAAAGAGCTACGGCGCGGGCCTGCGCCTGCTGCGCAACTTTGCGGAGATGGCCGCCCATGCATAAGGTGCGCGTCATACCGGTGCTGCTGCTGCGCAGCCGCGGCCTTGAAAAAAGCGTCCGCTTCCGCGACTTCAAGTATGTGGGCTGCCCGGTGAACGCCGCGCGCGTGTTCAACCGCCACAACGTGGACGAGCTGGTGCTGCTCGACACGCTGGCCACGGCGGAAAAACGCGGCCCCTTCATCGACATCGTCCGCGAAATCGCGCAGGAGTCCTTCATGCCCTTCACCGTGGGCGGCGGCGTCCGCTCCGTGGACATGATGTGGGATTTGCTCCAGGCCGGCGCCGACCGGGTGGTGCTGAACACCGCCGCCGTGGAGCAGCCGGACCTGATCAGCCGGGGCGCGGACCGCTTCGGGCGGCAGTGCATGGTCGTGTCCATTGACGTGATGCGCCACCCCGACGGGCGCTGCGAGGTCTTCACCCATGCGGGTTCCCGGCCCACGGGCCTCGACCCGGTGGCGGCGGCGCGCAACGCCGAGGCGGCGGGCGCGGGGGAGATACTGCTCACCTCGATAGACCGCGACGGCACCCTGGAGGGATACGACGTCCCCCTGGTGCGCGCCGTGTCAGAAGCCGTGTCGATCCCGGTGATCGCCTGCGGCGGCGCGGGCTCCGTGGCCCACCTCGCGGAGGGGGTCTACGGCGGCGGCGCATCGGCCGTGGCGGCGGGCGCGTTCTTCCTCTTTTACGGAAAGCGCCGCACCGTGCTCATAACCTACCCGAAGGACGGGGAGCTTTGCCGCCATTTCGAGCCCGGACATGTCCGCCCCAAGGACGCGGCCATGCCCGTGGACATCGGCGCGGCCCGCCTCTGAGCCGCGGACGGCATGCGTCCGTCTCGGAGGACTGTCCTGCCCGAATGCGACAGGCGAAGGAGGGGACATGATTGACAATGGTCCCACAATGTGGGATACTCTTGTTGGCAAGGAACCAGGTTGGTTGTTTGTCGAATTTCCGGAATTTACATCCGTCTGGAAAAGTTATTTCCTGGATGACCCGGACTATGCGGCGTTTCAGTCCGCCTTGGCGGTGGCTCCGGAATCTGGTGATTTGATGCCGGGTTGTGGCGGGCTCAGAAAAGTGCGCTGGGCGGAGGCCAGGCGAAACAAGGGAAAGCGCGGCGGATTGAGGATTGTTTATCAGGTCGTTCCGGCTGTCCGGGTGATTGTGCTTGTGGATGTGTATGACAAAAACGAGGCGGATGACCTGTCCGCCGCCGAAAAGAAAACACTTTCACGGCTGGCCCGTGCCGTGGAGCGGGAATTGATTGACAGAATGAAAAAACGAGGCCCCGAATGAAAAAGACCCCTGAGAGGAAACCATTTGGACAGAGGCTGGTTGCGGGCATGGAGGAGGGGCTCGCGTCCCTTCAGGAAGGCCGCGTGCTTCCCCGGACATTTGTGTCCGCGCCGCCCGATCCGCCCGCCTTCAACAGAAACACCCTCACATCCCTCCGGCGGCATTGCGGAATGTCGCAGTCAACTTTTGCCAAGCTGCTGAACGTGTCGGTGAAGGCGGTTGAAAGCTGGGAGCAGGGGGTGCGCCGGCCAAATGGCGCGGCCCTGCGCCTGTTGCAGTTCATGGAGCGGCCCGAGCTGTTCCTTCGGATGCTGGGGGCTGGGGACGCGGCGGCGCGGCCCGCCTCTGAGCGGCGGGAAAGGAAGTCATGACCGAAGCGAAGAATGAAAAGAAATATTGCGCGCGGTGCGTGCTGGACACGACGGTGCCGGGCGTGCGCTTTGACGCGGCGGGCGTGTGCAACTACTGCCACATGCAGGACGCGCTCGAGCGGCAGTTCCCCATCGGCGAAGAGGGGCGCCAAATCCTCATGGGCATGGCCGAGCGCATCCGCCGTGAGGGCAAAGGCCGCCCCTACGACTGCGTGGTCGGCGTGAGCGGCGGCCGCGACACCTCCTACTGCCTCCATTATGTGAAGCACGAGATGGGCCTGCGCCCGCTGGCGGTGCACTTCGACAACGGCTGGGACTCCGACGTGGCCAAAACCAACCTGGCGCGGTTGTGCGACGCCCTCGACGTGGAGCTGCACACCGTCATCATGGACTGGCCCGACTCGCGCGAGCTCACCAACTGCACCATACGCGCCTGCGTCCCCTACATCGACGTGACCGACGACGTGGGCATCGCCAGCGCGCTCTACCGCACGGCGGCGAAGGAAAACGTGCGCAGCATCATCATGAGCCACTCCTTCCGCGAGGAGGGGGTCACGCCGCTGGCGTGGAACTACATCGACGCGCGCTACGTGCGCGGGCTGGTGCGCCGCTTCGGGCAAAACCCGCTGCGCACCTTCCAGAACGTGGACATCCACCACATGCTCCACTGGATGTTTGTGAAGGGCATCCGCGTGGTGAACATCACCAACCACTACGACGACACGGGCGACAAGGTGGAGCGGCTGCTCGCCGAGAAGTACGGCTGGGTGGACACGGGCCAGCACCACATGGACAACGAGCTCTTCGCGCTGGTCTACCACTACTCGCGGCACAAGTTCGGCTTCGACTGGCGCGTGGTGGAGCTGTCGGCCAAGGTGCGCACCGGCGTCATCGCCCGCGAAGACGCGCTCAAGGCGCTGGAGACCCCCCCCTTCTTCGAGACGGACGAGATGGTGGACTACTGCCTCAACAAGCAGAACATGACCCGCGCGGAGTACGACGCCATCCTGAAGGGACCGAACAGGTATTTCTGGGATTATCCCACCTACTACCCGCTGTTGAAGCTCTTCAGGCACCCGATAAAATGGATGAGCCGGCGGCACCTGCTGCCCGCCCACGTGTACGAGAAATTCTTCGAGGCCGTGTGAGGCCCGGACAACCCCTTCAGGAGAGGCGTCATGGAACAGGCGGGGCTTCCCTTTGAGAAAATCGTGTTTGTCTGCGTCCACGAGCGCGAACCCGGCCAGGGGGTGTGCTGCTCCGCGCGCGGTTCCCTGGAGATTCACGCCGCGTTGAAGGAGCGCGTGAAGGCCCTGGGGCTGGCCCGGAAAATACGGGTGAGCCGCTCCGGATGCATGGACCGCTGCGCGAAAGGGGTCAACATCATGGTGTTCCCCGACAACACCTGGTTCAGCGGCGTCACGATGGACGATGTGGATGCCGTCCTGGAGGCGGTCACACAGGGCGTCACGCCCGCCTGATTAGCCGTTCATCCGCCAAAGGGTCAGGTTTAAGAAGGCGGCAAAACTCACCCAGGCGGCGTAGGGAATCATAAGCAGCGCCGCGAAACGGTGGACCGGCCAGAAGGCGACGGCGCAGGCGATAATCAACCCGTCGAGCAGCACGATTTCCGCAAAGGCCAGACCCATGCGGTGCAGGCCGAAAAAAAGCCAGGACCACAGCGCGTTGAGCACCAGTTGCGTGCCGTACAGGCCGAGGGGAAGCACCGTGCGATGCCGGTCACGCCGCAGCCAGACCAGCCACGCCGCCACCGCCATGGACAGGTAAAGAAAACTCCACACCGGCCCGAAAACCCAGTTCGGCGGGTTCCATTCGGGCTTGGCCAGCCCCCGGTACCATTCGCCGGGGCCGTACATCCCGCCAAAGGCCGCCGCGCCCGCCGCCAGCAGGATGCTCACCAGCAGCGCCGTTCCGTTCAACGCGAACCGTTTCATAAACCCCGCCTTTCCTCCGCCTTCGCGCGTTTCACCTGTTCATAGGCCAGCAGCGCGCGGTCACGCGCGCCCGCATGCTCCACCACGGGCCGGGGGTAGTTGTCCCCCAGCCGCACCCCCGCCGCCAGCAGCTCCATCTCCGAAACCGTCCAGGGCGCGTGCAGCGCCCTGTTGTCCAGTCCAGCCAGTTCCGGCACCCACCGCCGCACATAGGCCCCGTCCGGGTCAAACTTTGCGCCCTGCAGCACCGGGTTGAACACGCGGAAATAGGGCGCGGCGTCGGGACCGCAGCCCGCCGTCCACTGCCATCCCAGGGTGTTGTTCCCCAGATCGGCGTCCACCAGCGTGTCCCAAAACCATTCCGCGCCGCGCTGCCACGGAATGAGCAGATCCTTAACCAGAAAGGACGCGGCGATCATGCGCACCCGGTTGTGCATCCAGCCCGTGTGCCACAACTCGCGCATGCCCGCGTCCACAATCGGGTAGCCCGTGAGCCCCCGCTGCCAGGCGCGCAGCATGGCCCCGTCGTCCCGCCAGGGAAAGGCCCCAAACTCCGTCCGCAGCGGCGCTTCGGGGGTGTGCGGGAAATGCCACACCATGTAATGGCCGAACTCGCGCCAGTACAACTGGCGCACCCATTCCTCCACGCCCCGAATCATGCCGGGCGCGCCCCCCGCCTCGGCGCGCTGCGCCGCCGCATGCCAGGCCGCGCGCGGGCTGATCTCGCCAAAGTGGAGGTGGGGGGACAATTGCGCCGTGCCGGACACGCCGGGGATGTCCCGGTCCTTGGGATAGGCGGCAACCGGGCCGCCGAGGAATTCATCCAGCATCCGCCCCGCGCCCGCCTCGCCGGGCACCCAGAGTTCGCGGAATCCGCCCGCCCAGTCGGTTTTGGGCAGCAGCCCCAGCGACTCCAGCCGCGCCGACGGCGCGGGCGTTTTTGCCAGCCGTGCGGGCGCGGGCAGCGGCTCCGCCACGGGAACGCGCTCCGCCGCCGTTTTCCAGAAGGGGGTGAACACTTGGAACGGACCGCCCGTGCCGTTGCGGTGGCCGTCGGGCTCCACCAGCAGGTTGGGCGCGAATGTCCGCACGGCCACGCCCGCCGCCTTCAGCGCCGTCTCCACCGCCTGCTCCTGCCGCCGCGCCCAGGGTTCCACCCGCCGGGTGAAATGCACCGTTTCCGCGCCCGTTTCGCGGGCCAGCGCAACCAATTGCGCCGCCGGGTCGCCCGCGCGCAGCACAAGACCGCCCCCCTTTTTCGCCACTTCTTTTCCCAGCGCGGCCAGCGAATGGTGGAGCCACCAGCGGGACGCCGCCCCCGGCGCCCACGGCGCTTCCCCCTCCGGATGCCACACAAACACGGGAAGCGCCTCCCCCGCCGCGTACAGCGCGGGATGATCCGCCAGGCGCAGGTCGTTGCGCAGCCAAACAAGTGTCAGACCCATGAAAGCCTCTCCGGACTGTTCGCCTGTTGTGGTAACCCGCCCGTGCCCCGGCCTATTTCACCCCCGCCCCTTTGCGGGTATTAAAAACTCCGCCTGTAACGTTAATCAAACAGGGGGGTAGTTATGGGTGAGGGAGCCGATGGCAACAGCCGCCGACAGGCGGCAGGAGGCAGGCTTATGCGGCATGTGCGTGGCATCACGGTGGCAAAGGCGTCCACCAAGGACATGAGCTCCGAAGGCGCTCTGTTCTTCCAGTTGTGGCTTACGGTGTTGAGCACCATACTGATGGCCGGTTTGGGCCAGAAGTAGGCGCCTCCCGCCAATCCGGGTTCCAACCGGACAAGCAAACATGGAACCCGGCGGCGTTACCCATAACAGCGCGCCGGACGGAACCATCCCGTCC
>JBHEKP010000054.1:0-6793 GCA_041859375.1 Candidatus Hydrogenedentales bacterium | reverse complement strand
GATTGCTGCTGGCGACCCAGTATGACCGGGAAATGGACGCGCTCCATCCCAGGGGCACCGTGCAGGAGTTCATCATCACCGACCGCGCTGGAAAACCGCTGGGGCTGGTGAATGTGCGGCCCGACCGGCTGCCGGGGGTGGCCTGGTTGGGGCTTTACCTGCGGCGGGAGGAACTTTACACCGCAGACTGGTTGCGTAACTCCCTGCGAACCCTGCTGCGCGAAACGGCAAAGGGCGGACAGGAGTTGAAAATCCTGCTTGCCCCCGTCGGGCCGAAGGAGGATGCCCTTGCCGGATGCCTGGAGGCCATGGGATTCGGCGGGGCGGGGCTGTTGCGGGAGGCCCTGTACCTCCATGGCCGGTATCATGATGTGCGGCTCATGCAATGTGACCTACGGTCAGGCTCCTGACCCACCATTCCCTCTTTTTCTTGCAATTTTACCTGGGTAATATTGGCTTCCCAAATATTACCCGGGTATAATTGCTGCCGTGTCAATCATCAATGAAAAGGAGCAAGTCATGCAGGAATCACGGACATTCACCGCTTTTGCGGGAAAACGGCTCATCAGTTCGGGTGCGGTGCAGGAGGTGCTGGCACGCACCAAGGAGCACCTTGACGCGGACACGGGGGAGGTGGTGCTGATTTTTGAGGACCAGACGGGCCAGCAGGTTGACTTCGATTTCCGGGGGACGGTGGCTGAGGTGCTGGCACGGCTGGAGCAGCATCCCCTGTTTGCACGGACGGAGGAGCGGACACCGTCCCAGAAAAGCGGGCCGGGCCGGCCCAGCCTGGGGGTGGTGAGCAGGGAGGTTTCACTGCTGCCGCGTCATTGGGAGTGGCTCGGCAGTCAGCCGGGGGGCGCTTCCGCGACGTTGCGGCGGCTGGTGGACGGGGAGCGGAAGCGCAGCGCGGGCGGTATGGAGGCGCGCCGGGCATGGGATGCGGCGGGCAAGTTCATGTGGGCCATGTGCGGCGATTTGCCGGACTTTGAAGAGGCCTCCCGCGCCCTTTACGCAAAAGAAATGGTCCGTTTGGAGGAACTGGTCCGGGCATGGCCGGGGGATGTGCGCACCCATGTGCTGCGCCTGGCAGGGGAGGCCGCCCGCCTTCAGGTGGCGGCGGACAATATCGTTGGATGATTGGCGGATTACGATGCCTAATTGAAGCCATTCCGCACTGTTGCTAGTCTTTACCATGAGACTGAAACAACAAGGAACCGCAAATGAACCGACGGGATTTTTTCAAAAGCGGCGGCCTGGCCGCGCTGGCGGGTGCCGCCTCACTGACCCAGTTGTCCGTTCATGGGGCGGAGGGGACGGCTCCGGCCATCACCTCCGGTCCGCATCTGCAGGAACTGCGCCCGGACCGGGTGACGGTGGTGTGGACAACCGACAGGGAATGCACG
Source organism: Candidatus Hydrogenedentales bacterium (assembly GCA_041859375.1). Lineage (GTDB taxonomy): Bacteria > Hydrogenedentota > Hydrogenedentia > Hydrogenedentales > CAITNO01 > JBHEKP01. Next base: position 5,387 of record JBHEKP010000054.1, on the reverse strand, counting down.
GGCTGGGTGGAGTACGGCGCGGACGGAAGGACCGACCAGCGGGCGGTGCATTCCAGCCACGGGCTGATTGACGCGATGACCCGGACGCACCGGGTGATCCTGGAAAACCTCCGCCCCGGCACGGCTTATACCTACCGCATCCACGCGAAGGAAATCACGCGTTTTCTTCCCTATGAAGTGGCCTACGGCGGCATGGCATCGTCAGAGCCGGTAAGGTTCAGCACGCCCGCGGTGGCGGAAAGCACATTGTCTTTTGTGGTTTTTAACGATGTGCACGCCAAGAAAAACGTCTGGGAGCGGCTGATTCCCCTGGCCGGAAAAGAGCCCTTTGACATGGTCTTCCTGAACGGGGACAACATCAGCGACCCGATGAGCCATGAGGCGGTGGTGAGGGGCGCGCTCGCGCCCCTGGACGGACTGCTTGCGGGGGTCAGACCTTTTGTGCTGGTGCGGGGCAACCATGAGACGCGGGGCGCCTGGGCCCGCCGTTTGCCCGAGTATGTGGTCCTGCCGGAGGGCCGCTATTACCATTCCTTCACACGGGGTCCGGTGCGCTTTCTGGTGCTGGACTGCGGCGAGGACAAGACGGACCAGAACAAGGAGTACTTCGGTCTGGTGGACTTTGACCGGTACATTGCGGAGCAGATGAAGTGGCTGGAGGGGGAAATTGCCAAGCCCGAATTCCAAGCCGCACCGTTCCGGGTGGGCTTTGTGCACATTCCCTGGCCGCTGGAGGAGCCCCGCGGCAACAGCGATCCCCGAGACCGCTTCAAGCCGCTGCTGGAGTCGGCCAACCTTGATTTGCTGATCTGCGGCCACACCCACCAGCATGCTGTTGTGGAACCGGCTCCGGGACGGAGTTACCCGATATTCGTCGGGGGCGGGAATGAGCCGGGTACGGCCACCCTCATCCGGGTGAAGGCCACCGAACAGGACCTGTCCGTGGTGATGCTGCGCGACAACGGGGAGCCCATTGCGGAGAAGCGCATCGGCCGGTCCGCCTAGTCCGCGCCGCCCCCCTGATGGTGCACCTCCAGGGTGAGGTGGGCTATGCCGGCTCCGCCGGGGCACAGGGCCTTGTAATGGGAGGCGGGTTTTGGTGATTCGGCGGTGATGGCCACGGCCGCGGCGTAAACGCCGGGCCCAACGGCCCAGACGTGCAAATCCACCACGGACACGCCCGCCTCACTTTCAAGGCATTCCCGAAGCAATCCGCGGATGTTTTCCGGGGCCTGCATGTCAAGCAGGACGCGGCATGTCTGCACAAGGAGCCCCCGGGACCAGAGCACCACCAGCAGCGCGCCCGCAACCCCCATCACCGGATCCATCCAAACCCATCCGAGATACCTGCCCGCCAGCAACGCCGCGACGGCGCACACGGAGGTCAGTGAATCGGCGAGGACATGCAAATAGGCGGAACGCAGATTATGGTCATGATGGTGGTGGTCATGGGAATGATTATGGCCTTGTGAATGCGCATGCCCCTCCCCGGCGCGCCCCAGCAGCACGGCGGAGAATCCGTTCACCAGCAACCCGAGCAGGGCGACCGTGACGGCCTGCGCGAAGGCTATCGGCAGCGGGTTCATCAGCCGCCCGACGCTTTCCCACGCCATCATCACGGCAAACACCACCAGCAGCATGGCGCCCGCGAAGCCGCCCAGCGCGTTGACCTTGCCGGTGCCGAAGGCAAAGCGCGGGTCATGGGCGCGGCGGCGGGCGTAGACATAGGCGAACACGGCGATGCCGAGCGCGACGGCATGGGAGCCCATGTGGAGGCCGTCCGCCAGGAGGGCCATGGAGCCGAAGGCAATCCCCGCCCCGATCTCCACCACCATCATGGCCCCGGTGATCACGGCAACCAGAAAAACACGCGCCTCCCCGGAACGCTTTTGCCCCTGGCCGAAGTCATGCGGGTGCCGCCATGTGTCGTGTGTCCGGGTTGTCATTCAGGCGTTTCCGGCGGCGCATGGTCCGTGCATGCTTTTTTTGCCCAAGGCATGTTACTCCCCGCCGGTGAAAACACGCGTTACGCCCGCGGTCACCCTCTTCCCTGTTTTCGCGTCCTGGCCGATGAAGACCTGGGTGAAATAGACGGCGTTGTCCGGGCTGATGGCCACACCCATGCCGGTGTGCGTCCATGCCAGGTCCCCGTTCTGGTCGAGAATGTTCGCCCTGTGGCCGGGACTGTCCATCCACCCCTCCACGGCGGTGGCGGGGGGATCGTCAAATCCCTGGTTCCAGGCGATGTTTTCCCCCGAATACTCCCATGGAATCCCCGCGTTGTCGAGGCGGTCGCCGGGACCGAAGCCGTCGGGGTTGGTGTGGCTGAAAAAGTCCCGTTCGATCATGTCACGCGAATGGGCCCGCGCCACCAGCCGCGCGTCCGGGTCCATGATCAGCGTGGCCAGGCTGTTGTCCGCGCGGATGTCGTTCACGGCGTTGAACGCGTCCATTTCATACCGTTCAATCCGTGACAGGGGGACCGGGTCGGACACGGGCGGGCAGCCCGCAAGGAGTGTCATTACAACCGCAATCGCCAAGGTGCCTGAAAAACGCCTCATGTCTCTCTCCTTTTTTTCGCGGTTCAGACGGTTTTCGCAGATGAATTATACAGGAGTTTTCCGGGACACGGCGCGCCCCCGAAGAAAAGCCGCCCCCGGAGGGGGCTCCGGGGGCGGCGAAAGGCGCGGATGAAAGAATCAGCGGATGTAATCGTTCAGGATGTTCTCAAGCATTTCCTGGCGGCCGCTGGTGATGGCGGGCTCGCCCTTCTTGATGGTGTAGGCGGCAAGCTCCTCGAAGCCGACCTTCTTCTGCTCGATGTCCTTGCCGATACCCTTGTCCCAGCCGCTGTAGCGCTGCTTGATGAACTTCTCCAGGGGCTTCTCCTTCAGCAGGCGCGCGGCGATTTTCAGACCGCGGGCGAAGCAGTCCATGGAGCCGATGTGGGCGTGGAAAAGGTCGGTGGGGCACACGGACTGGCGGCGGATATGGGCGTCAAAGTTGAGTCCGCCGGTCTTGAATCCTCCGTAGCGGGTGATGATGTACATTGCCAGGGTGGTCTCGTACAGGTTGGTGGGGAACTGGTCCGTGTCCCAGCCGAGCAGCTCGTCGCCGCGGTTGGCGTCCACGGAGCCGAGGATGCCGTTCGCGCCGGCGTATTCCAGCTCGTGCAGCAGGGTGTGGCCCGCCAGGGTGGCGTGGTTGGCCTCGATGTTGAGCTTGAACGAGTCCACCAGGCCGTACTTCTGCAGGAAGGCGTGGCAGCTCGCGGAGTCGAAGTCGTACTGGTGCTTGGTGGGCTCCTTCGGCTTCGGCTCGATGTAGAACTGGCCCTTGAAGCCGATCTTCTTCTTGTAGTCCACGGCCATGTTCAGGAACAGGCCGAGGTGGTCAAGCTCGCGGCCCATGTCGGTGTTGAGCAGGGTCTCGTAGCCCTCGCGGCCGCCCCAGAAGGTGTAGCCCTCGCCGTCAAGGTACTTGGTGACCTCAAGGGCCTTCTTCACCTTTGTCGCGGCGAAGGCGAACACGTCCGGCGACGGGTTCGTGGACGCGCCCGACATGAAGCGGGGGTGCGAAAAGAGGTTGCAGGTGCCCCAGAGCAGTTTCACGCCCGTGTCGCCCTGCATTTTCTTCGCCAGCTTCACGATATGGTCGAGGCGCTTGTTTGTCTCGGCCAGGGTGTCCGCCTCGGGGGAGATGTCGGTGTCATGGAAGCACCAGTAGCGCACGCCCAGCTTGGTGAAGAATTCAAAGGCGGCCTCCATCGTCTGCTCCGCCACCTTCACCGCGTCGCCGCCCTCGTTGTAGAGGCGCTTGTAGACCGGCGCGCCGAACATGTCCGCGCCGCCCGACTTGAAGGTGTGCCAGTAGCACACGGCGAAGCGCAGGTGGTCGGCCATCGTCTTGCCCATCACCTTCTCTTTGGGGTTGTAGTGCTTGAAGGAAAGGGGGTTCTTCGAGTCGGGACCCTCGTACTTGATGGGGTCCTTCACTTCCGGAAAATAGACAGCCATGGTTCGCGTCTCCTCTTTGGGCGTTCACGCACTTGCCGCGCGGCGCCGGCCCCGTGCCGGCCGCCGTGGTGATTCCAGTTTGCCCCGCCCGCGCGGGCGGAAAAGCATCCGCAACAATACCGCCCGAACGGTTCGGGATGCAACTCAGGCGCGGGCGCAAGAATAATCGGCCCGCCGCGGGGGTTTACTATCCGGTTTGACGACCACAAGGGAAAACAAAGATGAAAATCAGGGAACTGGCCGAGAAACGGGCGATACTGGTGTGCAACAGCAAAAAATGCAAGGCCGCCGGGTCCGGCAAGCTGCGCAAGGCGCTGGAGGCCGCCGCCAAGTCGGCGGAGGAAAAGACCGCCGTGGTCAAGTGCTCCTGCCTGGGCCGCTGCGGCCGGGCTCCCGTGGCGGTTGTCTGGCCGGAGGGCCTGTGCGTGATGGAGGCGTCGCAGGAGGACGCGGTGGCGCTGGTGAGTCCGGGCCGCGCCCAGAAAAAGAACAAGCGGGACAAGTCCGGGGAAAAGAAAAAAAAGGACAGGAAGGAAAAGGAGGAGGCTGCCGGGGCGGCGCACAATTAGGGGAACCGGGCGCATGAACCGGCGGCGCGTCCGCCGGTTCCGTGTGAGGGTGTTTCCGGGGGCTGGATTCGGAACGGTGGTATCTGCAATCCTATTCGGCAGGGCGCGGCAGGGGCCGCGCCGCCTGAAACGAGGGACCGCATGCTTCACCGGAAAAACACCTGATGCCCGAATCCGGCGAGAAAAAAACGGCTGTGGAACGACCCGTTGCGGGGATTCCGCTGGTGCGGCGCGGGGTCGTGCTGACGGCATTGGATTTGCTCGCCTGCCCGGCGGTCATGGCCGCCGCCATTCTACTGCGCTATGGAACGGATGCGCCGGAACCGCACTGGTTCACGGCGATGGCCTGGGTGCCCTTTTTCGCGGCATGGCGCGTTGCGGTGGCGGTGTCCTCGGGGCTCTATGACTTCCGGCACAGGCTTTCCGTGTCCGACCATGCCTTTGCCGGGGCGGGCGCGGCGTTGCTGGGCGTTCCGCCCTGCTACCTTTTCATCGCCCTGCTCCAGTTGTACTACATGCCGCTGGCGCAGTTTTCACGCGCGGCGATGGCCGCGGATGTCGCGCTGACGGCGCTTTGGTTTGCGTGCTCGCGCGCCGCCGTGCTCTTTCTCATGCGGCGCGCCGGACGGCATGTCCGGGTGCTGCTGGCGGGACCGGCGGGGGACTGCGCGGCGCTGGAGTCCGAAATGCGCCTGCACGCCCCCGCGCTGGCCTTGATTGCCGGAAAGGCGGAACTGGACGGTTCCTCCTCAAAAATGGACGCGGAAAGGCTGGTGGATGAATGGACGGGGGAGGGGCGCGC
>JBHEKP010000304.1:0-10542 GCA_041859375.1 Candidatus Hydrogenedentales bacterium | reverse complement strand
CGCCGCACTGGCGGCCATGGTCCTGGCAATAACCGCAATCGCCGCCGCCGAAAACACGGCAACCACCCCGGTGTCCAAGGATCGTCCCAACTGGCTGGAGCGCCATCAGACGGCGAACAAGCGGTTGAAGGAGGGTCACGCCGGGCTGCTCTGGATTGGCGACTCCATCGTGCAGCGGTGGGAGGAGCAGGGACGGAAGGTGTGGGACAAATACTACGGACACCGCGACGCCGTGAACATGGGCATCAGCGGCGACAACACCGAGCATGTCCTGTGGCGTCTGGACCACAGCGATCTTGAGGCGGTGTCGCCGAAACTGGCCATCGTGATGATCGGCCAGAACAACGGCCCCTCCAACACGGCGGAGGAAATCGCCGAGGGGGTCACGGCGGTGGTGGAACGGCTGCGCAAACGGCTGCCGGACATGAAAATTCTCCTGCTGGCCGTCTTTTTCCGGGGCGAAAAGCCCAACGAGGAGCAGATCAAGCTGGCGAAAACCAATGAGATTATCGCCGGGCTGGACGACGGACAACACGTCTTCTTCATGAACGTCAACAAGATTTTCCTGCGGCCCGACGGCACCATCCCCAAGTCCCTCATGCCCGACCATGAACACCCCAGCAAAAAGGGATTCAAGGTTTGGGCGGAAACCATCGAGCCAAAAGTGGCGGAACTGCTGGGCGAAACACCCGTCACACCCTGACGCAACCCGCCAGAAGGCGGAACACAAGAAAGGGAAACCCATGAGGAACGACACGATCATTTCACGGCGGACGATGCTTGCGGCGGGCGCGGCGGCGCTGGGCGCGCCGGCGATTCTGGCGGGGGCATCCCCCACGTCCGAGCCGGTGCGGGTGGGGCACATCGGCGCGGGGACGCGGGGCTGGGACCTGATCAAGTACACGGGTTCGATCAAAGAGGCGAAGGTGGTGGCGGTGTGCGACGTGTACAAGCCGCACCTGGAGCGGGGCATCGAGGCGGGAAACAACCCGGCGGCGAAGCGGCACACGGACTACCGGAAGCTGCTGGACGATCCGCAGGTGGAGGCGGTGGTGATCGCGACGCCGGACCACTGGCACGAGCAGATGGCCATTGACGCCTCAAAGGCCGGCAAGGCCGTCTATTGCGAGAAGGCCATGACGACGTCGGTGGCGTCGGCGAAGCGCATGCGCGAGGCGGTGAAAAAGAACAAGACGGTGTTCCAGCTCGGCCACCAGGGGAGGCAGTACCCGTCAACCGCCGAGGCGGGCAGGCTGATCCGGGAGGGGGCCATCGGCCCGGTGACGCTGATCCACACGGGCCGCTATTTCAACGGCACGAGGGAGCGCGCGCCGTGGCGGTGGTACGGCTACTATTCCGCCTGGGACCGTCCGGACCCGGCGCAGGTGATCAGGGACCTCGACTGGGAGGCGTGGCTGGGCCCGGCCCCGAAGATTGATTTCAACGAGCAGCACTTCTGGCACTGGCGCTGCTACTGGCCCTACGGCACGGGCCAGGCGGGCGACCTGCTGTCACACGAGCTGGACCATGTGCAGAGCGTTTTGGGCTGGGGCGTACCCGACACGTGCATGTGCGCGGGGTTCAACGCGTTTTACCAGGACGGGCGGGAGACACCCGACACCTGGACGGCGTCGTACACCTTTGAGAAGCAGAACTGCTCGCTCACCTTCGAGGGGTGCATGAACTCCGGCCGGGAACAGCCGCCCGAGTACATCGGCAAGGACGGACGGCTCATCTTCAACGCCATCGGCCAGGACGCGAACCATTTCCTCATCTACCCGGACGCGCCGGCATTCCCGCACATGGGGCGGAAACTCAAACCCGACCACACCTACGACCCTTCCAACGGCCCGAACTGGCCCACCCACATGAATGATTTCCTCAACTGCGTGCGCACCGGTGAACGCCCGAAGTGCAACGAGGACGAGGCCTTCATCGAGGTTGCCACGCTGCTCATGAGCGTCCAGTCATACCATGAGAGGCGGCAGGTGCGCTGGGATCCCGCCGCGGAGGAGATCGTCTGACCGTTCCGGGACGGCCGGGCTAGGACGCCGTCCCGCCGCCCATGCGCAGTTGATATCCCCGGCCGGTGATCACGGATTCCCCCACCAGGGGAACCTCTCCGGAACCGGGAAGGATGACCCGCATGGCGGTGGCGGAGAGGATGTCCTTTTGCAGGTCGACGCCGGGCATGACGCTTTGCAGCTCCATGCCCCTTTCGGTCAGGCGGAACAGGCCGACCGTGGTGGCAAAGAACACCTTTTTCCCGGCCCGGAGCGCCTCGGCGCCGTTCATGGTGATCTCGTCCACGCGGTCCACGAATTTGACCTTGCCCCGGCGGAGGAAGCGCAGCCTGCCGCCCTCGAGGGCGACCCTCTCCCCCTCCATCCATTTGGTGATGAAGATGACGGTCCGCGCGGCGGTGGTGAGGTCCATGAAGCCGCCCGGGCCGACGTAGTCGCCGAGCCTTTCGGTGCGCCTGGACACGTTGACATTTCCCGCGCCGTCGGCCTGGGCGACGCCCAACACGGTGGCGTCGAGCCTTTCGGCGCACATGTGGAAGGTTTCCGCGGAGGAGATGATCCTTTCCGCGCCGACGGCGGCGCCGAAGAAGATGCCCGGCGCGGGCACGCCGCCGATGACGCCGCTTTCGGTGAAGAGGGTGACCTGATCGAGCAGCCCGTTCATGTGGAGCACGCGGCAGACCTCCTCGGGCAGGCCGACGCCGATGTTGACCAGGGCCCCCGGCGGCACATTTTCGGCGAAGACCCCCGCGGCGAGCCTTGCCAGCACCTGGTCCACGGGGCCGCGGCGCGGGGTGAGCCCCATGACCGTGTTGACGAAGCGGGCGCGGGCGAGGCCCTCGCCGGGGCGCATGGCGCTTTTGGGGGTGAGGAAGGCGAACTCCCGCCCGTAGCGGATGTAGCCGCTCTGTTCCGTCCGCGGATAAAGCACCACCGCGTCCACGCTTTCGGCGGGGATGAAGACCGAGGCGGGATCCTTTTCCACCAGCCGGGAGACGTTGGCGAGCACCACGCCGCCGTTCTGCCTCGCGGCGCGGGTGATTTCGCGCATTTCGGCCCTCATGGGGCAGTGGGTGATGTAGATGTTTCCCTCGCGGTCGGCGGCGTAGGCGTTGAAGACGGCGGCGGTCACGCGGGGCATGCGGAAGCGGAGCTGATCGTCCTCGACGGACACGAGCTGCGCCCCCTTTCCGGCCAGCACGGTGCCGGGGCCGGTCCTGGGATCAAGGAAGGTGCCGACGCCGACCCGGGTGAGCAGGGAGTCCCAGCCCTCGCCCTGCGCCTCCAGCAGGTGGGTAATCACGCCCTGCGGCAGGCACTGGAGTTCCACCCCGCCCTCTTCGGCAAGGCGCAGCACGGCCTTGAAGGTTTCGTAATGGCCCGTGACCATCCTGACGCAGAGGTCCCTCCGCATCAGCTCCTCGACGGAGCCTGGCGCCTTGCCGCGCGCGCCCTGGCCGCCGGTGCTCACAATGGTGAGCCCCCGGGGGTGGCCCGTGGCCTCGAAGGTTTCGCGGATGGCCCAGTACAGGATGGAGGGGCGCTGGTTCGCCGCGAGCCCGGAGGTGGCCAGGACCGCCCCGTCCGGAATCAGTTTCGCCGCCTCGAGGGCCCCCATGAACTTCGGGTTTTCCGGAAGATGGAAGGCGTAGCGGGAGTCGTGCCGCCCCCAGGCCAGCCGGATATAGCCCATGAGCGCGAGAAAGTAGGCCTTGGTAAAGATGTTCATTCAACCGCCTTCCGTGGGTGTATTCCGGCACTCAACGACAAACGCCGCCGCCGAGCCCGGCATTTCTCATATTTTTTAGTATTGCCGCGTTTTGGCGGGTTATATTATAGTGACATGCGGTGTTCTTGTCGTGCGGGATAACACCGGATGTTTTTTCCGGCCGCATTTGGTAAACATATACCGTGTGCGGCCTGATTGGTACCACATATTAGCGTGTTTTTTGGCTTTATTCAACAATATGCCCGAAATTGGTATTTCCAATTCCGCTATTGTATACTGTTTGCGCGCAAGACGGGCCGGCGACGGCCCGGTGTCACACGGGTTTGAATTCCGTGGGAAGGAGCCAAGGTGAAAATTGCCGTTTTGGTGAAAAGCGTGCCGGACACGGCCTCGGAACTGCAGGTGACGCCCGACGGGAAGTCGGTGGCCACGGCGCAGTTGAAGCATGTGATGAGCCCGTACGACGAGCACGCCGTGGAGCAGGCGATACGGTTGAAGGAGTCGCACGGCGCGGAGGTGGTGGTGGTGAGCGCGGGTCCGCCGGAGTCCAAGGAAACGATCCGCACGGCGCTGGCCATGGGCGCGGACGCGGGCGTGTGGGCGGACACCGGCCAGGCGGCGGGGCTGACCGCGCCGGGCACGGCCCGGCTGCTGGCGGCGGTGATCAAAGAGATTGCGCCCGACCTGGTCTTCGCGGGGAAGCAGGCGGTGGACGACGACGGGGCGCAGGTGCCGGAGCGGGTGGCGGAGCTGCTGGGCATGGCCCACGCCTCGGTCATCACCCGGTTTGAGCTTTCGGGTTCCACGGCGGAGGTGGACCGGGAGGTTGAGGGCGGCCAGATCACGCTGGAAGTGCCCCTGCCCGCGCTGTTCACGATGCAGAAGGGCATCAACACGCCGCGCTACCCGACGCTGCCCAACATCATGAAGGCGAAGAAAAAGGAAATCCGCGAGAGCCGGCCGGAACAGTCCGGCGCGGCGACGGGCGGCCTGGAGGTGCTGGGCATTTCCCTGCCCCGCCAGCAGCGCCTGTGCAAGGTGATAGACGGCGACGGCGGTGAGCGGGCGAAAACGCTGGTCCGGATATTGATGGAAGATGAAAAAGTGGTCTGAAACCAACGGGAATGAACGCATGAGCGTGCTGGCGATACTTGAACAACAGCGGGGGCGTTTTCGCAAGAGCTCCCTTGAGGCGGTCTCGGCGGCGGCGGGCCTTGCCCGCGACGCGGGCCTGGAACTGAACGCGGTGTGCCTTGGCACCGACCCGGCGGGGGCCGCGGCGGAGCTGGCGGGCTTCGGCATACGGCGCTTTTTCGCGTGCGACAACACGACGCCGCATTTGTACCCGAACGACGCCTTTGCGGGGATTGCGGCGGCGGTGGCGCGCGAGACGGGCGCGCGGCTTGTGATCGGCCCGGCCTCGGCCACGGGCAAGGAGCTGTGCGCGTCGGCGGCGGCGCGTCTGGACGCGGAGCTGCTCCAGGACTGCACGGGCTGCCGCTGGGACGGCGGACCGGTGGCGGTGAAGCCGCTGTACGCGGGCAAGGTGGTTTCGGAGGTCCGCCCCACCGGCGCACCCGCGCTGGTGTCGCTGCGCCCCAACGTGTCGCCCGTGGTCCGCGACGACTCGCCCGCGCCGGAGGTGACCGCCCTGCCGATGCCGGAGATGCCGCTGAAAAGCATTATCAAGGCCGTGGTGGAGGCCGCCGCGGGCACGGTGGAGCTGACGGAGGCGCGCATTGTGGTTTCGGGCGGTCGCGGGCTGGGCGGCCCGGAGGGCTGGCCGGTGCTCCAGGAGCTTTGCGACGTGCTCGGCGCGGCGCTGGGCTCGAGCCGCGCGGCGGTGGACGCGGGCTGGATACACCACTCCCACCAGGTGGGCCAGACGGGCAAGGTGGTGAGTCCGGACCTGTACATCGCGTGCGGCATATCGGGCGCGATCCAGCACCAGGCGGGCATGCGCCCGTCGAAGATCATCGTGGCCGTCAACAAGGATCCGAACGCGCCCATCTTCAAGGTCTGCGACTACGGCATCGTGGGCGACCTGTATGAGGTGGTCCCCATGCTGACCAGGGAATTCAGGGAGGCCCTGGCGCGGCGATGAGGGCCGCGACGCAACCGGAGGCCCCCGGACCCACAGGAAAACGCGCATAATGCCAACCCTTCCGGAAAAAATCGTGTTCGCCCTCGTGGTGCTTGGGGCGGCGGCCTGGTTTGCGCGGCGCGCCGTGTTTCTCACGCGGCTGGTGCGCGCGGGCGCGCCGGACCCGGACACGCGGATTGACCGGCCCCTGCGCCGTGCCGCATCGGTCATGGCGGACGTGCTCGGCCAGCGGCGGGTTTTCCGCAAACCCCTGGTGGGGGCGTTCCACATCCTGATTGTGTGGGGCTTCTTCGTCTTCGCCGTCAACACCATCAACCATTTCGCGGGCCCCTTCCTCCCCGGCTTCAACCTGCTGGGCCACGGCGCCCTTGCGCGGTGGTACGCCGCGACGGCGGACGCGTTCGCGGTGCTGATCATCGCGGGGGTGCTGGGGCTGGCCTTCCGCCGCCACGTGCTCCGGCCCGCGAGCCTGACCCGGCCCTCGGTGGAGTCGGCGTTCGTGTTCGCGTTCATCGGCGGCGCGATGGCCGCCTACCTGCTGGACTATGCGGCACACATCGCGCTGGGCCTGGAGGCGGACCCCGGCAGCCATGTGGTCAGCGCGGCGCTCGCGTCCGTCTTTGCGGGTCTGGACGAGACCGTTCTGCATTTGGTTGCCCGCGTAACCTGGTGGCTGGACGCGCTGGCGCACCTGGCGCTGGTGGCGCTGCTGTTCATCCCGACAAAGCACCTTCACCTGCTGGCGGGCCCCGCCAACCTGCTGCTCCGGCGCACCCGCCCGAGGGGCGCGCTGTCGGTGATGGACCTGGAGGACGAGGCGGCGGAATCCTTCGGCGTGGCAAAGGTCCAGGAATTCACCTGGAAGCAGAACCTTGACCTGCTGGCGTGCATCGAGTGCGGGCGCTGCCAGGACTTCTGCCCGACCCACCGGACGGGCAAGGCGCTCCACCCCAAGCAGCTCATCGTGGACCTGAAGCACCACCTACTCCGGGAGGGTCCGCGCATCCTCGCCGGGAAGGAGGCGGAGGAGGGCGGCGCGGCCCTGGCGGGCGGCGTGGTGGACACGGAGGCTGTCTGGGCCTGCACCACCTGTGCGGCCTGCGTGGAGCACTGCCCGATGGGCATCGAACACATTGACAAGCTTGTGGACCTGCGCCGCCACCAGGTGCTCATGGAGGCGAGCTTCCCCGAACAGGCGGACGGCGCGTTCCGCAACATGGAAACGGCCGGGAACCCCTGGGGTTTCGCGCCCTCGGCGCGCGCGGCCTGGGCCGACGGGCTCGACGTGCCGCTGATTTCGGCGAAGGGCCGGGCGGAGGCGCTCTTCTGGGTGGGCTGCGCGGGATCCTACGACGACCGGGGCAAACGGACCTCCACCGCCATGGTAAAAATCCTGAAGGCGGCGGGGGTGGACTTCGCCATACTCGGCCCGGAGGAGCGGTGCACCTGCGAAAGCGCGCGGCGGCTGGGCAACGAATACCTGTACCAGTCCGCAACGCGGGAGATTATCGAGACGCTGGGCCGCTATTCCTTTGACAGGATACTGGTGACCTGCCCCCACTGCCTCAACACGCTGGCGAACGAGTACCCCGCCTTTGGCGCCACTTACCGGGTGACGCACCACGCGGAGTTCATCGGCGAGCTGATTGACTCGGGGAAACTGACGCCGAAGGCCCGGACGGGCAACGCCGTGGCGGTGCACGACTCGTGCTACCTGGCGCGCCACAACGGCATAACCGAAGCGCCCCGGCGTGTGCTTGAGGCGGCGGGCCGACGGCCGGCGGACCCGGCGGCTTCGGGGCTGAAGGGCCTTTGCTGCGGCGCGGGCGGGGGGCGCATGTGGCTGGAGGAGACGGCGGGCGAGCGGATCAACCGCGTCCGCGCCGCTGAACTTGCCGCGACGGGCGCGGGTGCGGCGGCCACGGCGTGCCCCTTCTGCGCGACCATGCTGGCGGACGGGCTGAAGGCGAACGACAGGGGTGATGTGGAAATCAGGGACATAGCGGAATACGCGGCGGACTCGCTGGGTTGAAACGGGGCACGGACCCCGCCGACGCGCAACACAGAAAGGCCGAAAGCCATGACGACGAAACTTGCCGACCTGCGCACCATCAAGTTCCTGCTCCACGAGGTGCTGAGGCTCGAAGAACTCACCAAATACCCCTATTACGAGGACCACTCCCGCGAAACCTTTGACATGGCCGCGGAGACGGCGCACCAGCTCGCCCACGAGGTGTTCTGGCCTTCCTACCAGGAGTCCGACCGGGAGGGCGCGGCCTTTGACGGGACAAGGGTGACGGTGCCGAAGGCGATGCATGAAATCTGGCGCCAGTGCGCCGAGGGCGGCTGGATCGCGCCGAACGTTTCCTATGAGGACGGGGGCCAGCAGTTCCCCATCACGATCCACGCCCTGTCGTGCTTCCTGTTCAACTGCGGCAACACGGCGGCGGCGATGTACCTGGGGCTCACCTACGGCACGGCGCACCTGCTGAAGACCTTCGGATCGCCGGAACTCCAGGAAAAGTACATGGGGCCGCTGTTCGCGGGGCGCTTTGCGGGCACGATGGTGCTGACCGAGCCGGACGCGGGCACGTCGGTGGGCGACATCACCACCACGGCGGTGAAATCCGCCGACGGCGGCCACTATCTGATTCGCGGCAACAAGCGCTTCATCTCTGGCGGCGACCACGACCTGACGGAAAACATCGTCCACGCCGTGCTGGCGCGGGTGGAGGGCGCGCCCGCGGGCGTGAAGGGCATCAGCCTGTTCATCGTCCCGAAGTTCCGGCCCGCCGGGGAGGGCTGGGAGCCCAACGACGTGACCGCCACGGGCCTGGAGCAGAAGATGGGGCTGCACGGGTCGTCCACGGTGTCCCTGAGCTTCGGCGACAAGGGCGACTGCCGGGGCTGGCTGGTGGGCGAGGAAAACCACGGGCTGCGGTGCATGTTCGAGATGATGAACAACGCGCGGGTTTTCACGGGCATGCAGGCGGTGGGCGTGGCGTCGGCCGCGTACCACCACGCGGCGGCCTTCGCGCGGGAGCGCCTGCAGGGACGGGACATCACCAGCAAGGACGCGCTGGAACCGCCGGTGCCCATCATCCGCCACGCGGACGTGCGGCAGATGCTGCTGCGGCAGAAGGCGGTGGTGGAGGGCTGCCTCGGCCTCTTCCTCTACTGCGCGCGCGCCTACGACGAGGAGCACGCCACCACGGACGTTGAGGAACAGCAGCGGCTGCACCTGCTGCTGGAGGTGCTCACCCCCTGCTGCAAGGCCTACGGATCCGACGCGGCCTTTGAGAGCATCCGGCTGGCCATGCAGTGCCACGGCGGATCCGGCTACACGGAGGACTACCCCATCGCGCAGATGCTCCGGGACTGCAAGGTCTTCTCGATCTACGAGGGCGCCAACGGCATCCAGGCGCTGGACCTGCTCGGGCGCAAGGTGCCCATGATGGGCGGCGGCGCGGTGCGCGCGCTCATGGCGGAAATCTCGCGGACCGTGGACGAGGGGAAGGGGCTGGCGCCGGTAAAAGACATCGCGGAGAAGGTGGAGCAGGCCCAGAACGAGGTGATCCGCGCCACCATGCACCTGGGCATGCTCGGCATGTCCGGCCAGGTGCATTTGTACACCTGCAACGCCACGGCCTACCTGGAGATGTTCTCCCAGACGGCGGTGGCCTGGCAGCTGCTCATCCAGGCGGTGGCGGCGCAGAAGGCGCTGGACGCGGGTTCGGAGGAGCAGGCGTTCTACCGGGGCAAGATTGAGACGGCGCGCTTCTACGCCGGGCAGGTGCTCCCCCACGCGCTGGCAACGGCGCAGATGCTCACGTCCGACGAGCGCACCGCGCTGGACTTCAACGAGGCGTGGTTCTAAGGCGGGGCGGGGCTATTTGCCGCCCTTTCGGAAGGCGGCGAAGTCCTCATACTGGTCGGTGGCGATGAAGTCCACCCCGGCCTCGACGGCCGCCTTCCAGCGGAGGGAGGCCGCCTCGAGGCCGCCAAAATTGTAGCCGGGGCTCCAGCCGCTGGTGACGGTGGCCACGGGGGAATGGCCGTTGATTGTGTAGAAGCGGATCCAGCAGCCGCCCTGGTGCGCCGCGTCCACCAGCGTCTTCAGCCGCGCCGCATCCTCGGCGGTCCACTCGCCCGCCTTGCCCTGGCCCTCTGGCTCCACGGATTTCCAGGCATAATTGACCCAGCGGCGGAAATTGTCGCCCCTGCCGTCGCTGGACGAGCCGAAGAGACGGAGCTTCCCGCCCACGGGAACGTTATTGTAAAAACATTCCGTCTCGCGTTTGCCGCCGCCGGTGAGGATGAGCACGGGCTTCACGTCGAGGGGCGCGGGACCGTCGGGCGGGGCCTGTTTCACCGCCGTGCACAACCACGGCTCATACTCCGCCGCCAAATCCCACACCGCCTGGAAAAAGGCGGGATCGTCCCCCCGCAGATCGTTGATGTTCAGCGTCACCAGCGGCCAGCCGCCCTTGTTGCCCTCCTGGAGCGCCTTTTCCACCAAGGGGCGCACCTTCTCAAAGAAATAGTCGCGCAGGCCCGGCTCGTCGCCCTTGAAGGGTTTGCCGTGGGCCACGATAATCCGGGGCTTCGCCGCGCCGGAGGGGTCCTCAAACCAGGCCAGGTCCATCTCGATGCCCACTGGTGTGCCCGTCGCCAGGGCGCGGTCC
>JBHEKP010000272.1:0-5449 GCA_041859375.1 Candidatus Hydrogenedentales bacterium | reverse complement strand
AGTGCCGCTATGTGAAGGTGGAGAACCTCCCCAAGTGGCGCGCCACCGGTGAGGCGACGGAAGAGATGGTGCCCGCGGATCAGGTCGCGGCACCGGAGTGGAACTTCGGTGTGGGTGGCCGTGGGCAACTTTCAAGCCGTTTGGCTGGAACGGGAGTTGAACTGGGACACCTCGCCCGATTGTTTGTCGGATTACAGACAGACGCAGATGATGTCTTCATCCTTGAGAGGGTATCAGAGACAGGAGACAGAATACTCTGCGCTTCTAAGGCCACCGGCCGGGAACATTGGTTTGAGAAGGGCCATGTCAAGTGCTTCTTGAAAGGCTCACGTAATATCAGGCGCTACCACTTCTCGGATGTCACGAAGTGCCTCATCTTTCCCTACGAGATGGGCGGCGGAAAATCCATTCTCATCCCTGCATCTGACTATCAGAAGCGCTTTCCTCTCACATGGAAGTATCTGGAGGAAAACAAACTGCGGCTTGCAGCGCGGAACAAAGGAAAAATGGGCCGTGAATGGCACGGTTACGTCTATCGGAAAAACCATACGTTGTTTGAGCAGCCCAAGATTCTCGTGCCTTCTCTTGCAACTGGGAGCTGCTTCGCTTTTGATCTTTGCGGCGACTATTACTTTGTGGGAAGTGGGGGCGGCGGTGGCGGCGGCTACGGCATTGTTTTGAAACCCGATGTCTCCGTCTCCGCTCTGTATCTTCTGGGGATATTGAATAGCACACTTCTAAGCGCCCTGATATGCGCGTCAAGCACGAGCTTTCGCGGGGGCTACGTGGCGCTTAATCGGCAATACATCGAAACGCTTCCAATATGCACCGTTGACTTGGGTGTGGCCAAGGAACGCGTTCTCCACGACCGCATGGTCACGCTGGTGACGTCCATGCTGGCGCTTCACAAGCGGCTTGGTGAGGCGGACTCGGCGGCGCAGCGGACGGTGGTGGAGCGCCAGATTGCGGCGACGGACGGGGAGATCAACCGGCTGGTCTACGGGCTTTACGGCCTGACGGCGGAGGAGATCGCGCTGGTGGAGGCGGAGACGAAGAGGTAGGGGAAGAAAGGATTTTTTTAACCACAAGGGACACAAAGGACACAAGGGACAAAAAGAAGAGAGGAGGATTAACCACGGAAGAGACGGAAAACACGGAGGAGGAGGAGAAGAGGAAGAGGGTGAAGAAGAAGGGGAATGAAGGGCTTGGCGGGGGACGCGGGGCGGGTGGGGATTTGTGTGAGAGGGAAAAGCGGCGTCGCTGCCGCCGCACTCCATAAAAGGTGCGGGGAGTGACGGCGATGTTGCATCCGTTAGATGTGGGGGCAAGAAAGGATTTTTTTAACCACAAGGGACACAAGGGACACAAGGGACACAAAGAAGAGAGGAGGATTAACCACGGAAGGGACGGAACACACGGAAGAAGAGGAGAGGGAAGAAGAAGGGGGCTGGCGGTTGCGCGGGGGGCGGGGGCTTGTCTACACTCGGGGGGTGCCGCGAGGGTGCGGCACGGGAATCCGGAGGCATTTGCCGTGAAACGCCGCACATTTTTACAGGCCGGGATCGGGGCCGCCGCCGTGGCGGCGTGCATTCCCCGAATGGCGGCCAGCGAGGAGAATAGAAAGATGAAGATTGTTGTCGCAGCGGACCCCTTTGCCGTGGAGCTGAAGGACGCCGTCAAGGAGCATCTGGAGAAGAAGGGGCACGAGGTGGCGGATGTGGGGGCGGTGAAGGGCGCGGACATGCCCTATTTTGACGCGGCCCCGGCGGCGGCGAAACTGCTGCAGGAGGGCAAGGCGGAGCGGGCCATCCTTTTCTGCGGCACGGGCGCGGGCATGAGCATTGTGGCGAACAAGTTCAAGGGCGTAAGCGCGGTGTGCGTGGAGTCGGTGTTTTCGGCGAAGATGGCGCGGGCGATCAACAACTCCAACGTGCTCACGATGGGGGCGATGATTGTCGCGCCTTGGATGGCGAAGGAGATGGTGGACGTGTGGATGGAGACGAGGCACACGGAGGGGCTGGATGAGTTTGCGGGGTTCCTGAAGGACGCGTGCGCGAAGGTGAACAGCCTCGACATGGGGCAGTGAGGGGAATAGAGCAAGGGGCCAATCAGGAGATTGGCGTGCCCAGGGAGAGGCCATCGGGAGATTGGCGTGCCCAGGGGGAGGCTAATCAGGGGACTGGCGTGCCCAGGGAAGGGGTAATCAGGAGACCGGCGTGCCCAGGGGGATGGCGGGGTTGCGCCGCCGGAGACGCCGGTGGAGCAGTTCCCCGGCAAGGGCGATCAGCGGGAAGGTGATGTAGGGGTAGAGGTTCACGACGGTGAAGGAGGCGGACCAGTGGGTGAAGAGGGCCTGGTGCAGCGTGGGGCGCACGGGCGGGAGCTGGCCGACGAAGATTTGGACGAGTTCCTCCAGCATGCCCAGTGCGGGCACCCACCAGAGCCTCGGCCAGCAGACCACGGCCAGCACGACGCCGATGCCGAAGGAGCCCAGCATGGCGCGGGTTGCCCCCGGCGCGGAGGGGGTGGTCCAGGCCGCCTCCAGCAGGCCCAGGGCGACGGCAACGGCGCAGGCCGCCGTTGTTTTCACGAGCGCGGTGCGGTTCATCGGTCCTCCTTTCGACGCCGCCCATGAGGGGCGCGGCGAAACCTGAAAGAAAGACCTCCCCCGCTCCGGTTCAGTTTCGGAAGGATGGGGAAAGAGGCATGGATGGGGCCGGCCGCCGTGTCAGCGCAGTTCCTTGATTTTGATGCTGCGGAATTCGATGCGGAAGCCCTCGCCCTCGACACCCACCAGGCCCTTGGGGTTGCCGCAGTCCCTGATCTCGCAGGTGACGGCGCCGTTGACCCAGAGGGTGAGGGTGTTGCCGCGCGCGGTGATCTCCAGGGTGTTCCACTCGCCCGCGGGCTTGACCCGGCCGTCCTTCACCCCGTCGGTGGTGGTGAAGAACTTCTTGTTCCCGTCGGGGCCGGGCGTTTCGCCAAAGAGGTAGCCGCCGGTGGCGTCGCCAATCTGGGCCTGGTGCCAGAGCGCGCCGTCCTTGGAGTTGCGCACGTAGATGCCGCTGTTGTACCCGGCCTTGCCCTCGATTTTGGTGTAGCGGAACTCGACATGGAGCACGGCGTCGCCGAATTCACGGTCGCAGAGGAGCATGTCGTGGCCGCCGTCGCCGGCGCAGACGAGCATTTTGCCCTCCCCCCCGCCTTCAACGGACCATTGCTCCCTGCCGAGGGGATCGCCCGGCGGCACGGGCACGCGGGACCAGCCCTTCAGATCGGCGGCGGGCATCAGATCCACCCATCCCGCAGGATCGGCCTCCAGCGCGCTTTTCTCCGGGGCGGCAAATGCCGCGCCCGCGAGCACCACGACGGCCAGCGGCAGCCAGAGAAGGCAGCGCCGGACAGTCCCAATTTTCGGTGTGTTTTGTAAAGTAATCATGGGGCATGTTAGCCTGAGACGGTTTATATTTTCAATCACACGCAACGGCACCGGAGCACCCCCTTGGAAAACGAGCACAAGCCCCCCCTTTCCGGCAGCGCGCCGTGGTGCGCGGCCATCATGGGTTTTTGCCTGTGCCTGTTTCACCTTGCGGTGAACCGCCAGTACGATTTTCACGGGGACGAGCTGTATTTCATTGTCTGCGGCCAAAACCCGGCATGGGGTTATGTGGACCATCCCCCGTTCATCGCCCTGGTGGCGCGGGTTGCCACGGGGCTTTTTGGCGTGAACCTTTTCGCGCTGCGCCTTTTCCCCGCGCTCATCCTCGGGGTGAACTGCCTGCTCACGGGCTGGCTGGCGCGGCGGATGGGGGCGGGACGCTTCGGCGAGTTTCTGGCGGCGCTGAGCTTCATTTGCGCGCCCATGATGCTGCGGATGGGGGCCTTTTTGAACATCCCCTGCTTCGAGGTGTTCTTCTGGCTGGCGGCGGCGCACCTGCTGGTCTCCCTGTGCCGCGACGATAACCCCCGGTGGTGGGTGGTCATCGGTGTGGTGGCGGGGCTGTCGCTGCTGAACAAGCACACCACCCTGTTTCTGGGCGCCGGCATGGCGGCGGGGATGATCATGACCCAGCGCCGCAGGGACCTGATCACGCCCTGGCCGTGGATTGGCGGGCTCGCCGCCCTGCTGCTGTTCATGCCCAACCTGCTGTGGCAGTACCACAACGACTGGGCCACCCTCGAATTTGTGCGGAACCTGAACGCCACGGAGATGCAGGACACGCCCCGGTCCCAGTTTATTGTGGCGCAGCTTGTGCTCTTCAACCTCTTCAACGTTTTTGTGTGGGTTGCCGCGTTCCGCTTCTTTTTCAGGACCGCGGAAGGACGGCCCTTCCGCATGTTCGGCTGGATCTTCGCCACGGTGCTGGCGATCATGCTCATCTTCCAGGCCAAAGTGTATTACCTCGCCCCGGCGTACCCGATGCTGATGGCGGGCGGGGCGGTGTTTCTGGGGCGGTGGCGGCGGCCCGGACGGGTCGCATTGTCCGCCGCGCTCGCGGCAATGGCGCTTCTTTTCCTCCCCATGGTGACCCCGGTGGGATCGCTTGAATGGAAGGAACGGTACATCAGCAGGGTGATCGGGTTCCTGATTGAGCATCCTTCGGACCTGACCTTTGATTTCCGCTTTGAACTGGGCAGACGGGAACAGCTTGAGGTGTTCAATCGGGTGCATGACAGCCTTCCGGAGGGAGACCGGCGGGAGTGCGTCATACTGGCCAGTACCTATGATGTCGCCTCCCAGGCGAATGTGCTTGGCGGGGAAATGGGCCTCCCCCCGGGGATAGGCGGGAACAACGCCTATTATCTCTGGGGGCCGCAGGGTGCCTCGGGGGAATGCGTCATCGTCTTCGGCTACAAGGAGGACCTGCTGCGGGAGTGCTTCGGCAAGGTGACGGAGGCCGCCGAAGCCACCTGCCCGTGGATCACCCAGTCAGACCCCGTCCGGCCCGTGTTTGTGTGCCGGGAGCCGAAGGCGCCTTTCGGGGAGTTGTGGGTGAAATTCAAGAGTTACCGGTAGGGTGGGAAGAGGGATGGACGGTATGGACGGTATGGACGAAATGGACAGAAGTGGAGGTGCGAGAACATCCCCCTAAATCCCCCTTCAAAGGGGGACTTAAGAGGGTGGACGGAGGTGGGCGTGGTGGAACATCCCCCTAAATCCCCCTTCAAAAGGGGACTTAAGAGGGTGGGCTTTGTGGACGGAGTGGACGATTGGAGAGGTTAGTGATGAGATTGATGTTGTTGAGTGTGATGGTTTGTTTGGCAGGAGCGGCGGGATTCTGCGATGGGGAACCTTTGGTTGAGGTTGGGGTGTTTGCGCAGGAGAGGCACGAGGCTCACACCAC
This sequence comes from Candidatus Hydrogenedentales bacterium, assembly GCA_041859375.1. Taxonomy (GTDB): domain Bacteria; phylum Hydrogenedentota; class Hydrogenedentia; order Hydrogenedentales; family CAITNO01; genus JBHEKP01. Next base: position 104 of record JBHEKP010000272.1, on the reverse strand, counting down.
CGCGCAGGGGCTTCCTGACAATGATGTGAGGAGGGTTTGGATTGGGGCAACGGGGGAGGCCGTTGCGGAAACGGCGGGGGGCACGGCGGTTTTTGACGGAACGC
>JBHEKP010000253.1:0-3593 GCA_041859375.1 Candidatus Hydrogenedentales bacterium | reverse complement strand
CTGATGGCCAAGGCGCACTGCGCCGACTATTTCAGCGGCATGGAATGGCTCTCGTCCACAGGGCAGGGCTATCCCGACTACCTCCGCGAGCACACCCGCGTCGCCCTGTGGGGGGGGCGGGTGGCCGCCGCGCTCAGAATCACCACGGACACCATCCGCATCGGCGAGGCGCGCCTGCGCACCGGCGGCATCGGCTGGGTCACCACGGCGAAGTCCCACAGGAAACGGGGCCTCATGGCGCTGGTCATGGACGACGCCCTCCGCTACATGCGCGAGCACCGGTACCATGTGTCCATGCTTTTCGGCATCCCCGACTTTTACCACCGCTGGGGCTTTGCCACGGCGCTCGCCGAATACGCCACCACCATACGGGCCGGCGAGGCGGACGCCTCCCCGGATCCCAGGCACCGGGTGCGGAACGCCAAGCCCGGCGACATCCCGGTGATGAACAAAATCCACCTGTCCAACGACAGCCAGACCGCCTGCTCCCTCATCCGCACCACGATGCACATGGCCAACAAATGGCGGCGCTGGTCCGCAGCCAGGGTGCTGACCAACCAGAACGGGAAGGTGATGGGCTATTTCCGGGGGGAACGGCAGGGGGATGTGTACGTTGTGGACGAGTGCGGCGTGGCCGACGCGGCTTTGTGCGGCGCGCTCCTAAACGCGGCGGCGCGGGAGGCCCATGCCCAGTTTTTGGGCGTCATGCGCTTTTGCGCGCCTCCCGACCATCCGCTCATACGCCATCTTGTCCGGTTCAGGTCCGACCATGAAATGGCCACCCACCGCGACGGCAACGGCATGATGGCGCTGGTACACACCGGGGAAACCCTTGAGTCCATGATTCCGGAATGGGAAAGCCGCCTTCAGCGGCATTTCCCGGCGGACGGCCGCGCAGAGGCCACGCTTGCGGTCAACCGCGCCCTTTTCAGGGTGCGCGCCATCCACGGGGCCATTGACGTGGGGCCGGGGGCCGGCGCGAACAAATTCAGCCTGTCCCCCCAGGAACTCATGCAGCTCATCACCGGGCACCGGCACCTGGAGGAGGTTCTCTCCACCAAGCGGCGCATCATCAACCAGGACGGACTCGCCCTGCTGCGGGTCCTTTTCCCGAAACGCTCGCCCTTTGTGTGGCAGGCGGACCGTTTCTGACCGAGGCCCATGGAGAAAACAAGGGAATGAAATTCGGAAAAGCCCTCATTGACGGCAAGGCGTCCCTGGTCACCCTGCTGGGAAACCGCTGGATAAACCTTTCCCGGGCCGCAGTTGACCAGCACCTGCACGTGGAGGGAAAGCCCTTCCCCTGGATGGAGTCGGTGGACGAACTCATCCGCGCGGGCCTCTTCAACCGCTCCTTTTACCGGCGCGTCACAGAATTCTGCCAGCGCCACGGACGGCTTGAGGCCTACCTGCTCAAAGACGCCCCGGAGTTCCTGCTTCCCTGGCGTCCCGGCAAAATCATCGCCATCGGCAGAAACTTCCACGCCCATGTCGCGGAGTTTGACAACAAGCTGCCGCAGGAGCCCGTCTACTTCAACAAGGCCCCCTCGGCCTGCATCGGCCCCGGCGAACCGGTCGTCATCCGCAGTGAATACGGCCGGGTGGACCATGAGGGCGAGCTGGGCGTGGTGATTGGCAGGCGCGCGTCCCGCATCGCCGCGGCGGAGGCGCGGAACCACATCGCCGGGTACACCCTGGTGAACGATGTCACCGCGAGGGACATCCAAAGAAGGGACATGGGGGAGGGGAACCCCTGGTTCCGCTCCAAAAGCATTGACACCTTCTGCCCCATGGGGCCGGTGGTCGTCATGGCCGACACCCTGGACTGGCCCGTCCGGGAGGAACTGGTGGTGAGGGTGAACGGCGCGGAGCGGCAGCACAGCAACACGGACAAGTTTATCTTTGACATCCCGGCGCTTCTTGAGGCGGTGACCCGGCTGATCACGCTGGAACCGGGTGACCTCGTCTCAACCGGCACGCCGGAGGGTGTCTCCCCGCTTCACGGGGGCGACATTGTGGAGGTGGAGTCCCCCGAAATTGGCATCCTCCGCAACCCCGTGGTCCTGGCCCCCTGACCACCAATCAGCGCAGGTTTGCCACGCGCAGGCGCTCGCTCAGGGTGATGACAATGTTCACCAGCAACTGAATGGCCGTGTCGGGCTGAAGCGCGCGGGTGATGTCGTCCATGCTCAACGCCAGCAGGGAAGACTGCTCCGCCACAACCGCCGCCGCGCTTCTGGGCGCCTGGCTCACGAGGGCCATTTCCCCGAACATCTCGCCCTGGGAAACCCTGGCCAGCATTCTGTCCCCGTCCTGTATCTCCACGCAGCCGTTCAGGACGACATACATTTTGTCGCCCGTGTCCCCTTTGGCGAACAGGACGTCACCGGGAAGGTACTCCTCCGTCTTCCCCCTGGAAAACATCCGGGCCACCTCCTCGGGCGACAGCCCGCGGAACAACTGCATGCGGCGGGCGAGAACGCCATAGGTGTTGCGCATGCTGCTCATCATCACCGTGGTCATGCGCAGTGTCATTTCCTCGGCGCCGCCCGAATCACCGCCCTCTTCCCCCGGGGCCTCGTCGGGCGGGGCCAGCACATCGGAACTCTGCTCCTCCGGGGAGGGATGAAAGACGGATTCGATCACCGCGTCCCCGCCCGAACCGTCAAACTCGCCCATTTCGGCGGGGGTGGCCTCGGGCGCCGTGTCCGCCCCCGTTTCCACGGAGGCGGTTTCCGGGACGGCACCCGCCGGGACCGGGGCGGCCTTCATCAAATTGGCCAGATATTCGGGGGTTCTGGATTTGCGCTCCCCTTTGAACATTCTGGACATGACGGCCTCAAACTGGCGGTGCGCGCACAAAATCGGCTTGATGCGCAGGCCCGGGCACAGCTCGTAAACCTTCTGCAACGCCCGCTTGTCCAGCGGGTTCACCATTGCGATGGTCAGGTTCCGGCCCAGCTTGTCCACCGGAATGAGGCGGTAATCCATGCACGTTTTGCGGGGAATCAGCTCAAAAAGCGACTCGTCAATAAGATAGTCAAGCAGGCTGATATGGGGGATTTTGCAGTACTTGGCCAGGAAGGTAACCAGCGAATTCGCGTCCAGCGCGCCCTGCTCAACCAGGATGTCCCCAATGAACTCGCCCGAGTCTTTTTGCCGCTCAAGGGCGCGCCGCATCTGATCGTCCGTCACATGCCCCTGGCTGAGCAGCACCTGCGGCAGCGTGTCGCCGGAGTGCGCCGGCGCGACAGGGGTCACGGAAACCCTTCGGGAAACAGCCGGACCCGGACCCCTTGAGGGCTGCGGCGTGTTCCCGTCCGCTGAACCCGCGGCGGGTACGGACGCCGGTTCACCCTTGCCGGAGGAGCCTGGCTGAACGTCTTTGTCTTTTCTGCCCCAAAACACAAAACTTACCCCAAAAATAAAGAACCATCATCTTCTCAACTACATTCAACACACAGATTCTAACACTAATTTCCCCCGCTGAAAAACAACCAACGCTTTTCGCAAATAACCGGATTGCCGGACGTGATGCTATAATTGCCCATCCTTAAGGAGACGGATTGTATGCATGTTTTAGTAACCGGCGG
>JBHEKP010000020.1:0-5227 GCA_041859375.1 Candidatus Hydrogenedentales bacterium | reverse complement strand
TCCCTGCCGCAACTGCCCCATGTGCCTCATCGGCGCCTACGCCCAGTGCGCGGACTACGACTACCTCGGCTCCCGCAGCGACGGCGCCTTCGCCGGGCACGTCACCGTGCCCGAGTGGAACCTTGTGCCCGTGCCGGAGGGCCTGTCCCCGCTGGAGGCGGCCATGTGCGAGCCCGCCGCCGTTGCCGCCCACGCGCTGCGCCGCGCCGCGCCCGATCCCGGCGGCACGGTGATGATCTTCGGCGCGGGCCCCATCGGCCTTATGCTCGCCCAGTGGGCCGCCGCCTGGGGCGCGGCGCGGGTGCTCCTGGCCGACATCGACCCGGAGAAGCTGCGCTTTGCCCGGGAACAGGGTTTCACCGGCACCTGCAACCCCCTGGAGGCCGACCCGGCGGAATGGGCGCGCACCCTCACCGGCGGCGGGGCCGACGTCGTCATCGAGGGTTCCGGCAGCGGCGCGGCCTTCGCCCAGGCCGTGAAATGCGCCCGGCCCTTCGGGTCCGTGGTGCTCATGGGCAACCCCGCCGGGGCGATGACCCTGCCGCAGCAGGCCTACTCCACCGTGCTCCGCAACGAGCTGCGCCTCCTCGGCACCTGGAACTCGGTCTACGCCGCGCCGCCCCGCGACGAATGGCGCATGGCCCTCGACGCCATGGCCTCGGGACGGCTGCGCGCCCTGCCGCTCATCAGCCACCGCGTCCCCCTGGAGGGGCTGCCGGAGGCCCTTGAAATGATGCGCGACCGGCGCGGGTTCTTTAACAAGGTGATGCTCGTGAACGAATAACCCGCCCCGCGCGGCGGCAACCGGGAGACGCCCCATGTCCTTCAATCCAAACCGTTACACCTCCATGGCCTACCGCCGCTGCGGACGGAGCGGGCTGATGCTGCCCGCCGTGTCCCTGGGGCTCTGGCACAACTTCGGCACCCGCGCCGATCATGACAACTGCCGCGCCATGCTGCGCACCGCCTTCGACCTGGGCATCACCCATTTCGACCTCGCCAACAACTACGGCCCCGAGCCCGGCGCGGCGGAGGAGCGCTTCGGGCGGATACTCAGGGAGGACTTCGCCGCCCACCGGGACGAGCTGATCATCTCCACCAAGGCGGGCTACCGCATGTGGCCCGGCCCCCACGGCGAATGGGGCAGCAAGAAGTACCTTGTGGCCAGCCTCGACCAGTCGCTGAAACGGATGGGCTTGGATTATGTGGACATCTTCTACTCCCACCGCCCCGACCCGGACACGCCGCTGGAGGAGACCATCGGCGCGCTGGACCTCATCGTGCGGCAGGGCAAGGCGCTCTACGCGGGCGTGAGCAACTACCGGGGCGCGGCCTTCACGCGCGCCGCGGAACTCACCCTGCGCCGGGAATGGGCGCCCCTCACCATCCACCAGCCCCGCTACAACCTCCTCGACCGCTGGATTGAGACCGACCTGCTCGATCACACCGACGCCTACGGCACCGGCGTCATCGTCTTCTCCCCCCTCGCGCAGGGCATCCTCTCCGGCAAGTACCTCGACCCCGCCAACCCCATCCCCGCCGCCTCCCGCGCCGCCGATCCCGACGGGTTCCTCCAGCCCGATCAGGTCACCCCCGAAAAGGTGGACAAGGCGCGGCGGCTCAACGAAACCGCCAAAAACCGGGGCCAGTCCCTCGCGCAAATGGCCGTGGCGTGGACCCTGCGCGATCCCCGCGTCACGAGCTGCCTCATCGGCGCCCGCACCCCGCAGCAGGTGATCGAATGCGTTGCCGCCCTCGACAACCCGGTCTTTGACCAGGCCGAGCTCGACGCCATAGACGCCGTCGCGCCCCGCTGAGGGAAAAGCGGACGGCCCCCGGGCGGCGGGGCTCAGAAGGCGAGAAGCGGCAGGCCCAGGCAGGCCGGGGTGCCTTCCTCGGCGGTGTCCAGGTAATGGGCGTAGAGGGCGCATCGGTCGGCGTCAATGAGGTGGTCGTTTCCCTTCGCATAGACCACGAGCCCGTTCGCGCCCAGGGTGCAGGTGTGGCCCGAGTACTGCTCCTCCCGGTCGGGCAGCGCGGGAAGGCGGAGGGTGCGCTCGGCCATGCGCCGGCGCAGGAGCGCGGTCATGAATTCCTTGGCCCGGCGGCGGGCGCGGGTGCCGTCGGGGAGGGGCGCCGCGTCTATGACGGACCCGAAGGGGACGGCGCGGACACGGGCGCACCAGCCGGGGCCGAGGGCCATGAGCTGGTGGGCCACGGCGCTTCCGTTGCCGCCGGCGTCGAGGACGATCATGCGGAATCCCCAGGCGCGGTCCAGCGCCGCGATGAGATCGGCCTGCCGGGCGTAGTTGACCCCCTCCAGCCGGAGGCGCAGCACGTTTTCAAGATGGGGCGGGTCGTCCCGGTAGACCACAAATTCCGAGGGGTCGCGGGTGTAGCCGAGGTCGCATCCGAGGTAGTGGCGGCCCGGAAGGCGGGGCGCGGGCGGATCGGAGGGCGGCTCGCCGCCGCGCAGGGTGATGTCGGGGCATTCGAGGGCGGGGTCGACGCAGGCAAGGTAGTCCTCGATGTCGAACACGCCGTGGGCGGGCGCGCCGTGCTCGCCGAGGACCCGGTGGATGTATCCGGGGGAGCGCCGCCCGCCGTAGAGCCGCGCGAGCTCCCCGTCCTTTTCCGGGGTGAAGTCCGGGTTGCGGCTGCTGGGCCATCGGTGCTGCTCCGCCCCGGCGTCGCCGGTCATGCGGTGGAAGGTGTTCCGCAGCCCGTTTGGCACGCCGTAGACCCAGCGGCTGCCGCCGCCGTTGAGCGCCTGGTAAAGCTCGCCCCATGCGGTTTCGCCCATTTCCTGGGCCTCGTCCACAAGCTGCCAGTGCACGTGCATGCCTTGGAAGTTGACGCCCCTGGGTCCGGCGATGCGGCCCCAGAGGGTGAACCCGTTGTCGAAACGGAAATGCCAGGAGGGGCTGCGCCGCATTTCGGTGAGGCGCGGCATGAGGGGGTGCTCCCCGGTGAAACGGCGGGCGAGCCGGTTCATGAGGGGGAAGAGGTGGTTTTCGCACTGCGTTGCGATGAGCATTTCCATGTTGGGCAGGGCGAGGGCGGCCCAGCAGGTGACAAGCTCGATTTCGGCGGTTTTGCCCACGTCCCTGCCGTCGCAGTGGACCTTGCGGAGGGCGCGGGATTCGAGGGATTCGCGCTGGTAGTCGCGGACGAGCCAGGGGTTGCCGGCCGCGTCGCGCAGGCGCAGCCGGGCGAAGGCGGCGCGCGACAGGGGGCATCCGGGGCCCCGGCGCGGGCCGGGGATTTCGGCGGCGGTCATGGGTGTTGCCATCACGGCGGATTTTCCTCCCCGCAACATTTCACGCCGTTGCGGTATAGTTATCTGAAAACCAGACGGGAGCGATTGTGATGCATGAAAAGGGTCATCCGGGCGCGGGCCGCGCGGCGGCGGCGGTGTGCGCCGCGCTGTTGTGGTCCCTGACGGCGGCGGCCTTTGACTGGCCGAGCCTTTCCCACCGGGTCGAGCGGGGCCTGGCCTACGGCAGGGGCCATGTGCAGAACCCGCCGGACGCGAAGTTCCGCACGCTGCATTTCAACCTGATCACGCCCCGGGGGCGGGCCCAGCGGCCCCGTCCGGCCGTGGTGCTCATCCACGGCGGCGGATTCAAGGACGGCGGCCCGGACGACCGGCGCCTTGAGGCGCTGGCGAAGCGCCTTGTCCGGGAGGGCTATGTGTGCTTCCTGATGGAGTACCGCCTCATGGGCGACGCGCCGCCCGCGCCGTCGCCCTACGACGAGGATCTGCTCAAGTCGGCGGCCCACGCGGCGGCGGTGGACGCCTCGGCCATGCTGCGCTTCATCGCGGCGCGCGCGGCGGATTTCGCCGTGGACCCGGCGCGCATCGCGCTGCTGGGCGAGAGCGCGGGGGCGGTCACGGCGCTCGCCGTGGGCCTCGCGGAGCCGGGGTTTTACAGTTCGGACGGGCCGGGCCGCCCCGTTCCCGAGGAGAACCATCCCGCGACGCCGATGCCGCGCCCGGCGGCCATCATCAATTTGTGGGGCACGGCGGACTTCTTTCCGGAGCTTTTCAGCGCGGGGGATCCGCCGATCATGACGGTGCACGGCGCGAAGGACACCACCGTGGGCCTTTCACTGCTGCCGGCGGAGAACATTGACGCACTCTGCGCGAAGCACGGGATTCCCCACACCTATTACCCCCTGCCGGACGCGGGCCACGGCGCGTTTGACGCGGAGGTGGGGGGGAGGGACCTGGCGGCACTGAGCCTCGAATTCCTGGACCGGCACCTGCGCGGGCGCGCCGGGGAACACTAATCAGGGTTTCCAGACCCGGACTGTGCCCTTTCGGCGTCCCCATTCCAGCGCCTGCCGGTGCTTGGGAAAGAAGAGGTCCAGCTTGCCCGGCCCCTTGATGGCCTTGCCCCGATCCTCCACCCTGCCGTAGCCGTAGCCGGGAATGTACATCACCGTGCCGAAGGGATAGTAGTCGGTGTCGGCAGCGATGGTGCCCCTGCGGGCCTTGAGCCCGCTCGCGGTGATGCCCACCTTTTTCGGCTTGCCCTTGCTCGGGCCGCTGGCCACCACGGGCTTGAAGAGCCAGTTGCGTTTCCAGTTGCAGCATTGGCCGCAGGCGCAGTACGCGCTCATGGACATCGTTTTGTCCACAGGCCGCGCGCCGCGCGGCGGTTTGGGATGGGTGGCGCATCCGTTGGCGATGACAAGGACTAGGAGGAGTCCGGCAAAGCGCAAGATATGGTGTGTTCGCATGGGGGCAGTATACCATGGGTGGTGTGTTTTTGGTAGGGGGTGGAGGAAGGGGATGAGATGGACGGTATGGACGGTATGGACGGTATGGACGGGGGAGCAGGGGAAAGAGTGGCAGCGGGCGCGGGGGTGGGGACGGAGGGGGCGGAGGGCGCGGGCGCGGGCGTGGGGGTGGAGTCAAGGGTAACGGTGCGGGTGGTGGAGGGGACGGAGAGGATGGGCGGTATGGGGGCGGTGGGGGCGGTCTCTGGGGTGGGCTCCGGGTCGGGGAGGATTTCGGGGTTTGGGGTGGGGGGATAGGTGTAGCGGCGTCTGGGGTAGGGGTTTATGAAGGGGTTCTGGGTGCCGGGGGGGAAGACGTGGTCGGTGAGCTCCTCGTCGGTGATGTCGGGGTGGGCGGCGAGGAATTTTCCGAGTTCGACGGAGTTGAGGATTTCCTGGCACTGCTCGATGGCGGGGGCCATGCGCTCGTAGAGGGAGGGCT
>JBHEKP010000358.1:0-12867 GCA_041859375.1 Candidatus Hydrogenedentales bacterium | reverse complement strand
GCGCAGAACGCCCCGGCGGTCCTCCCCGGACAGGAGCACGCGCCAGGCCAGCCCGGCGAAGGCCGCCAGCAGCAGCGCGCGCGGCGCGATGGACGCGGCGTGGGGCAGGCGCATCGCGGCCATGCCCAGCAGCAGCACCGCCGCGGAGGCCGCGTACAGCCCGAAGAGGCGGCGCTTGTCGTGGGGCAGGGGGTACACAATCCACTGGGTGAAGGCGTAGGTGAGCCCAAGCTCCACCGTGAAGGCGAGCAGGGTGGAGAGCGCCGCCCCGGCGATTCCCCACCGCACGATGAACCAGTAGGTGACGGCCAGCTTCACCGCGCAGGAGCAGGCGGTTGCCAGCGCGCCCCACAGGTTGCGCTTCGCGATGCCGATGCCCACGTTCACCACCAGCATGGCCCCGTGGATGGCGTAACTGTACGCGATGAGCGGGACAATCAGGTTGGCGGTGTCATAGCCCTGGCGCGGCGCGAAAACCAGCAGCAGCTCCGGCGTGGCGCAGGTGATGCACGCCGCGGCGCCGAAAAGGGTCGCCTGCATCAGAAAACCCGTGCGCGCGAGGGCCGCGGCCCCCTGCGCGGGGTCGGCGGCCATGCGCAGCGCGGCGGGCGGCCACGCAAGCTGGAACCCCTGGATGAAGAGGACCATGAGCATGCCCACGCGGAAGCCCAGGCTGTAGGGGGCCATCTGGTCAAGGTCCAGGAGATGGCTCAGGAAATAGCGGTCCGCGATGGTGAGCAGCGCCGTGGTCAGCCCCATCGGCACGAGCGGCAGGGCGAAGCGCAGCATTTCCCCCAGCACCGCCCGGTCGAAGACGGGACGCAGCCACCCCCGGCACACCCACATGCCCGCCGCCGCCAGCACCGCGAGGCCGATCAGGTCGCCCCAGAGCGCGCCCGCCACGCCCCAGCCCAGCCCCGTGACCAGCACGATGATGATGAGCGGGCCCGTGAGGCCGCGCACAAGGTTGAGCGCCGCGAACAGCGCGCTGCGCTCCGCCGTGCGCAGCATGGAGAGGGACTGCTTGCCGATGGCCGTGGCGCTCGCCATGAGGAACACCAGCCGCACCAGCGCGGCGTGGTCCGGCACGCCGAAAATGGCCCGTGAGAGCCACGGCGCGGCGATGAACCCCGCCGCCACCACGGGCACGTGCGCCAGCGCCACAAAGATCAGGCTCGTGTTGAACGCGGCGGCGCGGCGCCCCCTGTCGTCATAGTCGTGGTAGAAGCGCACCACCGCGGAGGACATGCCGATGTCGAGCATCGGAAACAGGAGCAGCAGCGTCGTGTTGCACAGGTCCCAGACGGAAAACTCGCCCGGCGTGAACACGCGGGTGAACACCGGCACGAGCAGGAAGGCCACCCCCCGGTTCACCACCAGCCCGGCCATGTACACCAGCGTGTGGCCCAGGGTGCGCCCGAAGCCGCCGCTCATGCCCCGTCCCCGTCCGGCGCGGTTTCGGCCGGCGGCGCGGCGCGGCGGCAGATGAGCATGATGAAGCCGCACAGCAGGTACAGCGAGACCATGCCCGACACCGCGCTGATCTCGTAGGTCTGGTGGATCAGCGCGCAGAACAGGCCGGAAAGCGCCGCCGCCATCAGCGCGTGCCACTCGTCCGGCAGGCGCGCGAAGGACTTGTGCGCCCGCCGCGCCACCACCCACAGGAACCCGGCGAACAGCAGCAGCCCCGGCAGCCCCGTCTGGTACAGCGTGTCCAGGAAGATGTTGTGCGTCGTGTGCGAGTAATACTCAAAGACCCCCTCCGAGGTCTTCTTGGCAAAGGTCATCTGGTGCCCGATCCCCATGCCCAGCACCGGGTGCTCCGCGAAATGGAGCAGCGCCGTCTTGTAGGCGTAGGGCCGGTAGTCCACGTCGTCGAGGAAGGGCACGCCGAAGTGGTACATCCGCTCGTCCATGCGCGTCCAGATGAGGCGGGTGGTGCCGCTGAAAACGAGCAGCACGCCCCCCATCACCGCGCACACCAGCATGACCGCCACCACCGCGCGCGCCGCAAGGCGGCCCAGGGACACCCGGCGCATCCGCGACATGAACCAAAGCGCGAAGGCCGGCGCCATCAGCGCGTGGAGGAAGCCCATGCGCCAGCCGCTCATCAGCATGAAGGCCATGCACAGCGCCCCCAGCCCCAGCGCCGCCGCGCGCCGCGCCGCGCCGCGCTCAAACACCGCCACCGCCGCCGCGTAGGAAAGGGCCAGCGACAGCGAGACAATCTCGTCGTCGGCCAGCAGGCGCGGGTACTCCGCGTGCTCCGCCGTGGAATGGAAATAACGGCCCGTGCCCATGCGGTACAGCCCGAAAAGCACCGCCCCCGCCGCCCCCGCGAAAAACACCCATTTTAGCATGCGCAGGTGCCGGTCCTTCGGGCACAGCCACAGCGCCGCCAGAAAACCCAGCATGTAGGCGTACAGGCGCCGGTAGTCCCCCAGCACGTCGCGCGCCTCCCAGCCCCGGGCCAGCCCCGTCGCCGCCGAAAGCAGCCCCCACGCCAGCGACGCCGCCAGAATCACCGCCAGCAGCTTTTCCGCGCGCCCCTCCAGCGGCAGGCCCGTCCGGCGGCCCGAAATATTGTCCAGAAACACGTACAGCACCGCGCCGAGGAACAGCGCCAGCACCAGATCGCCCGCGTACACGCTGACCCCCGCCAGCTTCAGCGGCATGTAGTTCACCGGCTCCCGCATGCCCAGCACGGCCGCGTAAAAGGCCAGCGCCGCCGCCGGCAGGAAGGGCAGCGCGAGCACCGCCGCCAGCACGGCGAATTCGGCGAGCAGCACCGTCTCGCTCGCCATGCCCGCCAGCACCGCCGCCGTGACGCACGCAAAACCGCCCGCCTGGAAGAGCCGCGCCTTCCAGGTGGGGGGCGCGCCCGCCGCCGCTGTCGTTTCCGCCATGGTGAAAACCCCGTGTCTCCCCGCCGGGTTTGGCGGGCGGGAAAAGCATATCAGGCCGCGCGCGCAACGACAAAACAGCGCCCCGCCCGCGCGCCGGGGGAAAATCCGCCCCCGCCGGGGTAAATGGTTGACATATTGCGGTTGCGGGCCGCAATTGCTAGAATAGCGGCGGAGGATCGCGCGATGATCACACAGGTAGAGCAGTTGGTGCGGACGCTGGAGAACCGCGAGGCCGGCTGGGTGGTGCGCCGGGACGCGGCGGAACTGCTGGGCAAGGTGGCCCAGTTGGCGCTCTCCGCGCTGACCGCGCACCGGAGCGACACGGACATGGACGTGCAGCTCCAGGTGGAACGCTCCCTAGAGGGGCTCTACGCCGTGGCCCTGCCCGGACCCATCCGCAAGGGCGAGTACACCGTGCGCGATCTGGCCATGGCCTGCGAAAAGGCCCCCGCCCGCACCATCGAGCCCCACGACAACGGATTCGTCGTCACCGTCCGCCTGAACAAGGAGCGCGCGCAGAAGGTTTTCATCATGCCCCATGACACCCGGGACGGGCGGCGGCTGGTGCGCATCTACACCCCCTGCGGCGAGCCCTCGGCCGAGGCCCTCTCCTGGGCGCTCCGCGCCAACGGAAAGCTGACCCACGGATCCTTCGCAATCTTCCAGGGAAAGCACGGCGACCAGCTCGTGCTCGTCAACAGCCTGCTCCGCACCGAGGCAAACCCCGAAAACGTCAAAATGTCGGTCAAGCAAATCGCCTATTTCGGCGACTGGCTTGAGCAGCACATCTCCGGGCTGGACGAATTCTAGCCTGTTCCGCCCGCACCGCCCGCGTTCCGGACGGCGCGGTCCGCGTCCATCCCATCGCCGACGGGCGTTGGAACCCGCGCCTCCCGCCTTCGCGCGGGCTGTTCGGGGCCTGGCCGCCTTTTCCCGGAACTATTTATCCACGTCCAGTTTCACCACGTAGGCGTGGCGGCAGGGCGCCTGGTCAACACTCAGCGCGGGCATGGTGACGGTGATTTTGCCGTCGGCAACCATGACGGCAAGGGGCTTTTCCACGCCGAGCATGGAGGCCTTCGCCTTTTTCACGCCGCTCATGCCCTCGATCACCAGCTTCCCGCCGGGCCACTTCAGGCAGATGGCGTAGACCGCGCCGTCCTTTTCGGTGAAGCGCACGTCGTCCATTTTGGGGGCCCGGCCGCAGCGGTCGGCGCCGTAGATCGCCTCGCCGTTCACGGCGAGCCACCCGCCCATCTCAAGCAGGCGCTGCTGCATGATTTCCGGGATGCGCCCGTCCGCCGTCGGCCCGATGTCCAGCAGCAGGTTGCCCCCCCGGCTCACGTTGTCAATGAGCAGGTGGAGCAGCTCGGTGGTGCTCCGGTAGTTTTCGGCGTTCTCGTTGCGGTTGTAGCCGAAGGACTTGCCCATGCCCTGGCACTCCTCGAAGAAGCCCGCGTCAATCATGTGGCCGCCCTTGGAGATGCCGCCGTATTCGGGCGTGGCGAAGCCGCCGTGCTGGTCGCGGCACTCTTTGCCCCAGCGGTCGTTGACCACCACGTCCTTCGGCGCGTTCGACTCGTTGAACAGCCAGGCGAGGAATTCCGTGCTGCGCCAGGTTTCAGAGGGGTGCTCCCACTCCCCGTCCGGCCAGACGATGTCGGGGCTGTAGCGCTGGACGAGGTCCTTGAGCTGGGGCAGCATGTGCTGGTCCACGTACTTGTTCACGTCGCTCTTGTAGAGCGGGTTGTACCACTCGTAGAGGGAGTAATAAAAGCCCATGCGCAGGCCCTGGCCCCGCACCGCCTTCACAAGGTCCCCCGCCAGGTCGCGGTGGGGGCCGATGTCCATGGCGTTCCAGTTCCAGCTGAAGGGGTCGGGCCACATGGAAAAGCCCTCATGGTGCTTCGATGTGAGCACCACGTATTTCGCCCCCGACTTTTTGAAAATGTCCGCCCAAAGCTCCGGATCGTACAGCTCCGCCTTGAACATGGGCGCGAAGTCCTGGTACTGGAAATCCGCGCCGTAGGTCTTCTCGTGGAATTTCCAGGTTGGCCCGTTCTTGTCCTGCATGTGGTTCCAGTACCACTCGGCGTAGGCGTCCTTCGCGCCCCAGGAGGGCACGGAATACACCCCCCAGTGGATGAAAATGCCGAACTTGGCGTCCTCGAACCACTGCGGGTTGGGCCGGCTGTCAATGGATTCCCAGGCCGGCTCAAAGGGGGCCGCCGCAAGAAGGGTCATCATCGTCAACGCTGCCAGGGTGCCCATGGGGTTCTCCTTGTGTTGCGCCCCCGCCGGGGCGCGGGTTTTGGTAACCGGTGTGCATACTACGCATCCCAAGGGCCGGCCGTCAATGTGGCCACCCGGAACGGGCTGTCCCAAAAACCGCCGCACTGGTCGTTATCCCCCCACGGACACCCCTGTTTCCGCCCCCAACAGCCGGGGGGTTGTATGAACCGGGGGTAATCTGGGATAATCAATTGCCAACATGAAAGCGGCGAATCGCGCCCAAGACCCTCAAAGGAGGCAAAAATGACCAAAAAACTGCATGTGAACCTGTTTAGTGTCGCGGTAATCGCACTCACCGCGTTCTGCTTCGCCTTCCAGGCCTGCGGCAAGTCCGCCAGCACCCCGGCGCCCGCGGCGAAGAAGGCGGCCAAACCCGCCGCCGACAAGGCAAAACAGGCCAAACCCGCGGAAAAGAAGGCCCCCGAAGCCGCCGCAAAGAAGGCGGACGAGGCGAAAAAGCCCGCGTCCAAGAAGGTGGTCCGCAGGCAGCTCGTGGCCAACGGCGACTTCAAGGAATGGGCGGGCGGCGTGCCCAAGAGCTGGAAATACCACGGCAAGGCCGGTGTGACCGAGAAAACCGTGGACGGGAAGAAGGTGGCCCAGCTTGAGCCGGACGCCAAGGAGGACTCCGTGCTCCTGTTCCCCATCCGCACGGGTGTGGCGGGCAAAAAGGTGAAGGTCCAGGTGAAATGCACCAGCGCCGACCCCGGCAAGATGGGCATGCGCCTCGAATACAAGTCGGGCGGCAAGGTGGTCCGCAGGATGGTCGAGCATCCCGGCGACGGCAAAGCCTTCGTCATCGAGCGCTTTTTTGACCTCCCCAAGGACGTTGAGGCCGGTTCGGCCAGCGTCCGCGTTTTCCTGCGCGGCGGCGCCAAAAAGCCCGCCCAGGTGGAAAGCGTCCTGGTGGAGTCCATCTCGGGCAAATAATCCGCGCCCGGATGGTGTTTTGCTGAAAAGGAACCTGACAGGCGGGGACGCCGGTTGCGGCCGACGTCCCCGCGCTGTTTTACGGGCGGCGTTTTTTGCCGCGGCCCCGGGCCGTGGTATTCTTCCCGCCTGGCCGGCACAAAGGGCGCGCAGCCGCGCCGACGGAGTTTACGGGAAATGGCGGACGACACCCCGAGGGACATCATCTGGGAGACCATCCGTGCGGAGGCCGCGGAGGGCGTGTGGCGCGAGCCCATGCTGTCCAGCTTCCTGCACGCCTCGATCCTGAACCACCATTCCCTTGAGGACGCGCTCTGCTTCATCCTCGCCCACAAGCTGGAGAGCGTGACGCTGCCCGCCCTGTCCCTGCGCGACCTGATGTCGGACGCGCACAGGGCCGACCCCTACCTGGGCGACTGCGCCCGCGCCGACCTTGAGGCGGTGCGCCAGCGCGACCCCGCCTGCCGCAAATACTCCCAGCCGCTCCTCTATTTCAAGGGATACCTGTCGCTCCAGGCCCACCGCATCGCGCACCACTACTGGAACCAGGAGCGCGCCCACCTGGCGCTCTTCCTCCAGAGCCGGGTCTCCGAGGTCTTCGCCACGGACATCCACCCCGCCGCCCGCATCGGAAAGGCCGTGTTCATGGACCATGCCACGGGCGTGGTCATCGGCGAGACCGCCGTGGTCGGCGACAACGTGTCCATGCTGCACGCCGTCACCCTCGGCGGCACCGGCAAGGAGTGGGGGGACCGCCACCCAAAGGTGGGCAGGGGCGTGCTTATCGCGGCGGGCGCGAAAATCCTCGGAAACATCGAGATCGGCGAGGGTGCGAAAATCGCGGCGGGTGCCGTTGTGCTCAAGCCCGTGCCGCCCCACACCACCGTGGCGGGCGTGCCCGCCCGGCCCATCGGCCCCACGGACTCCGACGAGCCCGCCCTGGACATGGACCAGCAGCTCGGCGAAACCTCCTTCTGCCCGCCCGTGTGCGGACGGCCCGCGAGCAAGTGCGACTGCATCTACTGCCCCAACCCCGACGAGGAGCACCCGCCCCGCAATCCGTGACGGGCCCGTCAGCGGATGTCGGCGTCAAGCCACTTGATCACCGCCATGATGCCCCGCGCGCGGGTGAGCATGGTCGCCTTGAGCCCGTGCCCGGCCAGCTTCTCCTTGGCCTCGTGGCGGTCCTTCGCCACCACAATGCCGCCGACAAAGGATTTACCCTCCTCCTCCTTCGCGCGGACCGCATGGTATTCGTAGGTCGGCATCGTCGCATCTCCCGAAATCTTGCCTGAATTGTAACACTCCCCCCCGCGTCCGGGAAAGACGCGGGGGGGAGCCGGCTGTGGCATCCGCTTGCGCGGGGTGTGGATTCGCCTAGCGCTGTCCGTCCTCGGGGGGTGCGGGCGGTGCGGGGGGCGGGCCTTGGGGGCGGTCGCCGCCGTCATTCCGCCACTGGCCGCCCCGGTCCGGGGGTGGACCCTGCGGGCGGCCATAGCCGCCGGCATCCCGCCACTGGCCGCCCCGGTCCGGGGGCGGGCCCTGCGGGCGGCCGTAGCCGCCGTCATCCCGCCACTGGCCGCCGCGGTTCGGGGGCGGACCCTGCGGACGGCCCCCGCCATCCTGCCAGCGGCCCTTCATGCCGCGGTTGGGCGGCGGACCCTGGAAATCGCAGGGCGGCGGTCCGTCGGGGCCGTTGTCCATGCCTCCGGGCCGGGGGCCGCCCATCGGCGGGCGCATGCGCTCATGGAATTCCATGAACTCCTCCCGGGAAATGGATCCGTTCTTGTCCGCGTCCATGTCCTCGAACATCCGGGCGGGGTCCCTGCGGGGCGGGCCGGGGCGGCCCATGCCGGGGCCGGGCATGCCGTCGCGGGGCGGGCCCTGCATGCGGCGGTTGCCAGGCCCGGCCGGGGGCGGCGGCGGCGGCAGTTCACGGTCACCGCCCGCATTGGCCTGCGGGGGCGGGGGAGGTCCGTCCGGCGGGGGGGGCGGGGCGGGGGCGTCGCCGTTCAGCGCCGGGGGCGGCCCCTGCGGGGGTTCCTGCGCGTTTGCCGGGGCAATCAGCCCCCAAAGGCCGCCCGCCGCCAGAAGCGCCGCCGCCAGCGGAACCGCGGTCAGCAGGACTTGCTTCATCGTGTGCCTGTTCATGTGTCGCACTCCTTTTTTTTCTTGGCGGCTCCATTGCCGTCAACAGAAGGATACCCGGCCAACATTACGCGGGAGGGTGCGGAAAAATTAAGTTTTTGTAATGCGCCGGAGGGGGCTTTTCCGCCCGGCGGGCGCGCCGTGCTATGATGTGGCGCGGAGATTCCGGCATGACCGATGACGAGAAATTTCAGGAAATAATCCGTGACGCGGGCGTTCTGGCGCGGCGGGGCGCGCGCGGCAGGCCCCCAAAGGTGGCCCTGTCCCCCGAGGTGGCGGCCATGCTTGACCGGGTGACCGGCCCGGAAACGGGCGACCTGCCCGGCATCACCCCCGAACCCGCCGCCGTGACCGCGCCGCCCCGCGGGGAGGAGGCCCCGGCCGTGTACGAGTTTGACCCTTCGGAGGACAGCCTTGTCCGCATTGCGGAGGAGGTGTCCGGCTGCAAAAAATGCACCCTCTGCGCCACCCGCACCCGCACCGTCCCCGGCGAGGGCAACCCGGAGGCGCGGATTGTTTTTGTCGGCGAGGCCCCCGGCGAGAGCGAGGATCTCCAGGGCCGCCCCTTCGTGGGCCGCGCGGGGAAACTGCTCACCGACATCATCGAAAAGGGCTTCAAGACGGCGCGGACCGACGTGTTCATCTGCAACGTGCTGAAGTGCCGCCCGCCCGGCAACCGCACGCCCGCGCCGGACGAGGTCGCAAAATGCGAGCCCTTCCTCATCCGGCAGCTCGCCCTCATCCAGCCAAGGGTGATCTGCGCGCTCGGCGGCACCGCGGCCCAGACCCTGCTCAAAACCGCCGCGCTGGTCGGGCGGCTGCGGGGGTCGTGGCACAACTACCACGGCATCCCCCTGCGCGTCACCTACCATCCCGCGTACCTGCTGCGGAACCCCGACAGCAAGCGCGAGTGCTGGGAGGACGTGAAGGAAATACTGCGCCTGCTGGACGGCGAAATCCCGCCGCCCCTGTGAAGCGGAGGAGCGCACCGTGAGCGATGCGGCGGAAAACGGCGTCCGGCGGCGGGCGCCCTTCCAGACACCGTGGTACCGCACCCTGTTTTTCAGGGTCGTGGTGCTCTGCGGCGTGCTGCTCCTCTGCCTCTTCGGCGCCGTCGCGGGGATCACCCGCCACTTCTTCAACGAGGCGGTGCAGCAGATGGAGGAGGAGTCGCAGGACATCGCCCGCAGCCTGGAGCTGCGCTTCGAGGAGGGCTACGACGGCGACCTGCGCGCCCTTGAGGGCGACCTGATGGACCTGCACCAGGGCATGGACATCCGCCTTGAGGAGCAGCCCGACGGGGCGGGCGGGGCCACCTTCACCATCGAGCGCCTCCCCGGCGGCGGCTTCGCCCGCGTGGCGCGCATGCCCCTGCGCAACGGCGGCCGGAGCATGCTGCTCACCGCCACCGTCACCATCGCGCCCCAGACGGAAATCCTCCGCGCCTTCAAGAACGACTACATGATCGCCGTCACCGCCGTGTTCCTCGTGGCCCTGGGGCTCATGGTCTACTACCTGTGGAAGGCGCTCCACCCCCTGCGGCGGCTCGCGGAAAGCTGCGCCGCCATCTCCGACGGGCGGCTCGAAACCGTCGGCACGCGCGGCGGCACCGGCGAAATCCTCGCGCTGGAGACCACCTTCAACCGGATGGTCGAGTCCCTCCGCGAAAAGGAGCTGATGGAGGTGAAGCTGCGCCAGGCCCAGCGCCTCTCCGCGCTGGGCACCCTCGCCGCAGGCGTGGCCCACGACGTGCGCAACCCCCTCAACGCCATCAAGCTCCTCTCCAGCCACGCCATAGACCAGCTCGACGGGCCCGACGCGCCCGCCGCGCGCCCCCTCCAGACCATCCGCTCCGAGGTGGGGAGGCTGGAGGAAATCGTCTCCGGGTTCCTCTCCCTCGCCCGCGAGTCCGAGCTGCACCCGGAGCCCCTCGACATGGACACCCTCCTGGGCGACTGCGTCCGGCTCTTCCAAAACGAGGCCGCCGCGCGCGCCGTGCGGCTCACCGGCGAATTCCGCGCCGGCGGGCGGAAGCTCATGCTCGACCCCAAGCAGATGAACCGCGCCGTGCTCAACGTGCTGCTCAACGCCCTCGAAGCCTGCCCCGAAGGCGGGCGCGTCCGCCTCTTCTCCCGGCTCACCGACCGCGCCTGCGAGGTGGAAATCCGCGACGACGGACCCGGCATGCCCCGCGACATGCTTGAGCACGCCTTCGACCCCTACTACACCACCAAGCCCGGCGGCACCGGACTCGGCCTCTCCATCACCCGAGGCATCATCGAGGAGCACGGCGGAACCGTCGAAATCACCAGCTCCCCCGGCCAGGGCTGCCAGGTGCTCATCACCCTGCCCTTTGAAAAGGTCCGCGCCGACTGATGGAGTTGCCTGGCTTGTAAACTGATTAAGGCATGAGCGAATACACAGCACAATTGTTTACAGAACAGTTTTTGACTCATTGGCGTGGCGGTTGGTGCGTCTCCCTCCATCTCGGCATGGGGCTATGCTTCATGTCCAGCTGAAAGAAGGAGTCGGGTTGAAATCCCGAGTGGTCACTCTTTCTTTTTGGCGGATATCGCCCGGATGGGGTGTTTTGGGGGCGAGATGGCCATTAATCAATCCCCCAGCAACAGCAAATTAGCCCAAGAAAGGTGCCATTCTGCGGCTGTTGCATGCAGCGACTGAGTTGCGCACAGAGAATATACCGGATTGCAGAGGGCACCTCTTCTCGGGTATGATTTTACTAGGTGAAACAACTATGAATATCGCGGAATCCATAGATTTCTCCCTTCGTGGACAACTGGACGGGGTTGGGATCAGCCCCCGAACGATAGGCCTGTCCCAGTTCAATGAATTCAACCGGCAGGTAGAAACTTTCCTGGCGGGAAGTGATCGCGCGAAGCTCAATCAGGTTCACGTGGAAATCGTTGAAGGTTCCTACATCGTGCGGATCCTTCTGGCTGCGGCTACTGTGCTGGGCACGCTGGAATCAGATCTTCGCGCGCTGGAACGCCAAGACACGCTCGGGGAACTGGACCCCAAGCGGGCGGAAGTGGTGCAGAAATGGCAGGCACGCGCAAAGGCCGATCCGTTTATTGAATTTGAAATTCGCCCCGGTAATCAAAGTTTTCCACCTATCGTGGTGAGCCACCGGACTGACTACCGGGTGGGTACCATCCAGCCGTGGGTGGCGGTAGAGAAATATCTACATGGCGAGATCATGGACATGGGTGGGGTGCAAAAGGCGAACATTCACCTGAAACTCGCCCGAAGCGGTAAGACCATCATCGTGGGTGCTTCACAGGACTATCTGCATGACCAGGATGAGAACCGGCTTTACCGCAAGGTGCTGCTGCATGTACACGCGGAACAGCACCACCGCACGGGCGCCTTGCGGAATGTCCGGCTGATTGCATTTGCCGATTATCACCCCGTCTATGATGAGGAAGCGCTGGATCGTTTTGCCGCCGAAGGTGAAAAGGCATGGGCGGGTGTGCCTGATGCCGCAGCTTGGGTTAGAGAACTCAGGGGAGAATAGCACATGGCGGATGGTGTCCTGATTGACACCAGTTTCTTGATTACGCTGTCGGACCGGCAGCGTCCGCACCATGACTCGGCACGCCGGTACTGGCGGTATTTTCTCGAAAGTGACATTCCCGTCTACCTTTCCACTATTGTGGTCTCCGAGTTTTGCGTCCGTCAGGAGATTTTGCCGGAAATGTTGCGATCATGCATCGTGCTCCCCTTCAACTGGGATGATGCCCTGCGCACGGCCAAACTGCATGATCTTGAGCATACGCGCCCGCCGGAACAGTCACGGGTGGCGCTCAAGGATGACCTTAAACTGATTGCCCAGGCTGCGGTTGCGGACGCCGAATTTGTCATTACCGACGACACAAGAACGTTCTACCGCTTCTGTAAGTCGTTCCGGGAACTGGGCGAAGTCGAATTCACGGCCATTAAGCTTGAAGGCGGTTTTGATAGTTCCTTCTTCGAGCCAAACAACCAAAAAAATATGTTTGACACCTTTGAAGAGACCGGAGAGGGCGAAGAGGATGCCCAAGAGTAGTCCCTCTCTTCCGTCCCCCTTCAGCGTCTTCTATTTTATTCGGCCTTGCGGGCCAGGAGGATGATGAAATAGGTGTCGCCCAGGGGGGCCATGCCCATTTTCCCCAGCAATACCGGCTGGTTCTCCGTGATGTCCGCGGAGGTCTGAAACCCGGTCTCGCGCTGGTTGACCGCCCGGATTGGGCCGACGACGGCCCGTGTCGTCCCGTCGGGTTGCTGCACCGTGGCGGGGGACGGCGTCAGGAGTTCAACACTGCCGCCCCAGACAAAATTTTGGATGTTGAAAACCGGTGCGGAACCCTCCGTTTCCACCACCCCGCCGCTTTGGATGGCGACCTTGTAGTTCATAAACGCGGAGGTGTCAGGGCTGGCGGAGGGGGGCGGCGTCATCCGGAACATGCCGTTTGACTGCACTTCCTCCCCCGCGCGGGTGCGCACAAACAGCGTGTCCACCAGCAGGAGCTTTTCCTGGCCAAACTCTTCCCGGATTTTGGCGGCGGTCTTTTCCAGCGCGGGCGGCAGCGGG
>JBHEKP010000167.1:0-10537 GCA_041859375.1 Candidatus Hydrogenedentales bacterium | reverse complement strand
TGAAAAACACGGCACGTTAAGGGTGTTTTATTTTTTGGCGGCGGCACTTTTGGCGGGCTCATGGGGACATGCCGAACTCCTCTATGATCAGGACGTCACTTTTGGCGATCTCAGCACCGGGCCCTCCGATCCCGTGCGCATGCTTTACGGCAGCGGCACCAACGGCGGTTTTACCGTGGACCGGCGCAATGGTGTGGAAATCGGCCTGCGGGGAATTCTTCGTTTTGGCACCAACAACCAGCCGCAAAACATCTACAACAGCAACGGCGACGGCACCTATTCTTTCCCCACCGGCACCCCGGACTTGAGCAAGCCGCACCCGGAATGGGCGACCACAACCACACCGGTGTGGTCAATCTCGTTTTCGATTAACACCGATTATGATGACAGGGATGACACGCCGGCCAAAACCTTGAAGGACTACACCTATGAGGTCGGCATGGACTTTGATCCCGTCGGGCAGAACAACTGGCTGCGCGTGGATCCCATCAGTTACAACAGCCTTTTCACGCAGGCACTGCTGCCGGATCACGCCTTTGGCCTGTACAACCAGCAAAGCCCGGGCCTGCAGGCAACCTCGCTGGACAATTATCTCGTGCTGCTTGAATCGAGCAACATCGTGCACAACTCGCAGAACTATGAATTTTTCAACTTTGACCTCTCGGCGTTTGGCATGGGGGACTACAGCGATTTCGATCCGAACCAGCCCGGTATTTACACCATCTACCTCGCCGCCTATTCGGGCATGGTCGAGGTTGCCCGCAGTGAAATTGAAATTCATGTGGGGATGCTCGTTGAGACACCCAGCCTGCTGGGGTTGACCCTTTCGCAGGCGGAGGACGCCCTCACCGCAGCCGGACTGGTCCTTGGAACGGTCACCGAGGAGTACAGCAGTCTTGCCGCCGGAACGGTCATCTCACAAAACCCCAACGAACAGTCCCTGCCGCCGGGACAGGCTGTAAACCTGGTGGTGTCAAAGGGGGAGGCCCCGCCGGTTCCCGCCGCAGGCGCGCCCGGACTGCTTTTGCTGGCGGTGGCGCTGGCCGCCCTCATCCGGCCGGCGACGGCGGGCCGCCGACGCCGATAAAACTGATGACTGCAGGGGCGGCCCCGGAGGGTTGTTCCTTTTCATGTGGTTTGTGTGGAGAGACAAACGCGCAGATAAGGCTTCCAAAGTTGAGGAGAACAGTCTGATGAAACTTTCAGGGGTGCTGGTTGCGGGACATGCCGTGATGATGTCGGTTTTGATTTTTTGGGGCGGCGCGGCCGCGGCGCTTGCGTATGATCAGGATGTCACCTTTGGCGACACAAGCACCGGGCCGTCCGATCCGGTGAAGATGCTCTATGGGAGCAACGCCAACGGCGGATTCACCGTGGACCGCCGCAACGGCGTGGAACTGGGCCTCCGGGCGCAGCTGCGCTTCGACGCGAACAACCAGCCACAGAACATATTCAACAGCAACGGTGACGGCACCTACACCTTCTTCACGGGGACGCCAGACCTGACCAAGCCCCGCCCGGACTGGGCAACCACCACCACACCGGTGTGGAACATCACCTTTTCGGTCAACACGGACCACGGGGACCTGGACGGAACACCCGCCGAGAAACTCGCGGACTACACCTACGAGGTGGGGGTGGACTTTGATCCGGATGGAACGGGGAACTGGCTGCGCTTTGATCCCATCAGCGCAAACGGCCTGTTCAACAGCCTCGGCGTGCCGGATCACGCCTTCGGCCTGTACACCCAACAGAGCCCCGGCATTATTCCCACCACCATTCCCGATTATTCGGCGGCGCTTGGGGCGTACAACATCGTTCAGAACACAACCAATCTTGAATTCATGAACATTGATCTGACCCCGTACGGGCTGGGGGACTATTCCGGATTTGATCCGAACCAGCCCGGGGTGTACACCGTCTATCTGGCCGCGCTGTCAGGAAGCGTGGAGGTGGCCCGAACCGAGATAAACGTCATTGTCGGCGCCCCGATTCTTGTCCCCAACGTGATCGGCGAAACCCTTGCCGATGCCACCACCGCCATCACCGGCGCGGGTTTTACGCCCGGTGCCACCGGATACCAGTACAGCGCCACGGTGCCCGCGGGCAGGATTGCGGCGCAAAGCCCCGCCTCAAACATTGTGGTTCTTGCGGGCACCACCGTTGACCTGTTCATCTCCGCGGGACCCGAGCCCGTGTTTGAGCCGGAGCCCGTCACCTTCGGTGACATGAGCACGGGCCCCTCGGACCCCGTCCAACTGCTTGCGGGACAGGGGATGACCAACGGCGGATTCACCGTGGACCGCCGCAACGGCGTGGAAATCGGCCTGCGCGCCCAACTGCGTTTTGACGCCAACAACCAGGGGCGGAACATTTTCAACAGCAACGGCGACGGCACCTACACCTTTCTTACCGGAACACCAGACCTGACGAAACCCCGTCCGGCCTGGGCCGCCGCCACCACGCCGGTATGGTCTGTTGTCTTTTCGGTAAACACGGATCATGCGGACCGGGACGGAACCCCGGACGCGGTGCTCGGTGACTACACCTACGAGGCGGGCATAGATTTTGATCCCGCGGGCACGGGCAACTGGCTGCGCTTTGATCCCATCAGTGCCAACGGCCTCTTCAACACCCTCGGCGCGCCGGACCACGCCTTCGGCCTGTACACACAGCAAAGTCCGGGCCTGACACCCGCCACCGTCCCCGACTACACAACGGCCCTCGGCACATACAATATTGTCCAAAATTCGGTTAATTATGAGTTCCTCAACATGGACCTCACCGCCTATGGACAGGGCGACTATTCGGGCTTCGACCCGAACCAGCCCGGTGTTTACACCGTCTATCTGGCCGCCTTCTCCGGCACAACCGAGGTTGCGCGGACGGAGATTCAGGTCATTGTCCGCCTGCCCCTCGACACGCCGGATGTTGTCGGCATGACCCTTTCAGCGGCGACCACCGCCATCACCAATCCGGGATTAGTGCTTGGTTCCGTTTCCTACCAGTACAGTGACACGGCTCCCGCAGGCAGCGTCATATCGCAGGACCCCGCGGCCGGCACGCCGATAGCCGCGGGCATGCCGGTGGGCCTGGTGGTTTCCGCGGGCCCGGAGCCGGTGTTTGAGCCGGACCCGGTCACCTTCGGCGACATGAGCACGGGGCCCTCCGACCCGGTGCGCATGCTCTATGGGAGCAACGCCAACGGCGGCTTCACCGTGGACCGCCGCAACGGCGTGGAACTGGGCCTCCGGGCGCAGCTGCGTTTTGACGCCAACAACCATCCGCAGGACATCTTCAACCGCACCGCGCCGGGTGTCTACAACTTCCCGACGGGCGCACCGGACATGACCAAGCCCCATCCCGACTGGGCAACCACCACCACCCCCGTGTGGAACATCACATTCTCGGTCAACACCGACTATGAGGATCGCGACGGCACACCCGCCGCCGTGCTCGGCGACTATACCTATGAGGTGGGCGTGGACTTCGATCCGGAGGGCACAAACAACTGGCTGCGTTTTGATCCGATCAGCGCGAACGGCCTGTTCAACACCCTCGGATTGCCGGACCATGCCTTCGGCCTCCACACACAGCAAAGCCCGGGCATCGTGCCGGCCACAATTCCGGACTACACAGCCACCCTCAACACCTGCAACATCGTTCAGAACAGCGCCAACTATGAGTTCATGAACCTTGACCTCAGCGGTTACGGCTACGGCGACTACTCAGGTTTCGACCCGAACGAACCCGGCGTCTACACCATCTACCTGGCCGCATTCTCGGGCACAACCGAGGTGGCAAGGACGGAAATCCAGGTCATCGTGGGGAATCCGCTGCTTGTCCCCGATGTCGTGGGGGACACACTCGCCGCAGCCACCACCGCCATCACCAACCTTGGGCTGGTGCTGGGCACGGTTGCCTACCAGTACAGCGGCACCGTTCCGGCGGGCACGATTATTTCCCAGGATCCCTCCGCAAATGAGCCCGCCACGTCCGGCATGGC
The DNA here is from genome assembly GCA_041859375.1 of Candidatus Hydrogenedentales bacterium. Classification (GTDB taxonomy): domain Bacteria; phylum Hydrogenedentota; class Hydrogenedentia; order Hydrogenedentales; family CAITNO01; genus JBHEKP01. The sequence continues at coordinate 6,531 of JBHEKP010000167.1, read as the reverse complement.
GGTGAACGTGGTTGTCTCCGCGGGGCCGGAACCGGTGTTTGAGCCGGACCCGGTCACCTTCGGCGACATGAGCACCGGCCCCTCCGACCCCGTGCGCATGCTGTACGGCAGCAACACCAACGGCGGCTTCACCGTGGACCAGCGCAACGGCGTGGAAATCGGCCTGCGCGCCCAGTTGCGTTTTGACGCCAACAACCAGCCCCGGGACATCTTCAACCGCACCGCGCCGGGCGTCTACAACTTCCCGACAGGCACGCCGGACTTGACCAAACCCCGCCCCGACTGGGCAACCACCACCACGCCGGTGTGGAGCATCGCCTTCGCGGTCAACACGGACTATGAGGACCGCGACGGCACCCCCGCCGCCGTGCTCGGCGACTACACCTATGAAATGGGCATCGACTTCGATCCGGAGGGGACAGACAACTGGCTGCGTTTTGACCCGATCAGCGAGAACGGCCTGTTCAACACCCTCGGGGTGCCCGACCACGCCTTCGGCCTCTACACGCAACAGAGCCCGGGTGTCGTACCCGCCACCCCCGCCGAATATGACACGGCGCTGGGCGCGTACAACATCGTCCAAAACACGGGCAATTACGAATTCCTAAACCTGAACTTGAGCGATTACGGTTTTGGTGATTATTCGGTGTTCGACCCGAACGAACCCGGTGTGTACACCATCTATCTCGCCGCATTCTCCGGCGCCACCGAGGTGGCAAGGACGGAAATCCAGGTCATCGTGGGCAACCCGCTTATTGTCCCCGATGTCGTGGGGGACACGCTCGCCGCCGCCACCAACACCATCACCAGCCTTGGACTGGTCCTGGGCACGGTCGCCTACCAGTACAGCGACACCATTCCGGCGGGCACGATTATTTCCCAGAATCCCGCGGCGAATGAGCCCGCAACGATCGGCATGGCGGTAAACGTGGTGGTTTCCGCAGGCCCGGAGCCGGTGTTTGAGCCGGACCCGGTCACCTTCGGCGACATGAGCACCGGCCCCTCCGACCCTGTGCAGCTACTTTTCGGCGAGGGAATCGGCAACGGCGGCTTCACGGTTGACCGGCGCAACGGAATTGAGCTCGGCCTGCGGGCGCAGTTGCGTTTTGATGCCAACAACCAGGCGCAGAACATCTTTAACCGCACCGCACCGGGTGTCTACAACTTCCCGACGGGCACCCCGGATTTGTCCAAACCGCACCCCGACTGGGCCACCACCACCACTCCGGTATGGAACATCGTGTTCGCGGTCAACACGGACTATGAGGACCGGGACGGAACCCCGGCCGCCGTGCTCGGCGACTATACCTACGAGGTCGGTGTGGACTTTGACCCCGTCGGCACGAACAACTGGCTGCGCTTTGACCCCATCAGCGCAAACGGACTGTTCAACACCCTCGGCGTTCCTGATCACGCCTTTGGCCTGTTCACACAGCAAAGCCCCGGTGTAATGCCCGCCACCGTGCCGGATTATGCGGCGGCGCTCGGCGCCTACAACATCGTCCAGAACGCCGCGAGTTATGAGTTCGTCAACCTTGACCTGACGGATTACGGCTTCGGCGATTACTCGGGGTTTGACCCGAATGTGCCAGGCGTGTATACCGTCTATCTGGCCGCCTACTCCGGCGCAACCGAATTGGCAAGGACGGAAATTCAGATTGTTGTGGGCGCTCCTGTGCAGGTGCCGAATGTGTTGGGACTGACCCAGGATGAGGCGCAGGACGCGCTGGCAGCGGCGGGTTTGGTGTTGGGAACCACTTCCCAGGCATATGATCCCACCGTCCCGGCGGGACTCGTCGCTGTTCAGAATCCGGCGGCAGGTTCAACGGTGGAATCCGGCGCGGCGGTGGACCTGGTGATCAGCCTTGGCCCGCAACCCGTGGCCGTGCCCGACGTGGTCGGTCTCGCCCAGGCGGCGGCGGAAAGCGCCATAACTGGTGCTGGACTCACCGTCGGCGCCGTCACCACGCAGTACAGTGACACCGTCCCGGCAGGTTCCGTCATCTCGCAGAATCCCGTGGCGGGAACCGAGGTGCTCCCCGGCTCCGCCGTGGACCTGGTGGTCAGCCTTGGCCCGCAGCCCGTGGCCGTGCCTGATGTGGTCGGCCTCGCCCAAGCGGCGGCGGAAAGCGCCGTCACCGGCGCGGGGCTTGCCGTCGGTGCCGTCACCACGCAGTACAGTGACACCGCCCCGGTGGGTTCCGTCATCTCGCAGAATCCTGCGGCGGGCACCGAGGGGCTGCCCGGTTCCGCTGTGAACCTTGTGATCAGCCTTGGCCCGCAGCCCGTGGCCGTGCCCAACGTGGTCGGTCTCGCCCAGGCGGCGGCGGAAAGCGCCGTCACAGGTGCGGGGCTCACCGTCGGCAATGTCACCACGCAGTACAGTGACACCGTCCCGGCGGGTTCCGTCATCTCGCAGAATCCTGTGGCGGGAACCGAGGTGCTCCCCGGCTCCGCCGTGGCCCTGGTGATCATTCTTGGCCCGCAGCCCGCAGCCGTGCCCGACGTGGTAGGCCTCGCCCAGGCAGCGGCGGAAAGCGCCGTCACCGGCGCGGGACTCACCGTCGGTAATGTCACCACGCAGTACAGCGACACCGTCCCGGCGGGTTCCGTCATCTCACAGAATCCCGTGGCGGGCACAGAGGTGCTCCCCGGTTCCGCCGTGGACCTGGTGATCAGCCTCGGACCGCAACCCGTGGCCGTGCCCGACGTGGTCGGTCTCGCCCAGGCGGCGGCGGAAAGCGCCGTCACCGGCGCGGGACTCACCGTCGGTAATGTCACCTCGCAGTACAACGACACCATCCCGGCGGGTTCCGTCATCTCACAGAATCCCGCGGCGGGAACCGAGGTGCTCCCCGGTTCCGCTGTGGATCTGGTGATCAGCCTCGGACCGCAGCCTGTGGCCGTGCCCAATGTTGTGGGCCTGACGCGGACAGCGGCGGAAAGCGCTGTCACCGGTGCGGGGCTTGACATCGGCACCATCATCACACAGTACAGTGACACGGTCCCGGCGGGTTCCGTCATCTCGCAGAATCCCGCGGCGGGCACCGAGGTGCTACCCGGTTCCGCCGTGAACCTGGTGATCAGCCTCGGACCGCAGCCATCAAACACGCTCACGGTCCCCGATCTGACCGGCCTGTCCCGCACTGCGGCAGAGGCGGCGATTACCGCAGCGGGACTTATCGTTGGAGTGGTCACCGAGGCCTACAGTGACACTGTGCCCGCCGGTTTTGTCATGTCCCAGTCACCGGCGGCGGGTACCGAGACGCAACCCGGCGCGGCGGTCAACTTTGTTGTCAGCCTGGGTGTGCAGTCCGGCCCGAACAGGGTGTTCGTGCCTGAAACAGTCGGCGGTCACTTAAGCGTGGCCCAAGTGGCCCTGAGGGCGTCCGGATTGCAGATCAGCGTGACCGAGGAACGGAGCGCCACGGTTCCGGCGGGTATTATCATCCGCCAGGATCCGGCGGCGGGCACCCTGGTTGAGGTCGGGTCCACGGTGAATCTGGTGGTCTCCACCGGCCGCTTCGGCGGGTGCGGATGCGGCGGATGCAACGGCGGCAAGAGCCTGGCGGATCCGGAGAACATCGGATCAATCCTTGGCAACCTGTTCCTCGCCGCATTCAGTCTCATGGTGCTTCAGGTGATGGCGGGCGGCAAAAAATAACCCGCCACCGGATAAAACAATCAGCCCCGGTCCGTCATTGACGGGCCGGGGCGTTTTGTTGCGGCCCACGGGTTCCGGGGGAAAGAAACCCGTTCTTCAATGATAATCCGGCAGTTCCAAGCCGGGCGCAAGCCCGTCCACATCCACCGGGCGGGATTCGCGGATGGACAGGTTGGCGGCGATGCCGGTGAGGATGGACCAGGCGCCGCTGCGGTGATCGGCGCGAAGGCCGAAGGGGTCAGGCGCTTTTTCCGGGTGGAAGATGTCGCGCAGCAGCAGCTCGTCGCCGCCGCCATGGCCGCCCGCCGCCTCCCACACGGGAATTCCATAGGCGGGCGCGAAGTGGGGATACACCCTCAGCCAGGTGCCCTCGCGCTTGAGCGCGCCGGGAACCGAACCGTCGCCGTTGATGTAAACCGTCTCCTCGCACTTGTGCTCAAGGCGGCCCTTTGTGCCGTTGAACACGATGACATAGCCCTCCCACGGCATGAAGGCGTTCAGCGAATAGCTCATGGTGACGCCGCTGCGGTAGTCCACCGCGAGGGTCATGCCGTCCTCAATGTCAATTTCATCGCTGAACACGCACCGGTCGCGGAAGTACCCGTCATGGGATTCCTGATCCAGATAGAGCGCCTTCAGCGCGGGGTTGGCGGCCAGATCCAGGAAAAAGGGGCACCGGTCCGATTCGGGGCATCCGTGGCACCGTTCCCCCCGCCGGTCCAGCCCGTGGCGCGCGGCGGTTTCAGGGCGGTAAAAGGCGCGCCGCCCCGTGGCGTAAACCCGTTTTGGCACGGTCTGCAGCCACCAGTTGACGATGTCAAAGTGGTGCGTGGCCTTGTGCACCAGCAGGCCGCCGGAATTTTCCCGGTTGCGGTGCCAGCGGCGAAAGTAGTCCGCCCCGTGGCGGATGTCCAGCATCCAGTGAAAATCCACGGACAGCACGTCGCCCACAATGCCCGAGGCCAGCAGCTCCCGCACCTGCCGGCGGGGCGGCGAGTAGCGGTAGTTGAAGGTGACCCGCAGGGAGCGGCCCGTGCGCCGTTGTGTTTCCAGCACCGCGCGGCACCGCTCCGCGTCAATGGTCATGGGTTTCTCGGTGATGACATCGCAGCCCAGTTCCATCGCCCTGCGGATGTAGGAGTCGTGGGTGCTGTCCTTGGAGGTGACGATGACCACGTCCGGCCGGGTCTCCGCCACCATGCGGTCAAAATCCGCGGCGGCGTACACCGGCGGCGCCGCGCCGGACAGTTCCCCCGCCCGCGCGGCGGAGAGGCGGGCGCGGCCCGCGTTGCTGTCACAGATCGCCGCCAGTTCGGCAAAGGGGGCGTATTCCCCGAGAAGGGCGTCGCGGTACATTTCGTGCCGCCCGCCCGCGCCGACAATGGCGTGGCGCGTCTTTCCGCTCATGCCGGGTTCATCCTCACACCGGCAGTTCCCAGCCCTTCCGGTATTCCTTGCCCAGGAATTTCGCCGCATCCTTGTCATTGGTCACCTCGCCCTTTGCGAAGTCGTACTCCAGCCGCTTGTCGCAGCGCAGGGCGATGTTGCCGAAAAGCACCATCTCGGTGAAGGGGCCCGCGTAGTCGAAATTGGACACGGCGGGCGCGCCGCCCTTGCATGCGTCCAGGAAATTGCGGTAATGGTTGGCGCCGCCCACGCGCGGGATGGTCTGGTCGGGCATTTTGTAGGCCTGCATTTTCTCGTCCGGCAGCAGCCGCGCGTTCCCGCCGTATTCCCCGGCGGTGAGCACGCCCGCCGTGCCGATGAACAGGGAGCCGTTGCCGTCGTCGCCGAGTTTCTGGCCCTCGGGCACCCCCTCCGGGCGGGGCGGCTTCTGGCCGTTCTCATACCAGTAAATGTCCACCGGGGGCATGTCCGCACGGGCGGGGAAGCTGTATTTCACCACGGCGTTGGTGGGCCAGGTGAGATCGTTCTTCTCCTCCTGTTTCACCGGCTCCACGGAGAAGGAGGCCGCCTCGCCCAGCTTCAGCGCGAAGAAGGCCGGGTCCATGATGTGGCAGGCCATGTCGCCCAGCGCGCCGCAGCCGAAGTCAATCCAGCCGCGCCATTTGAAGGGGGCGTAGAGCTTGCTGTAGGGGCGCTCCGCGGCGGTGCCCAGCCACAGATCCCAGTCCATCTTCTCCGGCACGGGGTCCGCCGCGGGCGGCGCGCCGTTGCCGCCGTGGGGCCAGCGGCCCGCGGGGCGGTCCGTCCAGATGTGCGCCTCCCTCACGTCGCCGATGGCGCCGGACCAGACCATCTCGGCCAGATCGCGCACACCGTTGCCCGAATGCCCCTGGTTGCCCATCTGGGTGCACACCTTCATCTCCCGCGCGGTGCGCGTGAGCAGGCGCGCCTCGGCCACCGTGTGCGTCATGGGCTTCTCCACATACACATGCTTGCCCAGCTTCATCGCCATATAGGCGGCGGGCGCGTGGGTGAAGTCCGGCGTGGCCACCGTCACCATGTCAATGTCCTTCGCCATCTCGTCGAGCATCTTCCGGTAGTCCCGGTACTGCTTTGCGCCGGGCACCTTGTAAAAAGACTCCGCCGCGCGGTCCCAGTCCACATCGCACATCGCCACAATGTTCTCGCGCTGGTAGGAGAGGATGTCATGGGTGCCCTTCCCCCCCACGCCGATCCCGGCCACGTTCATCTTCTCATTGGGAGAAACCTTGCCGGGCACCACCTTGGCCTTGTTCGGCTTAGCGGCGTATGCGCCCATGCTGACGGCGGTGGTGGTGGCGGCGGCGAGAAAGGCGCGCCGGGTGATGTCGTTCCTGCTCATGATGGTCTCCTGAATGTGGGGGTTGCGCATATCCTACGCGATTGGACCCCGTCCAGGGCAAACCGGTTCTACCCTCCCG
>JBHEKP010000289.1:0-21436 GCA_041859375.1 Candidatus Hydrogenedentales bacterium | reverse complement strand
GCCGTTGTCGCGCCGTCACCAAGGGTGATGGTCAGCGGGGACACACTCAGCACGGGCATGTTGGGGCACCCGGCCAGCGTTGTGGCGGCCGCCAGCAACCCCACCCACACCAGGCAGCGTCTCATGTCGCTCATAGACATATCCTCTTTCAAAAACCTGCGGCCCTTTGGGGCGCGGTTAATTGACGGTCAGCGTCACAGGGGTCCGCTCCTCGCCAAAGGTGTCTGTTTTCACAAGCAGGCTCGCGTCATAGGTGCCCGAGGCGAGTCCGGCGAAATTGAAGTTGATCTTGAACGTGGTGGATGCGCCGGGGGCCAGGGTTCCCGCGCTTCCCGTGAAGTCGAAGGAGAACCTGCCCAGCAACGACGTGGAGGCCTGCGGGATGACCACTGACGGCTGCAGGATCGGGGTCGCCGCCGGATCCAGCCAGGTGAAGGAGTCCATCCTGTTGTTGGTCATGGTCACAGTCACGCTGCCGCCGGACAAATTAATGAGGGACGGGAACGTGAGGAGCCCTGGCCGTGTGTCATCGTTGATGAAGGGGTCCAGATAGTCGGGAAGTCCGTCCTCATCCAGATCCCAGGCGTTGTCCGCCTCGGGGTCAATTTCCGGGAACACAAGATCGAACACGCTTCTGGCGGCGCCAGCGATGTCCGACGCCGTGGTGACAAACAAGGGCCGGTCAAAAGCCTTGGGCCCGGAGGGATAGAGGAAATAGACCGTCCTGGACGGTTCTGACGGGGTGGCCGGCTTTTTGTAGATGTCGTTGTCGGCGCGCATTTCCACAAGGAACTGCGGCTCCACTCCGCCCGCAAGGCACGCATCAACGAATGCGGCCAGGCCGGTCACGCGCAGCCTGAGCAAGTCGCCAAAGGCGCCGTAGGGCAGCACGTTGTCCTGGGCGGTCACGAGCAGGTAACGGTTGTCACCCTCCGAAACAAGCCGCCAGGTTGACGCAAACACATCTCTCGGTATCAGTAGGCCGTCCTGCGCCAGCTCAACCGACAGTTTCGCGTCAGTGTTGAATGCGGCCACCGCGGCCGCCGGAATCTCCTCGGGAAGCTTCATGAGGAAGCGCACACGGAACTGGTTGACCCCCCTGGGCACATAATCGGCCCGGAGATAGGCCTCGGCGCTCACCGCGTCCTCCAGGGTGACCGCGTCGGGATCCTCCACGATGCCCGAAGTGGCCAGGGACAACTGGCCCGTGCGGACGTCGCCAAGGTAGAAAATGCCGTCCTCCTCGAAGGAGCCCGTGATGACCGTGTTGTCGGGCTGGGTGTATTCCACACGGATGTTGTACTGGGACTCCGTCTGTTTCGGGGTGATGTAGGAAAGCACAATCTGGTTGCGCAGCTCCGACCAGAGCCTGCCCGGCTCGTCCGTCAGGTCGGCCGTCAGCGATTCAAAGGCGGTGTAGGTGTTGTTCAGCCGGCCGGTGACGGCCACGGCGCCGTCGCCGTTGTTGGAGGTGATTTTCAACAGCCCCGTCACCGTGTGCAGCGGGGGTGTTCCCGCAAGGGCGGCGTCGGCGGTGACGGTCACCCGCGTGCGCGCCCCCGGGGCCAGGGTCGCGCCAAGGGGGGCGATGGAGGAAATCCATGAGCCCGCCTTTTCCTGGGACAATGTCCAGGTGAGGGTCGTGGTTCCGCCATTCACCACGTCAAAGGCGAGCTGCGAGGGGCCGGGACTGGCCTGGGGTTCCAATACAAGACCCTTCAGGTTGCCCAAAATCGCGCCAAGGTTGCGGACATTGCCCGCGTTGTAGAGATGCCCGCCGGTTTCGGCGGCGGAGGTAATCATGTCCGCCAGGTTCACCGGGGAGTTGGGGGCGTAACTGACGGGATAGAGTCGGACACGGCTGTCATAGGCCAGCTGCTGCACGGAACCCGCGTCGTCGGTTGAGGAGTTGTCCTGGCCGTCCGTGACAAAGACCACCGCCCGGATGTCGGCGTCGTCAAAGGGAAGCGTCTCGGGCGGATCCTCGGCGGCCAGACGGGAAACCGCGTCCGCAAGGGCATCCCAAACTTCCGAGGTGCCGTGAAGGTACACGGGCAGGGAGAAGTCGTTCAGGGCGTTCTTCAACGCAGCCCGATCCGTTGTGAACGGGTAAATCAGGCGGTTCAACTGCTGACGGTCGTTGTAGTACATGAGCGCCACGCGGTAACCCGCGGGCAGATCGTCTAGGAAACGGGCCGCGGCCTGTTTCATCTGGTTTATCGCCTCTCCCGGCTGGAGCGGGTTTGCCGCGTCCGCGGTCCCCGCGTAATACATGCTTCCGGTGAAGTCAAGCATCAGGACGATGTTGGCCTTGAGCTTCTCGGGGCCGTTCACCTGCATGCTGACCTCGTTGAGGTCCAGCAGGATGCCGTCCTCAGACACGGTGAAGTTGATTCTGTCACGCTCCGCCTTGGTGAGGGTGGGGATCGCGTTGCCCAGCGTGTCCCGGAGGAGGAAGGCAAAACGCATCATGTAGGGCGGGCGGCTCCGGTTGATGGCGCCCTCGACCTGGAGGGGGGGGCGTTCCACGCGAATCTCGATCTCAACAGGCTCCACCGCCGCGATGGGTGCCGTGAAGTCCTCGTTGTACGCCTCAAGAATGATTTTCCGGTACTCCACGTCCTCGTCCATGGCGCTGCGATCAATGGTGACCAGCACCTGCACGCCGTCAATCAAATAGTTGCGGACGTTGTCGGGGAAAAAGTCCTGATCTTCCCCGTTGGTGTCGCCCCTGTCCGGGCTCACGGAAATAATGAGCGGTTTTTCAGGATCGTCCGGCTCCACCTCGCTCCCGGTTTCACCTTCGCCCTCGCCTTCGCCCTCCTCAGTGCCGTCGCCGGTGTACACCGTGGCCTTGAAGAAAAGTTTCGAGCCCTTGGGGCCCACATTCGCCACCCAAAATTCGTCCTGCACCTCGTCGCGCCCGAAATCAAGCAGGCGCAGCTTGGAAACTTCGGGACGGGGACTGTCGGGCGCGGGTGGATCGGAGGCTTCCACCACGGGGAGCAGCACCGCCTCGATAACCACCGGCAAGGTGATGAACTCCTCCTCGCTCGCGCGGATGGTCACCTCATAATTGCCGCTGCCAAGGCGCACATTTTGCCTGTCAGTCACCTGCGCCGCCACTTCGGTCGTTTCGCCGGGCAGCGTGGCCGCCTGGTTCGGCGTTAGGGAGATGGGCACGGTGGCCGTGGAATCGGTCAAATCCGCTATGGTCATCGTCCAGTTGCGGGTTATCAGGCCGGAATTGGTGATGTCCAGCGCGGAAACAGGCTCGGGGCCGCTGCTTCCCTCCACCAGTTCGTTCACGTACAGGGTAAGCTGCTCCGGGGTGACCGTCAGCCCTTCAATGCCTGAACCAATGGCAAAGGTGACCACCGGGTTGCCCGAAATCGAGTCCACCAGCAACCGGAAGGAACTGCGGTCCTGGGTCCAGGTGACCAGCACGGAGGTGCTTCCCCCGGCCGAAGTGGTGCCGGGATTGGGGCTGACCACCATGTCCGCGGGCAGCGGCTGCGCCGTGTCCGCAGAACCGCCGCCCTCGATGTAGCGGATGCTCCAGGAGGCGTCGGATGTGCCCGTGTTTTGGATGGTGAACCTGGCGGCACGCGCACCGGTGCGCAGGGATATACGGGAGGGGCTGGCCACGAGCGTGGCCTCAACGGCCAGCGAAACGGGAACCACCTGTGAAAAACGCCCCACAGTGACCCTGACGCCGGAATTTTCATAGTTGCCGGCGGCGAGTCCCGCCCGGTCCGCGAAAAGAAGCACGCGCGCAAGCTGGTTGCGGCCGATGTCGCCGCTGTATTTGGCCGCTGCAAGCCAGGGAACCTCCGCCGCAACCCACGGGGCGTCGCCGTTTTCACGGGTCACCTCGACCAGTTCCCAGGTGCTTGCGCCGCCGCTGTTCCGGATGGTGAAATTCGTGTCGGTTCCCCGCGCGCCAAAGGACACGGAGCCGGGGGAAATTTCAATCCGGGGCCCGAAGACCGGGCATCCCGAAAGCGCCAGCGCGCCCAAAGCCAGCAGGACAGTCAGCACACGAGGTCCGACATGCGCCATAAAATTCACCTCGTCTTGTACCGGCCTCCGGGACGGGTGGCACACCCGTCACCGTTTCCAGTCTCTGTCAGTTTGTTTCAAGCAGCCGAGTCAGGCTCGCCAATAATCACCCTGACTCCCCTGTCCAGCAGTATCTGGTAGGTGTCCGCAAATCCGGGGAGGGGGTTGCCGCTCGCGTCCATCGTGGTCTTCTGGGGAAGGACCACCGTGTCACCCTCGCCCAGTCCGCCTGCCTGGACATTTGCGGCAAGGGGACGCCAGTCGACGATTTCATTGAACTCGCCGTACAGCACCAGTTCCTTCAGGTATATCATTCCCGCGACCGCGTCAATGTTCTTGATCTGGTTTTCCCCCACATCAAGCCGCTCGATGTTGCGCAGGCCGTTGAGCTTGGTGAGGGAGGTCACCTTGTTGCCGCGCAGGTTCAGCACGGTCATGCCCGTGCAATACTGGAGGCCCTCAAGGTTGGCCACGCCCCGGCTGGGCGCCTGAATCTCGCGAACCTGCGCCATGTCCCGCTTGGTCAGCCATAAGAAAGGCCGATCCAGCGAGGCGCGCACGGCGCTTTCAAGGGCGCGATCCGGCATGTACACCACACCGAACAGGGCGGTGCAGCCTGTCATAAACACGGTCACGGCAATGCCCATCGCCGCCCAGCAAATTGTACGATGCACCCGGGAAACCTCCATAGTAGCATCCTTTGTCTCGGCTTCTCGCCGGAACTTTGGTTTCCGGCACGGATTCGCCCGCGCCGCAACACGCCTGTTCACACGCATCCATCCATGAACACAGTCGCCTGACCAGCATCCCGAAAACCGCTCCGGAAAACTTAAACCCGTTCCCGGCGGCCTGAAACCCAACGGCAAAACCGTTTAGGCCTGCGGGGTCGTGGTGTCCGTTCCGTCATTCAATCCCGGATAGATGCATTTGCTCTCAAAATAGACGGTTATGGGCGCCGTCCCGCCAAAGGCCGCAATCAAGTCATTGAACGCCTTGGCAAACATGCAAATGGCGTTTTCATAAGAGTTGGCGCGAACGGCCTTCACTGACGTCATCGCTTTCACGTGCTTCACAACAAATCCTCCAGATCCTTACTTGGAACCCATGAAAAAAACAGCATATACCTCCAAGTTGTAAATAGATTACTTCAAACCGTCTCAACTGTCAAGCAAGAGTTTTCGTAAAATTCCCTGATCCAACCCTTGCGCCAGCAAATTTTAGCGCATTTTTGTCAAGAAATCACCCTTATTATGCGTATAATAATAATTATGATTTTTGAAAATATAAAGTCCGGCATATCCTTAAGAAATGCCGGACTCAAAAAAAGGATTTATAGGAGGGGGTCAACCACCGCTTTCAGCATCTCCAGCGTTACCGGTTCTTCCCAGTTTTTAACCAAATCACCCTCTTTGTCATAAATCAAGGTGACTGGAAGCCCGCCGCTCAATTCCGCTTTTAAGGCTGCGGCAAGCACTGAAGGGTCCACCTGGGAAAGCACCTGAACCGGAAACGGCATGCCCTTCGCGGTGACAAAGGGCTTCACTTTTTCCCCAATCGTGGCGGGATCATCAGCGGACAGTGAAACCAGTCCGAGCTCCTGCCTGGAGTATGAATTGTGCAAATTCACAAATTCCGGCATTTCAGCCACGCAGGGCGGACACCAAGTGGCCCAAATATTGACCACAACCACCCGCCCCCTGTTGGACTCCAAGAGTCCGGCAACCCCTTCGGCGGTGATTGTTGAAACCATCCCGTCTGGGTTGTCGGGAGACGTTTGGACACTTGAGTCAGCCTTGCCGGGGGAACACCCTGCGGCAAGGCATGCGGTGGCAACAAGAGACAGGCAAAACAGTCCGGAACCGCCAATTCTGGGAAATACCGGGGTTTTGCTCCTCATTTGGGGGCCCGTTTGATGCCGCAGCCCCATGCCTTGACCTCTTTGGGCTCCACCGCCTTGCCCTCCAGAAGGGCCTTCACCGCATTTTCCACATAAGCCACATCGCCCTTCTTGTCCGGCTGGGTGCGGTTGTCAAAGGCTCCGTGGTAGGCAAGCACGCCCTCCTTGTCAACGACAAACACTTCCGGGGTGACCTTGGCGGCCACGGTGTCCGCGTACTTGGCGCCCTCATCCTTCAAAATGGGGAAATTCTTGCCCTTTTCATCGGCGTACTTTTTAATTTGGTCGGTGGAGTTGGGCGCGTTGGAGTCAATGCTCAACACCACCACCCCCTTCTCCGCATAGGCCGCGGCCAAAGCAATCAGCTGTGGATCCGTACCCTGGGAATAGGGGCAGTTGATGTTGCTGAACTCAATCACAGTGATCCTGCCCTTGTACTGGGCGAGCGAGTGCTTTGTCCCGCCGACATCGGAAAGCTCAAAAGCGGGCAACGGCTGCCCAACGGACGCGGCCGCCAGCGCGGGGATTGCGGTTGACTTCCAGACGAGGGTTCCGGCCAAAACGGCCGCAACAACCAGTGCGATTCCAAAAAGGGAAGTGTGGGGCTTCATTTTCATTCTCCGTGTGTTGCCGGTTAACGGTTCTCAAAATCCGTTTTTGTTGTGTAAAGGCAACACGCCCCCGCGAATCGTGTATTCCGCCCCCTCCCCGCGCTTACTTGTCCTTTTTCCTGTTTTTGCCAAACATCCGGGAAAAACAGAACACATTCACGGCGACAATGGCCGTCCAGACCAGAATCATGTACACCCAGGAAAGGGGGGTCATGGCCGTTCCTCCTCGTTCCCCTCTTCCTCAAAATAGCGGGGATGGGTGCGCCATGCGCGCCGGATGCCCCAGATGAGGAACAGCGCCATGGAAAGCATCATGCACCGCGCAAGCCACAAATAGGGCCTGTCGGCGGCATCCACCCCCTTCATCATGAGCTTGTCAAGAAAACTGTTTGAAAACCACCAACCCACGATGACCAGCACAAACACCGGGGTGACATACTTCATGACATGGAAGAACACACGGGGAATCTGGAGGTCGGCGCCCTGGTGCATCTCACGCCAGCCGCGCTCCACGCCGAATATCCAGCAGAACACCACCGATTCAATGGCCACAAAAAGCACCAGCGCCATCTCCCCCATCCAGTAATCCAACTCGTCCACCACCCCGTGGTGCATGAAAAACACCACCGGCTGCATGAACAGAAACACGGTGACCGCGATGAAAAAAACTGCCCGGCGGCGCCTGACTTGCAGTTCGTCCTCCAAAAAAAGCAGCAGCGGCGTGAACATCGCCATGGAAGAGGTCAGCCCCGCAAGGAAAAGCAGCAGGAACCAGAGCGTGCCGAAAAACTGCCCGCCGTGCATCTGCTGGAAAATGACGGGGAGCGCGTAGAAACCGATGGAGAAGGTGCCCCCCTGGGCGATTTCCTGGGTCTGGGCCACACCGAAGAAAAGCACCGCCGCGGGGATTGCGATGGTGCCGCCGATGATGACCTCAACCAGCTCGTTCATGCCGCATGCGGTGAGCCCGCTCAGGGTGACGTCCTCATGCTTCTTCAGGTAGCTCGCATAGGAATGGATCATTCCCAGCCCGACGCTCAGGGTGAAAAAGATCTGCCCGGCGGCGGAAAGCCAGATGTCGGGCTTGAGCAGCACGGTCCAGTCGTCCACGCGCCAGATGAGCGCCAGCCCGTCGCCGATGCCGCGCCCCTCCACGGGGGGCAGGGTGAGCACCCGCACCGCCAGAACCACCCCGAGCACGACCAGCGTGGGCATGCAGTATTTCGCCACCACCTCGATGCCCTTTGAAATGCCCAGTGAAAAGACGATAATGTTCAGCGCAAAGGTGATTAGGAAGAAAAAGTAGGCTTTGGCGCTAAAGGACAATGCCCCGCCGTTCATGCCCAGGTACCCCGCAAAAACCGACTTCATCTCGTTGTTCGACGTTTTGCCCCAGTACGCCCCGGTCATGGTCTCCCATGCGTAGCCCAGGGACCACGACTCAATGTAAATATAGTAGACGCCAACCATGGCGGGGATGAGCACCCCAAAGACCCCCAGGTATTTGGACACGGGATGCCGCCACATGCGGTGGAACATGCCGGGGGTGGTCCCGTGGCCATAGGCCCCGCCGTGACGACCGATGGTCCATTCCATCCACATGATCGGTATGCCCACCAGAAGAAGGGTGATGAAATAGGGCACCATGAACGCGCCCCCGTAGGGCGCGGCCTTGCCGGGGAAGCGGAGGAAATTGCCCAACCCCACCGCATTGCCGGCCATGGCCATGATCAGGCCGAACCGCGTCACCCAGCCGTCCTTGAGCACAACCGCCATCACGCCTCCTTGAAATGGAAATTCCGCGCAAACCTGGGAAATTATACGGGGCGGGGGACATTCCTTCAAGAAAGAGACGGACCGGACTCAGTCCAGCACGGCAAGCATCTCATCCACACGGGTAAACCGTTCGCGGGGCTTTCCCGCCGCCTGGCCGCGGGCGATTTCCGCCGCGTCAATTTTTCGCCAGTCGTCAAAGGAAACCACGCGCACCCCCCGCCCCCCAAGCAGGCGCAGCACGGCGGCCGTGTCCGGTTCCGGGCATGGGGCCAGCGACACCGCGTCGGAAAGGATGTTTTTCACCGTTTCCAGGCTGTCGGGCTTGTTGCTGCCGATGATGCCCGAGGGGCCTCGCTTGATCCATCCGGCGCAGTACAGGCCGGGGAGGGTGCGCCCGTTGTCCTCGACGCGGCCCGCCGTGTTTGGAAACACACCGTCCCGCTCGTGGAAGGGAACACCGGGAAGGGGAACGCCCCGGTAGCCAATACTGCGGAAAACGAGGCCGCAGGGGATTTCCTCCGTTTCCCCCGTGCCCCGCGCCTTCTGCCCAAAGGCGGGTCCGGTGAGCCTGTTCTTTTCAAACACGGCGGACTCCACCCGGCCGCCGCCCCTGAGTTCCACAGGGCTGAGCAGGAAACGGAAGCGCACGCGCCGCGCCGCGCCATCCCCGCCGAGCCTGCTGTACTCCTCCATCACCTCCGCGATGCGCTTCATGCCCGGGGTGTTGATTTCCTCCAGGCAGGCGGGGCCGTATTCAAGATCGGCGGGGGCAATCACTGGGGCGCAGCCGGGGATCTCGCCCATCTCCTTGAGTTCGGGGAGGGTGAATTTCACCTGGGCCGCGCCGCGCCGGCCCACAACGTGTATCTCCCGCACACGGCTCCCCGCCAGCACATCCAGCGCGTGCTCCGCAATGTCCGTGTTCCTCAGCTCGTCCACGGGTTTGGCGAGAATCCGCGCCACGTCCATGGCGACATTGCCCATGCCCACCACCACCACGGCCTCCTGCGAGAGATCAAACACACAATCCCTGAAATCAGGGTGGCCGTTGTACCAGCCCACAAAGGAGGTGGCGGTGTGGCTTCCCGGCAACTCCTCGCCGGGGATGCCCATGGGCCTGTCGGTCTCCGCGCCGCAGGTGAAGAGCAGCGCGTCATAAAACCGGCGCAGCTCGTCCACCGTGATGTCACGGCCCACCGTCACGTTGCCGAAATATGAAAAGCGCTCATGGTCGGCGGTTTTTTCAAAGGTCTTGCTGACGGTGCGAATCTTGGGGTGATCCGGCGCGACGCCGCCGCGCACCAGCCCGTAGGGGGCGGGAAGACGGTCGAACATGTCCACCCGGCATAGCACCAGCGAGCGGAGCAGCGACTCGGCGGCGAAAAAGCCGCTCGGGCCCGCGCCAATCACCGCTACGCGCAGGGGTCTCTCGTGTGTGCCCAGCATGGTCATGTTTGATTCACCGTCCGAAGGTTTGCGCCGCCCGCAACAGCGGCCAAGTGTAGCAAAAAAGCAACCGCCGCCGCATGAACCGCGCGGTCACGGGTTTGGGTAAACAACCACGGCCGTTCCCCCCCCTATTCCCAGCACCGCCGACGCGTTCCCCTCGCGCACCGCCACCTCAAGACGGCCGCCGCTTCCAATCAGCGCCAGCGCCGTGCCGCGCGGCGCGTCGCCGTAGGTTTGGCAGAAGGGCAGTTCCAGCAGCCCGCCCCTGGCTTCCACGCGCACGCGGCCCCCGGTGAAGACTTCCGACGATATGTTTGTGATGCAGTTGCCAAACCGGTCCACATGGACAACCTTCCCGGACAGCTCCCCCTCCGCGCCGACAACAGGGTAGGGCATTTCCAGTTGGACCAGATCCCCCGCGCCGGATCCGAGTGATTCGGGAGGATTATCCCTGGCCAGCCATGCCGCGGCGGGGGCGAAAAGATCGCGCCCGTGAAAGGTGGGGCTGATTTTCTCCGGGAAAAGCGGGCACTGTTCAATCACCCAAGCCCCGTCAAAACCAATCCGGCGCAGCAGCAGGGAGAAAATGCCGTTGTCGGGACCAACGAGCAGGCTGCCCCCGGCGGAAACCACCACCGGCCTGCGCCCGGTGCCCACACCCGGATCCACCACCACCACATGGATGCAACCCGGTGGATACCAGGGCAGTGCGCCCTCCAAAAACAGGGCGGCGCCGGTCAAATCCCACGGGGCAATGTCATGGCTCAACTCATCCACCACCGCCGAGGGGCAATGCGCCCGAAACACACCCTTTACCGCCGCCGCATAAGGCCCGCCGGGTCCGAAGTCCGTGGTGAGCGTGATGATCGGCGGATTTTCGGGGACCGTCATGGGGCGATTCCCGACTTCACGATGGAGGCGTCCACCCCTGGAAGGCCGGAGAGATCAACCCTTGGAAGCGACGGGGTGAGCGACACAATTTCGCGGGCGCCGTCAGGCAGCAGCAGAAAGGTGTCCTCCGACTTGACGCCAACACCCGAGGGGTTCCACGCGAAGGCGGAGCCGAAGGCGGGCGTCATGCCAAAGTGTTCGGCGAGCCTGGACGGCCAGAAGGTGTCCAGCACGGGGAAGGGGCATTCCGGAACGCCCTTGCAGGTGCGCCCGGCATAACCCGTCGCGCCGCCCTGGTGGTGGTTGTGCCACTCGTTTTCCGGGAAACCCATGGACACATAGGCCTTTTGGCAGGCCGCAAAAACGTCCCCCAGCGTGCGGCCCGGTTCCGTGGCCTGCTGCATCAGCGCGTCCACCCCGCAAATGCGCCGGTAGGCATCCTCAACACCCTCCGCCAGCCGGCCCACTTTTTTAAAGCGCGTCAGCGAAACCACCAACCCCTCGCGCAGAAAGCATCCCACCACCATCACATAGCCTTTAACCCTTGTTTCAGCGAGACTTCCGCCACCCAGCAGGGAAGCCTGGGTGGGCAGCGGGTGACGGTATTTGGCGATGCGGCCATCGGCGGCCACCAAGGCCACAGGCACCTGGCAGGCGCGGCGCTGCCCCTCGGCAACCACCGCGGCGGCGATCTCGTTTTCGGCCATCCCCTCCCCCACGCCGTCCAGCACCGCCGTCATCGCATCAGCCGCCAGGCGGCCCAGCGCACGGTACTTCTCAAGTTCGGTCCCGGTGAGAAGCGCCCGGAGAACCGCAAGATCATCATGCACGTTCGGGCCGATGGAGCCGTCGTCCGAGGCGATGCGGCCGCCGAACTTTTCCGCCACCGCGGCCGCGGGCGTCCCCTTGAACCACAGATAATCCACCGCGCCGCAGCCCAGCGCGCCCAGTTCCTCGTCCATCGCGCGGGGTTTCTCGATGGTGTCCCCCACGAAACAGGCGGTTCCCCCACGCGGCACGTAAAGCGCGTTCGCGCCGCAGTCCGCATACGTCCATATATAATTGCGCCTGCCGCCCGTGGCCATGGCGAAATTATCCGACCGGGACAGCAGCACGCCGTCAAGGCCCCTCTCGCGGAGATACGTCTGCACCAGCGCCTGGCGTACGGCGAACAGTTCCTTTTCCGACATCATGGTTGTGTGGCTCCTTTTCTAATTGCCGCAGCAGATTCTATGGGAGACACGCGGCACGGTTCCAGAAAGAAACCCGGCCCCGGAAAATTTCGCGCCCGCCGGAAATCGCACAGGCAAGCAGCGGTTTTCAAATTGCATCCTTCCCCCTGCCCTTCTTTGTCAGTATGTTTACGGATTCCGTGCTCCTTGCCCGGATGACAGGCTGTCGGTTTGACACGGAATCGCGACGGAATGGCCCCGAATTACGCCACCGGCACCCTGATTCTGGTAATTTTTATTGACACTTGACTAATTAACCGGTAATATTTATTACCGGTTGTTGCTTAAATTATAAAGAAGGCAGAAAAAATAGTCATGCTGGACACCATAAAAACAATCATCATCGATCATCAGGAATACCGTCCGGCGACGGGTGTGCCCCGGCGTCTGCATGTTGAAACAGTCCGGGGAAAGGCTTCGGTGTGCATCGGGTTGCGCCGGAGCGGCAAATCCACATACCTGTTTCAAATCATCCAGAAACTTTTGGATGGGGGTGTTCCAGGGGAAAACATCCTGTATCTGAACTTTTTTGACGATCGTCTGCACAAGCTGAACAGGGACAATCTTGGGCTGGTCCTTGATGCCTATTACTCCATTTACCCGGAAAAAAAGAACACCGAGACCGTGTATTGCTTTTTTGACGAGATCCAGTCTGTCACGGGTTGGGAACCCTTTGTGGATCGCCTCATGCGCACGGAGAATTGTCAAGTCTGGCTCACGGGCTCATCGGCCAGGATGCTTTCCCGTGAGATAGCCACCCAAATGCGCGGCCGCGCCCTTTCCTGGGAGGTTTTCCCCTTTTCCTTCCGGGAATATTTGGACTGCATGGGGGTGCGCTGTGAAGGCGCGCTGACAACGAGAAACCGTCTCCTGATCCGGAAAGCCTTTGATGAATACCGGGAGCGTGGCGGTTTTCCCGAAGTGGCGGAACTGTCCCGCAGCCTGCGCATAAAGACGCACCAGGAATACTTCCACACCATCCTTTTCAGGGATCTTGTCGAACGTCATGATTTTTCACATCCGAGGGCGGTGACCGATTTGGCGCGCTGGCTGGTGGACAACACCGCGTCCCTGTATTCGGTCAACAGCCTGACCGGCTACCTCAAGTCGCTCGGCCACAAGATTCCAAAAGCATCCGTGGCCGACTGCATGGAATGGCTTGAGGACGCCTACTTCCTTTTTACTGTCAGGCTCTTCGACCCCTCCCTCTCGCGGTCAAACGCCAATCCAAAAAAAGTCTACTGCGTAGACCATTCCCTTGTGGGTTCCGTGTCTTCCGGTGTGCTGGTCAATTCCGGGCATCTTTTGGAGAATCTTGTGTTTATGGCGCTCAGGCGGATATATCCGAACATTCATTATTACCGCACGGGCACGGGACGCGAGGTGGACTTTATTGTGACAACCGGCGGTCACCGGCACATGCTGGTTCAGGTTTGCGAGACACTGGCCGATCCGCGCACCAGAAAACGGGAGGTCGAGGCGGCGGCCGAAGCCATGGCGGAATTAAACCTGAAAACCGCAATCATCGTCACCAAAAATGACGAGGAGGAGATAAGCCCGGGGGTTGGAAAGATCATGGCCGTCCCCGCCTGGAGTTTTCTCCTTAACCTTCCCGACATGGCGGAATAACCGTCCTACTTCTTGTCCAGGCGCTCCATCTTGAATGTGCCCTTTTTAGGCGCATCACCCCCGGCGGGCTGGCCCTTGGACTGCTCCTCCCGGAAGGCGGGACCGAAAACAAAATTGGGATCGCGGGGAATGTTTGGGGGCAGTTCCACCTTGGTGTTGAAGTTCTTCCTCACTTTCTCCTCTTCCGGCGCGGGGGTCTTTTGGGGTTCGGCGTCCTTTGCCTCAGGGGTTGGCGTTTGGGGCGCGGACGGGGCAGACGCGGCGGCATTGTCCCCCGCCTTCTCTTCCGGAGCCGGGGCTTCGGGAGCGCCCGGCACCTGGGGCGCGTCCAGCCGCTCCAGTTTGAAGATGCGCCCCGGCTTTTGCTTCAACACCTCCGCGTCCCCGGCGAAGGGGTTGGGAATGCCCCGGCCAAATCGGTAACCGGGAATCTCCGGCATGGGCAAATGCTGCCTTTCCCCCTTCTGCCCCCCCGGCGGCTGATCATGACGCTCAAACTTGAAGGTTTTCCCCTCCTCCTGCGGGGAGGTGTCCGTTTCCGCTTCCGCACCGGGCTCCTTGTCCTTGTCCAGACGCTCAAACTTGAAGGTGCCCTTCCCGGTCGCCACCGGCCTGGGCAGGGCCTTTCCCTGCAGGAGCACGTCTATGCCCTTCGGCCCCTCGGTTGCGGCGTCGTCATCCACCCCTTCGGGCGTCTCCTGCGGGGCGGTAAACGCCCCGGCGGGACCGAGCACGGCATAGCAGGCGCCCACCACATTCTGCGCCGCCTGGAACACGCGGGTCTGCGGATCCATCTGCTGGTTTTCCGCCTGGTACCAGCCCAGCCCCTCCTCGTATGCAAAGAGGGCCAGTTCGGTGAGGCGCTCCGGGGCGCACACACTTTCGGGAACCCGCATGGACACCTCCAGCCGGGTGGCCAAGCCCTGGGGCGCCCGCTCCGGCTTCACATACAGCGTGAAGGGGACATACCCCTCGGGCGGCGCCTCGGGCGGTGCCGCTCCCGTGGACAGGCGCGCCTGCATCGGCGCGTTGGCGCGGAAGGTGAACATGCCCGACACGCCCATGGGCAGCAGGGTGACCTCGGCGCCCTGGGCGTATTCCGCATGGCGCATCACCGAGGGGGTGTCAAGGCGCGCGGGCTTGAAGCGCCGCTCCAGCAGCAGATCCATCTGATCGGAGAAATGGGGCGACTGCGGGTTGTCCGACGCGCCGAACGGGGAAAGGGTCACCACGTCCGGCTGTTCGCCAAACTGAACGGCCATGGCGAATCCGAATCCATAGGAGGCCCGCCATTTGCCCTGATCGTAGATTTGATCGGAGAAAAGCATGAGCGGCTCGCCGGAGGCCGCGCCGGGAACAGCCTCGTCGCGGCTGCCCCGCCGGAGCCGGTGGACATCGCCCCAGGGCACGCTCATGGACTGAAACTCGTTGCGCAGTGTCCGCGCGGCATCCGCGGCGGCGCGCACGGCGGTTTCCTGCGCCAGCGGCGTGTTGGCGGCGAGCGCGGCGTGAAGGTCCCTGTCGGAAACCGCCGCGGGGGCGGCAAATGCCCTGAAAAGCGCCCACCAGACATGAAAATACGTCATGGCGGCGGAGTTGGTGTCCGCCACAAAGTTCCATTCCCGCAGCAGGTCAAGGCCGCCGAGGAGATCGGGGTGGGCGGTCTGCACCAGATCGGGGCGCGCGTCGGCGATGGCCAGCAGCGCGGGCACCGCATCCATGGCGGCGGGTGTCACCGTGTCGAAGATCATGGACTGGTTGTCACGGAAGGAGCGCTGCCCCGTGCGCAGCAACTGCCTCGCCCGCCGCGCCCGGTAGCCGTCCCCGTCCCGGGAAATCCAGGAGGGCCAGTTGGCGGGGTTCAGGTCAGTCCCCTCGGTGGCGGTCCAGGGCGGGTTGCCGCAGGCCTGCACATAGCCGGATTCGGGGTTCACAACCGCCGGAAGCGCCTCGGAGGGCACCGGCTCCGCCCAGGCGAACATGTCCAGGTCGGCGGGCAGTGGGCGGTCCCAGCGGAGCGGTTCCTGGCCGGGCTGCGGACCGCCGGGCAGTTCCGGCGTTTCGGCGCGCGCGCCCGCGTTGAGGTTGTACAGGTAAAAGATGCTGCCCTCGCGGTCGGCGTAAACGATGTGGAAGCAGGGCAGCTGCCGCATGCGCAGGGCCTCCTGGAACATGGCCAGGTTCTGGGCGCGGCCCATTTCCACCAACTGGCGGAGCCCCCCGAAATCATAGTAACCTCCGATGCGCCAGGAGAGCAGCCCCCCCGCCTTGTCCTCAAAGACGGGGCCGCGCGGGCCGATGTATGCCGGGGTGAAGCGCTCCTCCAGCGCGCCGCCGGTGTTCACATAATAGGGCTGCGCCTGGGACATGTACTCCAGCAGCATGAGCGCGTCTGTCTGGACCTGGATTTCCGGGTTTTTCCTGATCGACTTCGGGTCCGCGCCCGCCGCCGCGCCCCCCAACTGCTCAATGAACAGGTCGGCGAAGTCGGGCGCGCTCGGCGTGATTCCCCAGCCCACCGCGCCGTTGCAGCCCTGCACGATGACCGGCAATCCGCGCAGGGTCACCCCGTACACGGCCATGTCGCCCAGGGTCAGATGCGCCTCGTACCACTGGAAGGGGCCGTCATAATACTGGTGCGGGTTGATGACCAGCACGGCCGCGCCCTCCGTGGTGCGCGAAGGGGCCATGGCCCAGGCGTTGCCCGTTTCCATCGCCGGGGGGCGGCGGTAGGGGCCGGGCGCGTCGAAGGGGGCAAAGCTCATCAGGAACGCGTGCCACAGGGCAAGCACATCCGCCGGCCGCGCGCCGTCGGCCCAGGCCGGGGCGCGGTCCGGATGATCCACCAGCCACGCGTTGATGCCCAGCGCAAAACCCTCGCAGAGGTCGCGGGTGACGGGATCCGCCTGGGCCAGCGCGGCCTCCGCCAGCCGGGCATGGCCCATTTTCAGGGAAAATGCGTCGGATTCCGCGAACGCCTCGCCCAGCAGCGAGGCCAAACGGCCGTTGACCATGCGGTAGGCCATCAGGATGGACTCAAGCTGATCCTCCGCCTGGGCGTAACCAAAGGCAAAGCCCAGCGCGAGCGGCGTGTCGGCATAGACGTGGGGCACGCCCCAGGTGTCCCGGTAGAGCGTGGCCTGACGCCAGAGGTCGGCGGGCGCGCCGGTTTCCTGGGCGGGAACGGAAGGCACGGCAAAGCAAAGCGCAAGCGCCGCCAAAACACATGCCGGTCCCGGTGTCACCCTCGTGCGAGTCATAACCCGCATTATACGGCCTCCCCCCCGTTCATATAAAAGCACCTAGTTTCCCGGCCTCACATTTCCCCAAGCAGCGCCATGTACCGTATGTAGGCTTCAATGCCCCGGAATAAGGTGGGCAGGTGCTGCTTTTCATTGGGGCCGTGGATGCCGTCGTCGGGCAGGGCGAAGCCGAGCATGATGGAGTCCACGCCGAGCTTCTCCTGGAACAGGCCCACCACGGGCACGCTGCCGCCCTCCCGCTTGAAAAGCGGGTCGCGGCCAAAGACTTCCTTCAGGGCGGCGACGGCGGCGCGCATGAAGGGCGAGGTGCGGTCCATGACCGCGCCCGGCCCCAGCGAATGGATGGTGAGCGCCCAGGAGATTCCCTCCGGCAGGCGCGACGCCACATAGGCCCGGAGCATCGCCTCGATGTCCTCCGGTTTCTGGTCGGGCACGAGGCGGGTGGACAGTTTGGCCCAGGCGCGGGCGGGCAGCACGGTCTTCGCTCCCTCGCCGGTGAATCCGCCCCAGACGCCGTTCACATCCAGCGTGGGCCGGGCGCCCACGCGCTCCACGGTGGAGAACCCCTCCTCGCCGTACAGGGCCGAGCCGCCGGTCATGGCAAGCCACTGCCCGTCGTTGTAGGGAACCTCCGCGAGCAGCGCGCGCTCCTCGTCCGAGAGGGGGCGCACCTTGTCATAAAAGCCGGGCAGGGTGACCCTGCCGTGTTCGTCGTGCATGCCCGCAATGAGCTCGGCCAGCACATGGATAGGGTTGCGCACGGAACCGCCGAACATGCCGCTGTGCAGGTCGCGCCCGTTGGCGCGCAGCTCAATCTCGAAGTAGGCCAGCCCGCGCAGCGCGTAGACAATGGCGGGCGCGTCCGGCCCGTGGATGCCCGCGTCACAGTTGAGCACGGCGTCGCAGGCGAGCAGTTCGCGGTGCGCGTCCATGAAGGCGGGCAGGTTGAGCGAGCCGATTTCCTCCTCGCCCTCCAGCAGGTACTTCACGTTCACCGGCCACGCGCTGCCCGCGTCGCGCAGGCATTCCATCGCCTTTATCTGGGCAAAAATCTGGCCCTTCATGTCCGAAGCGCCCCGCGCGTAGATGTGTTCGCCGCGCACCTCCGCCGCGAAGGGGCCGCTGTCCCACTCGTCCACGGGGTCCACGGGCTGCACGTCGTAATGGCCGTAGACCAGCACGGTGGGCTTTCCCGGCGCACCGAGCCATTCGGCGTAGACAATGGGGTGGCCGGGTGTCTCAAAGAGTTCCACACGGGTCATGCCAAGGCGCGTGAGTTCATTCGCCAGCCATTCCGCCATGCGGCGCACATCCCCCCGGTGCTCCGGCAGGGTGGACACGCTGGGAATGCGCAGGATTTCGGCGTACTGTTCCAGGATGGCGGACTCGCGCTCTCCTGCCAGCGCTGCGGCCTTTTCGGACGGCGTCATGATCTAATCTCCGGTAATGCTTGAAAATAAAGGGACGGCCGGACCAAGGCCGGCCGTCCCGGAAATCACTGGGATGGTTGGATTACAGGCCCGCCGCGTCCAGGCCGACCACCAGCCAGCCCGCGGCCTCTTTGGCCATCGTCAGCTCAAGGGTGACCGAGCCGAAGGAGCCGGAGATGTCGATGGGATACACGGTGGCCTTGTCGCCTTCGAGCTTGATTTCCATCTCGTCGGTGCCGACGGTCACGCCGTCAAGATAGCCCATGTCCTTGGCCTCGGCGATGAATTCCTTCGCGCCGGCCTTGTCCTGCCAGTCGTAGTGCTCAAACTTCTCGGAGAAGGACTTCATCACGCCGTCCACGTCGCCGGCCTCAAAGGCGGTCTTCCACGCGGCGACCTGGTCCTTAATCTGCTCTTCGGGGCTTTTTCCGCCGCCGGTGGTGGCGCAGCCCGCCGCCACAAGCGCCATCACAAGGCAAAGCGCCGCGCACCATGCAACACGTTTCGTCATGGGTGAGTCTCCTCGTTTTCAAACACGCTTCCGCAACAGTCCCGAACGCCGGAACCCCTGAAATCATATATTTCCGCGCCCCCGCCGCGCAAGGACACATTTTCACGGTGTTCGGGTGCGGCGGGGGCCGCGCATTTGCTACACTCGCGGCCATGACCACACGCGACGACAAACCCATGATTGTGCAGTCGGACCGCAGCATCCTTTTGGAGACGGACGGCCCGGCCTTTGAGGACGCCCGCGACAGCCTGGCCACCTTCGCCGAGCTGGTGAAGTCGCCCGAGCACATCCACACCTACCGGATCACGGCGCTTTCCCTCTGGAACGCGGCGGCCTCCGGGATGACGGCGGCGGAAATCACGGAAAGCCTGGAAAAATACAGCAAGTACGAGATTCCCCAGAACATCATCACGGAAATCCGTGACACGGTGGCGCGCTACGGGCGGTTGAAACTCTACCGCCACCTGGACGGCAGGCTGGTGCTGGAGTCGGACGACACCATGCTCATCGTGGAACTGCTCCACCAGAAGCAGCTCCAGCCCTACATCATGGGATCGCCGGACGGAAAACGGATATTCGTCAAGCCGGAGGAGCGGGGCAACGTGAAGTGCGCCCTGGTCAAGATCGGCTTTCCGGCGGAGGATCTGGCGGGCTATGTGGAGGGCGCGCCGCTGGAGGTGGAACTGCGGGAGCAGTGCCTTTCCGGACGGCCCTTCGGGCTGCGCAGGTACCAGCGCGAGTCGGTGGACGCCTTCTACGCGGGCGGCTCCAACCGGGGCGGCAGCGGCGTGGTGGTGCTGCCCTGCGGCGCGGGAAAAACCATCGTGGCCATCGGCGCCATCGCCGCGGCGAAGACGCACACCCTCATCCTGACCACGAACACCGTGGCGCTGCGCCAGTGGAAGGCGGAGCTGCTGGACAAGACGACGCTCCAGGACGGGGATGTGGGCGAGTACAGCGGCGACTCCAAGAACATCTGCCCGGTCACCATCGCCACCTACCAGGTGCTCACCTACCGCAAGACCAAGGACAGCGACTTCATCCACTTCTCCCTCTTCGACCAGGGAAGCTGGGGCCTCATCGTCTATGACGAGGTGCACCTCCTCCCCGCGCCGGTGTTCCGCGCCACGGCCTCGCTCCAGGCGCGGCGGCGGCTCGGCCTCACCGCCACGCTCGTGCGCGAGGACGCGCGCGAGGACGACGTGTTCAGCCTCATCGGCCCGAAGAAGTACGATGTGCCCTGGAAGGTGCTGGAAAAACAGGGATGGATCGCCCAGGCGCTCTGCACCGAGGTGCGCGTGCGCCTGCCCGGGGAGGCCCGCTACCAGTACGCCGTGGCGCCGAAACGGAACAAGTACCGCATCGCCTCCACGAACGCCTCCAAGATTAGCCTCTGCGAGACCCTCGTGGAACGGCACAAGGACGACAACGTCCTGATCATCGGCCAGTTTCTGGACCAGTTGAAGGTGCTTTCCAAGCACTTCAAGGCGCCCATCATCACCGGCAGCACTGCGGTGCGCGAGCGGGAGAAGCTCTACCAGGCCTTCCGCACGGGCGAAATCAAGCTGCTCATCGTGTCGAAGGTGGCCAATTTCGCCATTGACCTGCCCGACGCAAACGTGGCCATCCAGGTGTCGGGCACTTTCGGCTCGCGCCAGGAGGAGGCCCAGCGCCTCGGCCGCATCCTACGCCCGAAAAGTGACTCGAACATGGTCGCCCGCTTCTACTCCCTCGTCACCCGCGACACCTGCGACCAGGATTTCAGCGTGAAGCGGCAGCTTTTCCTCACCGAGCAGGGCTACCGCTACGAAATCGTCTCCGATGAGGAGGTGCTCGCCGGGAACGGGGACGGCGCGGCGGTCTGATTCCCTTCCCTGCCCGTAGTCCTGTCCGCGCCTGCACGGGGCGGTTTGCCCGTGCGGAAACGGGACGGAATGGAAATTTTTCCACACTCCCGCCGTCGCTGTATGCTAGCAACGCTTCGTTGTATGGGTAAAACAGGAGGGGTTGTTGAAATGAAGCGGATTACCCAAGCGTTTGTCATGACCTGTGGGTTTTGCCAGTTGACCGGCCTTGCCCAGCCGCTGACGGAATCCCCGGACAAGATTTTCCTGGCCAGGCCACTCTGGTGCGAGCATGCGCCCGAGGCCGGGCTGGTGTACGTGTGCACCGCCGGAGACCTATACGCGCTGGAGGAGAAAACCGGGGTGCTGCGGTGGAAAAAGGATGGTTCAAAATTCAACTGTTTCACCACCTGGATAAACGCGGGCGGGCGTATTCTTGAAATCAACACTGACGCCAACCGGAAGGAGTTGGATCTTGCCTACACCATACTCGACCCCCTGACAGGGGTTGAAACGGGGGAATCCGTGCTTGCCGGGGTCAGGAACATCAACAATTACCTGCCTCTTCCCGACAACAGCGGGCTGGTCATCTCTTACGAAAAGGGCGTGCTGGTGCACAAGCACGGCGAACGGAAGGCCCGGCTCGTTTCAGACAAGCCGAATCTAAACTGTAATTATTTTTTTCCGGACGGAAAAACCCTGCTGTTAACGGAAAAAACCGCCCACGAGACAAGGGGCACCGGAATCGTCCGGCTCATTGACGTGGCGGAGGGGAAAGAAACCGGCGAATATTATCTGGACAAGGGGTGGGAGTTGGCCTGGGCCGACATTTCCAGCAGGG
>JBHEKP010000266.1:0-14199 GCA_041859375.1 Candidatus Hydrogenedentales bacterium | reverse complement strand
CCCGCGGTGTTTTGTTGCATCCGGAAGGGTTCCGGGGCTAGTGTTTTCCTGCGGCGCGGGGCCGCAGGGAGCACATGCATGGCCGGAAAACGCTTGTCACGGCGTGGTTTTATGGGCGCGGCCGGCGCGGCGGGATGGCTGGCCGCCGGGGCGGCGGCCGGGGCGGATTCCCCGGCGGCATCCGCCCCGCCCCCCGCGGGCACGCCGGTGATTGACATCACCGACCTCTACCATCCCCCGCAGGATCCCGGCGACAACGTGGACTTGGTGGCCGCCTACGCCCTGCCCGGAGTGGATCTGCGCGCCGTGGTGCTCGATGTGACGGAGCGTTACCGCAAACCCCATGTCACCGCCGACGGCGCGTACAACGACCCGCTGGGCGGCCGTGACCCCGGCTTCATCCCCGTGCACCAGTTGAACTGCCTCTTTCAGCGCGACGTGCCCGCCGCCGCCGCGCCCTTTCTGCCCATGCGCGCCCCGGAAGATCCCATGACGGACGCGCCCCCCTTCCAGACGGCGGGTATTGAACTCATGTTCCGGGTGCTGCGGGAAAGCCCCGTGCCGGTGGAGATTGTCTCCTTTGGCTCCGCCCGGCCCCTCGCCGTGGCATACAACCGCAACCCGCAACTGCTCCGGGAAAAAGTGCGCCTAATACACCTATGCGCGGGGGCCGCGCCCCGCGGCTTTCTTGAGTGGAACGTGAATCTTGACGTCCACGCCTTTGTCCGGATTCTCCGCTCCGACCTGCCCGTGGCCATATATCCCTGCGGCACCCAGAAGGACGCCTTTGATCTCGGGCCGCACAACACCTTCTGGCGGTTGCCCGACTTCAGCCTCATCCGCCGCGTCACCCCGCCGCTGCGCCGTTATCTGGCCTACGCCTTCGAACGAAGCGCCCGGCCCGATTTCCTCGCCGCCATGGAGCAGGACCCGCCGCCGGAGGTGGTGGACCGCATCGCCGCCCTGCCCCACAACGTCTGGGAGACGGACGTGTGGATGCGGGCGGCCAACCACCGGCTCGTGCGCCGTCCCGGCGCGGGCGGACGCATTGTCCCCGCCGGGGAGGTGAAGCCGGACGATGCGCCCGTCCGCACGGAGCTGCTGCCCTGCACCATTGACGTGGATGACGACGGCCAGTTCGACTTTGCCCCCACGGACAAGCCCTCCAATTTCAGCATCTTTTACCGTGCCGATCCGCAGGCGCACCAGGCCGCGCTCATCGAGGCACTCCCCGAACTGTACGCCGGTTTTGCCGTGGATGAGCCTTTTCCACGGCGGTCATGACAGGAGGAAAGACAATGAAACATTTACTGATGCTGACCCTTGCGCTGGCAGTGATTCCGGGCCTTTGGGCCGACGGCCCGGAGAAGAAGCTCATTGAATACGGCTGGGACGTGCCCACCCCCGCGTTCATCCGCGCCAACCTGCCCGCCATGGAGCAGCAGCCCTTCGACGGCGTCATATTCCGGCTCGAGGGCGGCGGCAACGTGCTGGAACCCGAGGCGTGGCCCCGCGAAAAATTCGCCGCGGACTACGATAACCTCCGCCAGATTGAGTGGACGCGCATGACCGACAACTTTCTCATCATGTGGGCCGCCAGCACCCAGGACTGGTTCAACGACGATCATTGGAGGGCGGTGGAAAACAACACGGCGCTCGTGGCCCGCGCCGCCCGCATTGGCCGCTGCGCCGGCATCTGCTTTGACCCCGAGCCCTATGGCCAGACTCCCTGGGACTACGCCCAGGCCGCGCGCCGCACCGCCGTCTCCTTCGAGGAGTACCAGCGTCAGGTGCGCCTGCGCGGTGCCCAGTTCATGCGCGCCGTGGAACGCGAGTTCCCCGGACCCGTCATGCTATTCCTCTACGAATTTGCCCTTTTCGCGGAACTGCAGAAGCCCATGGACCCGGCGGAACGCACCAAGGCCCTCGCCGCCCATCCCTACGGGCTTTATCCCGCCTTC
This sequence comes from Candidatus Hydrogenedentales bacterium, assembly GCA_041859375.1. Taxonomy (GTDB): domain Bacteria; phylum Hydrogenedentota; class Hydrogenedentia; order Hydrogenedentales; family CAITNO01; genus JBHEKP01. Next base: position 12,238 of record JBHEKP010000266.1, on the reverse strand, counting down.
CTCAACGGCATGCTGGAGGGGGCTTCCGCCGCCGCGACCTTTGTGGACGGCAATGAGAACTCCTACTACTACGAGTCCTCCGCGCCCTATTTCGAGGCCTACCACCGCATGACCCAGGGCGCGCTGTTCCTGGTGGACCCGGCGTTGCACGGCAAATACCGCGCCCAGGGGCGCGCGGGGCAGGCCATGTACGTTGACCAGTACTTCGGACTCCGCGCCGACCCCGTGCTTGGCAGCAAGATGACCCCGGAGGAGCGGCCCCTCTGGCTGGAGCACAACGCCTACCACGCCCTCCTGTCGTCCGACCGCTACGCCTGGTGCTACAGCGAGAAGATGAACTGGTGGACCGGCGTGGATGTGCCGCCCGGCGCGGTGGACGCGCTGCGCCGCGCCCGTGAAAAGGTGAACACCGGGCAGCCCCTGGGGGTTGACCTCGCCCCGGTCATCGCCGCCGCAAAACAGCGCTAAAACAGGGGCGGGGCCGCGTCCGGTTTCGCGCCGCCCCGGCCCCATGGGCTATAATGGCCGCCAAGAGATGCAACCCAACCCAGGAGGACATCCCCAATGTATGTCGGACGGATAGTCAGTGTCGCCCGCACCGAAGACGGCCGCCTCAGCGCGGTTTACCGCGTGTCGAGCCGCTCCTTTCCCAACCGCACCGCCGTGGTTGGCGAGAACAAGGTGAGTATTGTGCCAAAATCCGGCTTCGAGATGGACGTGCACAAGAACCCCTACATCGCCTACAACTGCGTCCGGGTGGTGCGGCAGGGCGAGGTGGCCGTGGTCACCAACGGCGGCCACACCGACGTGATCGCGGAAAAGATCGACCAGGGCATGCCCCCCCGCGACGCCATCCTCATCTCCTCCATGGCGCTGGACTATGAAAAGGACAGCTACAACACGCCCCGCATCACCGCGGTGGTGGACAAGCGCGACGGCGCGGGCTGGCTGGGCATTGTCCGCCACGACGGCCTCCAGGTGGAGCGCATCCCCCTGAACTACGGGCGTCTCCTGTACGTGGCCACCTACGAGGAGAACACCATCAAGGCGGACCACGGCGACGAGTTCCCCGTGGAGACCGCCGAGGACGCCTGCGACTATCTTATCGGCGGCGGCGTTTTCGCGCAGCGGGAAAACGCGGTCACCGCCGTGGCCGCCGTGGCCACGGACAAGGGCTTTGAGCTTTTCGCGAAGGATGCGCCCCGTCCCGAGTAACCCCCGGCCCCAGAGACAGAACGCCGTCACGCAAACGGCGCGGAGAATATTTTTCATGACCTCGGAATATGTGTCCCCGCTGGTGGAGCGCGTCGCCACAAGGGAAATGGCGCGGCTCTGGAGCAACGACCGCAAATTTTCCACCTGGCGGCGGTGCTGGCTCGCGCTGGCCGAGGCCGAGCAGGAGCTGGGCCTGCCCATCACCGACGAACAGCTCGAAGAGATGCGGGCCCACCTGGACGACATTGACTACGACAAGGCCCGCGAGTACGAGCGCAAGACCCGCCACGACGTGATGGCCCACATCCACGCCTTCGGCGACGTCGCGCCCAAGGCCCGGCCCATCATCCACCTCGGCGCGACAAGCTGCTATGTGGGCGACAACACCGACCTCATCCTCATCCGCGACGGCCTGCAAATGCTGCTCACCCGCGCCGCGGCGGTGCTCGACAGGCTGCGCGCCTTCGCCCTGGCGCACAAGGACCTGCCCGCCCTGGGATACACCCACTTCCAGCCCGCGCAGGTGGTCACCGTGGGCAAGCGCGCCTGCCTCTGGGCGCAGGACCTGCTCATGGACGTGCTGGACATCGAGGACCTCCTGGGACGCCTGCGCTGCCGGGGCGTCAAGGGAACCACCGGCACCCAGGCCTCCTTCATGGCACTCTTCGACAACGACCACGAAAAGGTGCGCGCCCTCGACCGGCGCGTGGCGGAAAAGCTCGGCTTCAAAAACTCCTTCACCATCACCGGCCAGACCTACACCCGCAAGCTCGACACCCATGTGCTCCGCGCCCTCGCGGGCATCGGCGAGTCGGCCCACAAGTTCGCCACGGACATGCGCCTGCTGGCGAACATGAAGGAGGTCGAGGAGCCCTTCGAGTCCACCCAGGTGGGCAGTTCGGCCATGGCCTACAAGCGCAACCCCATGCGCTGCGAGCGCATCTGCGCCCTGTCCCGCTTCCTCATGGTGTCCCCCCTCCACGGGGAGCTCACCACCGCCGTGCAGTGGTTCGAGCGCACCCTCGACGACTCCGCCATCCGGCGGCTCAGCCTGCCCGAGGCCTTCCTCGCCGCCGACGGCGTGCTGAACCTGTGGCTCAACGTCATGGAGGCCCCCAAGGTCTACCCCAGGGTCATCGAAAAGCACCTCTGGGCCGAGCTGCCCTTCATGGCCACGGAAAACATCATCATGGCCGGCGTCAAACGGGGCGGCGACCGCCAGGACCTCCACGAGGCCGTGCGCACCCATTCCCACGCCGCCGCCGCGCGCGTGAAGGAGGAGGGCGGCGACAACGATCTCCTCGACCGCCTCGCCGCCGACCCCGTCATCGGCATGACCCGCGAAGAAATCAACGCCGTGCTCGACCTGCGCGAGTTTGTGGGCCGCGCCCCCGAGCAGGTCGAGGAATTCATCCGCGACGAGGTGGACCCCGTGCTCGAGCGGCACCGGGGTCGGAATCAGGTGACCTCGGACGTGCGGGTCTGACGGGCGGACGCCGCGCATGCCCCCCGGCGAAAAGATGGCCTTCATCGTGAACCCGCGCTCGGCCCACGGCCGCACGGGGAAACGGTGGCCCGCGCTGCTGGAGGCCGTCCGGGCCCGCCACCGGGACTTCACCGTCTGCCTCACCGAATATCCCAACCACGCCGTGGACCTCACCCGCAGGATGCTCTGGGAGGGGCACACCCGCATCGTGAGCGTCGGCGGCGACGGCACCCACTTCGAGGTCACCAACGGCTTCTACGACGGCGCATCCCCCGTCAACCCCGACGCCGTGCTGGCCCTTCTCCCCGCAGGCACCGGCTCCGACCTCGCACGCACCCTCGGCATGCCCAACGGCGCCGCCGCAATCCCACTGCTCGACACCGACCACGTGGTCGCCGCGGACATGGCGCGCATCACCTGCGCCCGCCCCGGCGGCGGCGAGGTGATGTGCTATTTCCTCAACACCAGCCGCATCGGCATCGGCGGCGAGGTCGTCTGGCAGGTCAACCGCAACACCAAGGCCCTGGGCGGCTTTTTCTCCTACTGCTGGGGCGCGCTGCGCGCCCTCTTCACCTACAGCGACCGGACCATGCGCATTGATATCGACGGCGAAGTCCGGGAGCAGGCGGTCAAGGAAATCATCATCGCCAACGGCTGCTACGACGGCGGCGGCATGCATGTCGCGCCCAGAGCGCGGCTGGACGACGGCCTTTTCGACATTTACATCATCGGTCCCGTCGCGCTCTGGGACGCATTGCGCAGCCTCCCCCTCATCTACCGCGGCGGCCTCGAATCCCGCCCCGACGTGGTCTCCTTCACCCGCGGCAAAATCATCCGCGTCGAATCCCCCGAGCAAACCAAAATCAACACCGACGGCGAGGTGCCCGGCATCCTGCCCGCCACCATCGAAATGCTCCCGCGCGCCATCCGCGTCCTCACCGGCCCCAAATATGACCGCCGCCTCGCAAAGGTCCTGGACGGGCGCTGAAAAAAAAGCCCCCCGAAACCATGCGGTTCCGGGGGACTTGGTTCGTCCTTCGGTCAGACGCTTTTCTTCTTCGCCGCCGGTTTCTTCTTTGCCGCGGCCTTTTTCTTCGCGGGGGCCTTTTTGGCCGGGGCTTTTTTCACCGCGGCGGCGCGCTTGCGGGGGGCCGCCTTGCGGGCGGGCTTCTTTTCCTTCGCCTGCGCGATGAGGGCCAGCGCCTCCTCCAGGGTGACCTTGTCCGTGTCCGCGCCCTTGGGCAGGGTGGCGTTGACCTCGCCGTCGGTCACATAGGGGCCGTATTTGCCCTCAAAGAGGGACACAACCGTCTCCCCGTCCGGCGTTTTGCCCAGTTCGCGCAGCAGCCGCTTGGAGGCGCGCTTCGGCTGGGCGAGCAGTTCCAGCGCCCGGTCCAGGCCGATGGTGAACACGTTGTCCGTCTTTTGCAGGCTTCGGAATTCGCCGTCGCACCCCACATAGGGGCCGAAACGGCCCAGGTTGGCCGACACAATCTTGCCCGATTCGGGATGGGTGCCAAGGGGGCGGGGAAGGGACAGGTAGTTCAGCGCCGTCTCCAGCGTCACCTGCTCCACCGCCATGCCCTTGGGCAGGCTGACCCGCTTGGGCTTTTTGCCCTCGCCGCCTTCGCCCAGCTGCACATAGGGGCCGTAAATCCCGGAAAAGGCGTACACGCGCAGTCCCGTCTTCGGGTCGTCGCCCAACCCCTCGCTGACGCGCGCGCCCGTTTCGAGCAGTTCCTGCGCCTTGTCCACCGTCAGCTCGTCATACTGCACCGCCGCGGGCAGGGACGCCGTGTTGCCCTCGCCGCCCTCGCCCCGCTGGATGAAGGGCACGCTGCGGCCCAGCCGCACCACCAGGGGCTGGCCGTCCGAAGCGATGCCGATGGGAATCACGGGGTATTCAATGCGCTCCAGCTCGTCCTTGATGCGCGGCTTCAGCCCGAGCGTGCCGGCCTTCTTGTCGCCGTGGTAGAAATTCTTCAGGAAGGCGAGCCAGTCCTGCCCGCCCCCGGCGATGGCGTCCAGCACGTCCTCCATCTGCGCGGTGAAGCCGATGTCCACATACTCCGCGAAATGGCCGCGCAGCAGGATGGTGACCGCGATGCCCAGGATGGTCGGGGCCAGCGCCTTGTCCACAAGCTGCACGTAGCCGCGCTGCTGGATGGTGGAGATCGTGGGCGCGTAGGTGGACGGGCGGCCGATGCCCTCCTCCTCCAGGCGGCGCACCAGCGACGCCTCGGTGTACCGGGCGGGCGGCTGCGTTTCGTGGGACACGGGGGAGACCCTCGCCACCGCAACGGCCTTGCCGGGGCCCGCCTCCATGCCCTCCGCCAGCGGCGGCAGCTCCGCCTCCTTGTTCAATCCCTCCATGACCCGCAGGAATCCGGGGAACTTCACCACCGAACCGGCGGCGCGCAGCACCGCCGTGCGCCCCCCGTCCGCCTTCGCCTCAAAATCCGCCGTGGTCTTGAGCAGTTCCGCGTCGGCCATCTGCGAGGCCAGCGCGCGGTTCCACACCAGACGGTAAAGTTTCAGCTCGTCCGCCTCAAGATAGGGCCGCAGCGAGTCGGGCGTGCGGTCGAAGCGGGTGGGGCGGATGGCCTCGTGGGCCTCCTGCGCCATCTTCGATTTCGTGGTGTACTGCCGCCGCTCATGGTATTTGGCGCCGAACATCCGTTCGATCTGCTCGCCCGCCTCGCGCAGCGCCTTCTCGCTGAGCACCACCGAGTCGGTTCGCATGTAGGTGATCAGGCCTTCGCGCTCGCCCCCGCCGAGGTCCTTGCCCTCGTACAGCCGCTGGGCGATTTCCATGGTGCGCCGGGGCGAGAAACCGCACACCGACGAGGCCGCCTGCTGCAGGGAGGAGGTGATGAAGGGCGGATTTGGACGCTGACGCGCCTCCTTCTGCTCCACCGAGACGACCCGCCAGGGCGTGTTGGCCTGCAATGCCCCGGCCGCCGCCGCCGCGCCCGCCTCGTCAAGCCAGGCCAGCCGTTCGCTTCCGGTGCCCTTCAACTGGCCCGTGGAAGCGTCGAAATCCTTGCCCTGCGCCAGCCGCCGCCCGTCCAGGGACACCAAATCGGCGGTAAACTCCCGGCCCGCCGCCGACAGGGCCGCCTGCACGTCCCAGTATTGGGCGCGGCGGAAGGCGCGGCACTCCTCCTCCCGCTCCACCACCAGCCGCACCGCCACGCTCTGCACACGGCCCGCGCTCAGCTTGGTTTTCACCTTTTTCCAGAGCACCGGCGACAGTTCATAGCCGAAAAGACGGTCCAGAATGCGCCGCGTCTCCTGGGCGCGCACCAGTTGGTCGTTCACCTGCCGGGGCGAGGCCATGGCCTGCTGAATCGCCGACTTCGTGATTTCATGGAAGGCGATGCGCGTCACCGGCGCCTTTGGCTTCAGCTCCTCCAGCAGGTGCCAGCTGATGGACTCCCCCTCCCGGTCCTCATCGGTGGCGAGAATGACCTCCTCGGCCTCCTTGCAGAGTTTTTTCACCGCCGCAAGGTGACGGCGGCTGTCCTTCTGCACCACATAAACCGCCTTGAAGTCATTGTCCACGTCCACCGCAAGCCGCGCCCACGGCTGGCTGCGGAACTCCTCCGGAATCTCGTCCGCGGACGCGGGCAAATCGCGCACATGGCCGTAACTGGCCACCACCTTGTATTCGCCGCCAAGGAATTTTTCTATCGTCTTGGCCTTGGCCGGAGACTCCACTATCACCAGTTTCACTGTAGGTTATCCTTGTTATTTTCACCGTTCCCGCATGGCCGGAACAGGCAAACAAACCCGTTTATCCCCCGCTCCCCCGGGGCTCAAACACCAAACTTCACCACAAAAAGCGTCCCAAAAGCAACCCGGCGGCAAAATTTCCCCGCACGGGGCGGCCCTTTTTCTGCGGGACAAACACATAATTAGCAGTTTCAGAAATCGCGCCCCTTGCCCCGGCGGCCCGTTGCTTGCAGCGTGCCGGGGTTGCGGGGGATAATTCGCGCGGGCCGCCGGAGGGTACGGCGGCGCAACCCTGCGGGAACGCCCCATGCCGTTGAAATCGCATCTATTCCGCGCCGGACTTGCCGCACTGGCGGCTCTGGCGGCGGGGTGTTCCGGCGCCGACCCCGACGCGCTCACCGGCATGGTGATCCGCGCGGGCAACGGCGCGGAGGTCCAGGATTTGGACCCCCATGCGGTGTCGGGCGTGGCGGAGCACCGGGTGCTCAGCGCCCTTTTCGAGGGGCTGGCCGGAATTGACCCCGCAACCCTGGAACCCGTGCCCGGCGTGGCGGAACGGTGGGAGATCTCCCCCGACGGGCTGCTCTACACCTTCCACCTGCGCCCCAACGCGCGCTGGTCCGACGGTTCGCCCGTCACGGCGGAGGATTTCGTCTACGGCTGGCGGCGCATCCTCTCCCCCGCGATGGCCTCCGAATACGCCTACATGCTCCACTGCCTGAGGGGCGCGCGGGCCTTCAACCTGGGGGAGACGGATGATTTCTCCGCCGTGGGCGCGCGGGCGGTTGACCCGGCCACCCTGGAGGTGGCCCTGGCCAATCCCACGCCCTACTTCCTCCGCATGCAGGTCCATTTCGCCTGGTATCCGGTGCCCCGCGCCGCGGTTGAAAAATTCGGGGCCATGGACGAGCGCGGCACCGCCTGGACCCGCCCCGGCAACCTGGTCGGCAACGGCCCCTTCATGCTCGCGGACTGGCAGCCGAACGACGTGCTGCGGGTGCGGCGCAACCCGCACTACTGGAACGCGGCGGCGGTGCGTCCGGACGGCATCGAGTATTTCCCCATGGACAACCAGCAGACCGAGGAGCGGGCCTTCCGCGCGGGGCTGCTCCACCTGACGGCGACGGTGCCGATGCACAAGATTCCCATCTACCGCCGGGAGCATCCGGAACTGCTCCACACCGCGCCCTACCTGGGGGTCTATTTTTACCGGTTCAATGTGACAAGGCCCCCCTTCACCGACGTGCGGGTGCGGCGCGCCCTGGCGATGGCCCTGGACCGGGGTGAAATCGCGGGCAACGTCATGAAGGCCGGGGAGCCCCCGGCGGCCCGTTTTGTGCCGCCCGAACTCGCGGGATACGAAACGGGCGTGCGGGTCCCCTTCGATCCGGCGCGGGCGCGCGAACTGCTTGCGGAGGCCGGATTCCCCGGCGGGAAGGGCCTTCCGCCGGTGGAGATTCTCTACAACACCTCCGACGCGCACCGCACCATCGCCGAGGCGGTGCAGCGCATGTGGCGCGAAAACCTGGGGGTGGACGCCCGCCTGCTCAACCAGGACTGGAAGGTCTACCTGACCGCGCTCAACACGCTGGATTACTCGGTGGCCCGCTCCTCCTGGATAGCCGACGTGGCGGATCCCGTCAATTTCCTGGAATGCTTCCTCACCGGCGCGGGCAACAACCGCACCGGCTGGTCCTCGCCCGCCTTTGACGAACTCATCCGCGCGTCCTACGCCGAGGCCGATCCCGCCCGGCGGCGGGACTTGCTGAGACAGGCCGAGGAGTTGCTCCTCGGGGAGTGCCCCATTGCGCCGGTGTACTTCTACACCTGGGTCTTTCTGCAGGCGCGGGAACTGCGCGGGCTGGTGACCAACCCCCTCGGCTATATCCGCTGGCAGGATCTTTGGCTGGAACCGGCGGGGGGCGCGCAATGATCCTGTATATGCTGCGCCGCCTGCTGGAGGCCGTGCCCGTGCTGCTCGCGGTGATCACCATCGCCTTTTTCCTCGTGCGCCTCGCGCCCGGCGGCCCCTTCGACACGGACAAGCGCGCCGATCCCAGGGTGCTCGCCCGGCTGGAGGCCCATTACCGCCTGGACCAGCCCCTGTTCCGCCAGTACCTGGACTATCTCGGCGGCGTGGTGCGCGGCGACTTGGGGCCGTCCTACCGCAAGCCGGGGCGCACCGTGACCGAATGGATGCTGCTGCGTTTCCCCGTGTCGCTGGAGTTGGGGCTGTATGCCCTCGCGGTGGCGGTGTTTTTCGGCCTGGCGGCGGGCGTGCTGGCGGCGCACCGCCCCAACTCGATGGTGGACCACGGCGCGATGTCCCTGGCCATGCTCGGCATCTGCCTGCCCAATTTTGTGCTGGGCCCCCTGCTGGTGCTGGTGTTCTCCCTCTGGCTGGGCTGGCTGCCCGTGGCCGGTTGGTCCACCCCGGCGCACAAAATCCTGCCCACCCTCACGCTGGGCGCGATGTACGCCGCGTACATCGCGCGGCTGGCGCGGGGCGGCATGCTGGAGGTCATGGCCCAGGACTACATCCGCACCGCCCGCGCGAAGGGCCTGTCCGAGGCGCGCGTCGTGCTGCGCCACGGCCTGCGCGGCGGGCTCCAGCCGGTGGTGGCCTTTCTCGGTCCGGCGGCGGCGGGCCTGTTCACCGGTTCCTTCGTGGTGGAGACGGTGTTCCAAATCCCCGGGCTGGGCAGGGAATTTGTGGAGTCCGCGTTCAACCGGGACTACACCATGGTCATCGGCGCGGTGCTGGTCTTTGCCGTGCTGGTGGTGCTGCTCAACCTTGCCGCCGACCTCGCGCTGGCCGTGCTCGACCCGCGCGTCCGGGAGCGTTGACCCATGGCGGACCCGATCAACAACAAACCGTTGCCGGAGCCGGAGGAGGCGGAGCGGGGCGTGTCCCTGGGCAGGGACGCCTGGCGCAGGCTCCGCCGCAACCGGCTCGCCATGGCCGGGCTCGTGGTGCTGGCCTGCGTCGCCGCCGCGGTCGTCACGGGGCCCTGGCTGGTGCCGCACACCTACGACGGGCAGGACACCGCCCTGGGCGCGGCCCCGCCCTCCGCGGCGCACTGGCTGGGCACAGATCCCCTGGGGCGCGACCTGTGCGCGCGCCTGCTGTTCGGGGGGCGCGTGTCCCTGCTGGTGGGGCTGGCCGCCACCGCCGTGTCGCTGCTCATCGGCGTGCTCTACGGCGCGGCGTCGGGCTATTTCGGCGGGCGGGTGGACGCGCTCATGATGCGCGTGGTGGACATCCTCTACGCCCTGCCCTTCACCGTCTTCGTCATCATCCTCATGGTGTTTTTCGGGCGCAACTTCATCTTCCTCTTCATGGCCATCGGCGCGGTTGAATGGCTCACCATGGCGCGCATCGTGCGCGGCCAGACCCTGTCGCTGCGCCGCCGCGAATTCGTGGAGGCCGCCGTGGTCATGGGCCTGCACCCCCTGCGCATCCTCCTGCGCCATGTCATCCCGAACACCCTCGGCCCCGTGATCATCTACGCCACGCTCACCGTGCCCCGTGTCATGCTGCTGGAGGCCTTCCTGAGCTTTCTCGGGCTCGGCGTGCAGCCGCCCATGAGCTCCTGGGGCCTGCTCATCAAGGACGGCGTGGACACCATGGAGGAGTATCCCTGGCTGCTCTTCGCGCCCGCCGTGGTGTTCTCGCTCACCCTCTTCGCCCTGAACGCCCTGGGCGACGGGCTCCGCGACGCCCTCGACCCCAAGTCCGCGAAGGACTGATTCCTTCACCCAAAAAACAGGAACCCCGGTCGCCGTGTCGAAGGGCGGCCGGGGTCGCGTTGTCTTGGGGATGGGGATTACAGGGTGCCGTTCAGCGCCGCCACAAGCGGGCTCACCGGCCACTCGTTCGGGTACTTCAGGAATTCAACGTGGCCGTCCATGTACAGCACGTTGGATCCGCCCGGAACGTGGTTGAAGGAGCCGCCCGTGTCGCTCAGGTCGGAGTTGATGTTGTCCGACAGCACGCTCAGCTCGCTCTGCGCCTGGCTGCTCGCGGCCGGGTTGTTGATGTCCGTGATCAGGAAGCGCTCGATGCCCTCGCGGAAGCGGTACAGCTTCAGGCTCGACCCGGTGTCAATGTCCGACATGATCTGGTCAATCGCCGTCTGGTCGTTGGCCCGCAGCACGTTGAAGATTTGGAGCAGCACCGTGCCGAAGGAGGAGATGATGTCGGCGGGCACCGTCGGCTTCGAGCTGAAATAGGTGACGATCTCGTTGATCAGAGCCGTCTCCTGCCCGGATCCCGTGGCGGTGAAGATGTGCGGATCATCGGTGACACCCGGCACAAAAATGGCCCAGTTGTAATACAGGTAGCTCGAGTTGGTGCTGTCATGCTCGCAGGGGTAGAACTCGGTGTTGGGAACGCCCGCCGTGGCGCCCATGCCGTTGCCGTTCCACACCATGGCAAGGTTGTCCGCCGCGTTGAAGCGCTGCGCCGGATCAACACCGCGCGGGTCCGAGGGGCAAAGCAGCACCTTCGGGTCCGACAGGTATTCCGGGTACACCTGGATGGCGTTCAGCGCGAAATTGGCCCAAATGGTCGTGGGGGCGTCGCAGTGGTAATAGGAAATGGTGGGGAACTGCTGGCCCTTGGACTCGTTCGCGTACATCTTCATGGTAAGACCAAGCTGCTTCAGGTTGTTCTGGCAGCTCGAACGGCGGGCAGACTCGCGCGCACGCGCCAGCGCCGGCAGCAGGATCGCCGCCAGAATGCCGATGATGGCGATAACCACCAGAAGTTCGATGAGGGTAAATCCGCGTTTTTTCATGACAGTTCACTCCTTGGGCGATTGCCCTTAGTTTGGATGATGTCTCTCACGGCAGGCATACGGCACACCGCTCGGTAAAAGATTACACCACATTCGCTTTTTTCGCAAGCATTTAATTGGACCAACCATTGCATGATTGGTGCTACTGCATTAATGGTAACTTGTTACCATTCCGCAGGGTTTATAACCAAGACACCCAATGCGGGAAAAAGAAACCCCCGGCCGCCGCAATGGCAACGGCCGGGGGGGAATGCTTCCGGGGGATGGCGAATTACAGGGTGCCGACCAGCGCCGCCACAAGCGGGCTCACGGGCCACTCGTTCGGGTACTTCAGGAATTCAACGTGGCCGTCCATGTACAGCACGTTGGATCCGCCCGGCACATGGTTGAAGGAGGAACCCTGATCGCTCAGGTCGGTGGAGATGTTGTCCGAGATCACGCTCAGCTCGCTCTGCGCCTGGTTGCTCGCGGCGGGGTTGTTGATGTCCGTGATCAGGAAGCGCTCGATGCCCTCGCGGAAACGGTACAGGGTGAGGCTCGCGCCGGTGTCGATGTCCGACATCACCTGGTCAATGGCCTGCTGGTTGCCGCCGTTGAGGGTGGTGTAGATCTGGAGCAGCACGTTGGCGAAGGCCGCCACGATGTCCGCGGGAACCGACGGCTTGGAGGAGAAGTAGGTCGTGATTTCATTCAGCAACTGCGTGGACTGGCCATTACCCACCGAGGTGAAGATATGGGGATCATCGGTGATGCCGGGGGAGTAGATCGCCCAGTTGAAGTAAATGTAGCTGGCGTTGTTGTTGTTGTGCTCGCAGGGGTAGAACTCGGTGTTGGGCACGCCCGCCGTGGCGCCCATGCCGCTGCCGTTCCACACCATGGCAAGGTTGTCCGCCTCGTTGAAGCGCTGCGCCGGATCAACACCGCGCGGGTCCGAGGGGCAAAGCAGCACCTTCGGGTCCGACAGGTACTCCGGGTACACCTGGAGCATGTTCAGCGAGAAATT
>JBHEKP010000108.1:0-11921 GCA_041859375.1 Candidatus Hydrogenedentales bacterium | reverse complement strand
CGCGCCCACGGCGCGCAGATGGGGCAGGAACTCTTCTGATATGCGGCCGCTGGCTTCCGGGGGCACGTCCCAAGTGACCGCGCCGCCCTTTCCGGTAATCTTTTGGGTCATTTCGGCCACCTGCTCCGGCGTGAACCGGGGCGGTGCGCCGCACCACCATTTTCCAATATAACTCAGCATCTGATACTGCGCCGCGCCAACCTTTGGACCGGGGCAGACCAGCTTGTCCGGATCGCCTATTTCCCCTGCCGTATAGTCCTCTTCCGGGGTAAGCGTGATCACGGGATCCAGCACGCCGGGGTTGAACGCCACCGCGCTGTCCGGGTTGCCCGCACGGGCGGCGGCGGCAAAACTGGCGAAATTGGGCGCGTCGTCATGGCGGTACATGGCGTCCGGGTAATAACATCCGTCAAACCACCAGCCGCAGACCTTATTACCCCATCTTTCCGACCATTCCCGGATTACCGACTCCCATTTGTTCTGAAAATTGACCAGCCGGTCATCCCGCCCCTTGGGCTTGCCGTTCTCATAGGTCCAAAGGGGAAACTCGCCCGGTTTCCATTCGAAGGCGGCCTTGGCCTTTTCGTCCCTGTCCGGCGCCCCGGCGGGAAGGTAGACCATCAACCGGATGCCCCTTTTGGCCAGCGCATTGGCAAGATCGGCGGGCAGGTCGCGGGTGGAGCATTTCGACGGTTCATTCCCCACTATCCGCTCATAAGTTGCGTTGGGGGAGCAGTAGTACCCGGAATTCTGTCCCAGGGTGAGCACAAAATAGCGCGCCCCGACGGATTTTAGTTGATCCGCGAGACCCTCCACGTCAAAAGCTTCCACGGTCTTGTTCCACAATTCGGGGGTGAGCTCCTGCCCCTTGAGCACTGTGTCGGCCATGTAATGGCAAAACACGCCCCATTGAGCCTCGCGCATCCAGTCGGCCCGGTGGCCGGGTCCGGACTGGCCAAAAGCCGACACGCAAAAAATCGCCACCAAGAACACGCCAAACACGCCGGATTTTGTTTTCATTGCGCCACTTTCCCTTGTGTTAAATGGAAAACTCCCCGTATTATGCCAGCAGGCTGGACAGTAAAGCGAAGCTCTCATACACAGTGGGAAGACTTTAGCCATGCCCCTTATTTTTATCCTGTTGGCGGCCCTTGCCGCGCCGGACACATCCACCGGCGAGGAATTCCTGCGGCAGGGAGCAACGGCACAGGGCGCTGTCAACCACCTCTGCCTGCTTTACCACGGCCAGGCGCGCCGTCCAGCCTGGACCGCCGAGTCCCTGCGCCCCTATGTGGCGGTCGTCAACAGCGACAACAAGGCCGCCGACTGGCTTTTTGACAGTTTCCTCTTCATCGAATTCGCCACAGACGACGGCAAACAACTTTATTATCACGCCAAGGAGAAGACCCAGCCGGACATCAGGGACTGGCAATGGCTGGCCAATGCGTGGTTCCGTCCGGATTCCGGCCTTATTGGACTGGAGCGGTGCGTCGCCGCCATTGGAACAGAACTTGGACAACCGGACCATACCGTTAATGTCTTCATCACCCTGCCGGTGCCCCTTCGTGAAATCACTAATTTCGGGACGCTCCCCGGCGGAAACGCATCCTTGGATTTTGGCAATGAAACCAACCGGCAGGAGGCCCTGCGCTGGTATGTGGACACGGTTTGCGCACGTTTTTCCGCCGGGAGTTATCCCCATCTGAAATTGCGCGGATTTTACTGGACCGGGGAAAGCATTGGGGAAATGGATTTTCCGATTGTCCAAAACACCTCTGACATGCTCCATGCCAATGGCCTGCTGCATTACTGGATTCCCTATTTCAGCGCGGCTGGGGTGGGGGAGTGGCGCAGGCTGGGTTTTGACGCAATGATGCTCCAGCCCAACTATTTCTTTGACGGGGACGGCGGCCTTGCGCGGCTGGCCTCCGCATCGCGCCGCGCCGGACATTTTGGCGGCGGTGTGGAAATGGAGTTTGACGGGCGCGCCCTCTCCTCGGAAGCCCATGCCCGGCGCTTTTGGGACTATCTGGACGCCGGGGCAAAGTATGGGTGGATGCGCGGCGCATTGACCGGCTGGTACGAGGGCGGCGGCGCGCTGGGAATGCTGTTTCGGGACGCTGAAAAGGGCCGCTCTATGTATAATGCGGTCTGCCGCTACGTGAAGGGCACTTATCAACCCCGGGAACCGGAACGTCTGCCCAATCTTCCTGCCCCACCAAAACGGTCAAACGCGAATCTCGCCCTTGCGTCGAAAGGCGCAAAAATCACCGGTGCCATCAACGACGGCAATCCGGCCCTTTCCCCTGAAAAGATGATTGACGGGGATGTGGTCTCCTTCACCGGTTCCACGGGCCTTTCGTGGTTTCACATTCCCGGCAGCGTGGTGGTTGAACTGGCCGCGCCCGCCATGGTCGGCCGCACCCAATTGTTGCTCTTTGACCTTGATGACCGGTATTACTCCTACACACTGGAAACTTCGCCGGACGGACGGCAGTGGGAGGCGGCGGTGGACAAGTCGGTCTTTGAGGCGCGCGGCTGGCAGGTGGACAACTTCACCCCGCGCACAGCCAAATATATCCGCCTGACGGGCCTCGCCAATTCCACCGGCCAGCACCTGATGCAGGTGGTTGAGTTAGAGGTGTACCCCCCGGACTCTCATTAATTGGAACTTGTTGATGACTAAAAAAAAACTGTTTTTGGCCGCAGGTCTCATAATTTTGCTTCCCCTGCTGGCCGTCTTCCTCTGGTGTCTTGCCCCCGCGCCCAAAGTTTCCTGCCCAAACGCATTCACCGATCTTACCGGCGCGCTTCCCGTCTTTCCGGGCGCGCAGGGATTTGGCACGGACACCCCGGCGGGGCGGCACGGTGTGGTGGTGCGCGTCACCACACTGGACGATTCCGGACCGGGTTCCCTCCGCGAGGCATTGGAAACGCCCGGACCAAGGGTCGTTGTTTTTGAGGTGGGCGGCGTCATCCACCTCAGGGACAATCTGCGCCTGTCACAACCCTTTGCCACCGTGGCAGGTGAAACCGCGCCCGCGCCCGGAGTCATCCTTTCCGGCGCCGGACTGAACATTGTCACCCACAATGTGCTGGTGCGGCATCTGGCCATCCGGGTGGGCGATGCGCCCGAAGGACCGGCCCCGGACGCGCGCGACGGTATTTCCGTCTATCCGGAAAACGGCGGCGGCCACCATGTGGTGGTGGACCACTGCTCGGTGGCCTGGGCGGTGGACGAGGGCATGAGCCACTGGGGCATGGGCGTGCATGATGTCACCTTCAGCAATTGTATTGTGGCGGAGGGTCTCTCGCACTCCATCCATCCCAAGGGGGAACACTCCAAGGGCATGCTGCTCGGTGACCATGGCCGCAACATTTCGGTCATCGGCTGCCTCTTCGCCCATAACATGCTCCGCAACCCCTTCGTGAAGGGCGATGTGACGGCGATTGTGGCCAACAACCTCATTTACAACCCCGGCGACGCCGCCATCCATCTGGGCGACTGGGAGAATTCCGGTCCCTCATGGGTTTCCGCATTTGGCAACGTCCTTATACCGGGCCCGGACACGGCGCGTCATGTGGCCCTGGGCTGGGTTCAGTTTGACGCCCACACGGCGGCGTATCTTGACCTTTGCGGCAATGCGGCGGATGGACGGCGCATGCGCCATTCCTGGCGTCTTTCCAACCGTCCCCGGATTGTTCCCGGCCCGTCAAAGGCTATGGTGCGGCTGGAACCGCTGGCGACGCTGCCTTCCGGGGAAACAGAATCTTATGTGCTGGCGCATGCGGGCAGCCGGCCGGCCCGGAGGGACTCGGTGGACCAGCGGATCACCGACACGGTGCGCCATCGCACCGGGAAAATAATCGACAACACAGCCGAGGCGGGGGGGATGCCTTCAGTGACGCCCGCCCGCACCGAAATTGTCCTCCCCGGCAATCCCGACAGCGACGACAACAAAAATGGGTACACCAACCTGGAGGAATGGCTGCACCAGAAAAGCGCGGAATTGGAATAACCCGGTTTAGGCGGCTATGATGCTGGCGTTCACCGGAAAACAGAAGCCGAAAAGGAACAAACCCATGCGCCACCACTCATCCCTGCTGACCCTGTTTGCCCTTGCGGTTTCAGGCATCTCCTTCGCGGCCACCATTGGCCTTGAGGAACTGAACATTGCCGACATGTCCAGCGGCTGGGGCAGTCCCAAAAAGAACGGCTCCGTCACGGACAAGCCGATGGGTATCGGCGGAAAGAAGTACGAAAAGGGGGTGGGCACCCACGCTGAAAGCAGCTTATGGCTGTCGCTGGACGGCAAAGTCGCCTCCTTTTCGGCGGAGGTCGGAGTGGACGACCATGCCGGGTCGGACGCCGCATCCGTTGAGTTCATCGTGCTTTCCGGCGACCGTGAACTATGGCGCAGCGGTGTGTGCAAAATGGGGGGGAAGGCCAAAAAATGTGATGTCTCCCTGTCCGGCCTGAAGGAGGTGGAACTGGTGGTGACCGACGGGGAGGACGGGGTCAACTTCGACCACGCCAACTGGGCAAACGCGCGCTTTGAGTACTCGGGCGCGCCGCCTGTGTCCGCCGCCACGGATACTCCGAAGGAGGACGCCGTCCTCCTCACGCCGCCCGCCCCGGCGGAACCACGCGTGAACGGTCCCAAGGTCTATGGGGTGCGCCCCGGTTCCCCCTTCCTGTACCGCATTCCGGCCACCGGCGACCGGCCCATGACCTTTTCCGCGCAGGGCCTTCCGGAAGGACTTTCTCTTGACGCTGAAACGGGCGTCATCAACGGAAGCGTTCCCGCCGCCGGAACCCACAAGACCGTGCTCACCGCCAAAAACAGCCTGGGTGAGTCGAGCCGCGACTTCCGCATCGTCGTTGGGGACACCCTCGCCCTCACCCCACCCATGGGCTGGAACAGCTGGTACATCCATTACAACCGCGTGACCGACGCCGTCATGCGCCAGGCCGCCGACCAGATGATTGGCACAGGCATGGCCGACTACGGCTACCAGTACGTCAACATTGACGACTGCTGGATGGTGAAGGACGGCTCGGACGATCCCATCCTGGGCGGGCCGCAGCGTGATGAAAACGGCCGTCTGCTCGGCAACAAGAACTTCCCCGACATGGCGGGCCTCGCCGCTTACATCCACGCGAAGGGGCTCAAGGCGGGCCTTTACATTTCACCCGGTCCGCGCACCTGCGCCGGGTATGCGGGGAGTTTTGGTTATGAGGAGCTGGACGCGCGGACCTTTGCGGAATGGGGTTTTGACTTCCTGAAATACGACTGGTGCAGCTACGGGGAAAAAGCCGGAAAGGGGCGCGAGGAACTGATCAAACCCTACCGAATCATGTGGGACCACCTGCAAAAGCAAAACCGGGACATCGTCCACAACCTCTGCCAGTACGGCATGGGCGAGGTTTGGACCTGGGGCGGTGACGTGGGCAACTGCTGGCGTACCACGGGCGATCTGGGCCTGGAGAAGAATTCGCGTCTGCCGGGCTGTTTCGGCATCGGCATGAGCAACGCGCGGCGCTGGGAATACGCGCGCCCCGGCGCGTGGAACGACCCGGACTATATCCTCATCGGCTGGGTGGGCGACGCCGCGGGCATGGGGGAGGGGAAGCCCACCACCCTGACCCCGAACGAGCAGTACGCCTACATGTCCATGTGGAGTCTCATGGCCGCACCGCTCATCTTCAGCGGCGACATGGCCAAACTGGACCCCTTCACCCTGAATGTCCTATGCAATCACGAGGTGATTGACGTGGACCAGGATCCCCTTGGAAAACAGGGGCGCATTGTCCGGAGGACCCGCACTGAGTTTGTGCTGGCAAAAGACCTTGAGGACGGATCAAAGGCGGTGGGCCTGTTCAACTTTGACAAGACCCCAAAGAAACTCAAGGTTGACTGGACGGAATTGGGCCTGTCCGGGAAATGCCAAATCCGTGACCTTTGGCGGCAAAAGGACACCGTAACCGTCGACGGATTCTTCGAGGCCGAAGTGCCCCGGCACGGCGTGGCCATGGTAAAACTGTCAGCGGTCCGGTAGCGCGGCGAGACGGCCCGCGACCTCTTCCGCCGCCTCCCGGTGAACCAAGGCGCTAAGATATTCCCGGCCATCCCGTGTGCGGACCACAATCCTGTGGTTGAGCCTTCCTTTGCGGGCTTCGGGCACGGTTTCCACCGCAATACCGCGCTCCGTGTCCACCGTTCTGGCGGGAAACAGGAAATGCAGCCTCAGACCCTGTTCTGTCCGGGTTATGCCGTAAAACCGGCTCCAGCAGTCATGATGCGCGTAACCGGCAACAGGAAGCGCAACCGCCAGCCCCGCAAGCACTGACGTGAGACGGGAAAAGGCCCGGCCTCCCTTAAATCCAACCCGGCGCAGATCCGGACGGCGCAGCAGAAAACACACCACGCCGCCCAGCGCAAGGGAAATGACCACAAGAAAGAGGTAATACACCACATGACCCGCGGGATCCGCCCGGAATATCTGCTCTTCCATGTGATGCCTCCCGCCATGGGACGTTGTCTTCCGGAAAGCCTGTTATTTGATGGCCATCTCGCGGCCCGTCGCGGCGGAACGGTAAACGCCGTCAAGCATCTTCTGCACCGCCAATCCCGCCTCGGCCGGCGCCTCGTGGGGCGTGCCCTTCACGCAGCCGTCCACCCAGTTGCGCAGCTTGAGGTCGAAGAGATGCTCGAAGGAGCAGTCGTCGCCCACATAATTCGGGGCGATGTTGACCATCGTGTCGTTCTTGTCGGCGAAGATCATGGGCGGATCCCACTGGCCGCCCCCCTTGGTGCCCATAAAATTAAAGCCCCACATGTCTTTTTCGATATGGGCCACGAAGCTCGCCTCAATCTGGAGGATCGCGCCGTTTTCAAAGCGAATCTGGCCGATGGCCAAATCCTCCACGGTGTAGGTCTTGTGGTCCCAGTTGGGCCAGGGGCAGACCACCTTTGAGGGCTTGTTGCCGTAATAGGTCCAGATGTTCCCCGAGGCGGCCACCGGCTTCGGGGAGCCCATCACGTAGTGGGCCATCTCGATGCAGTGCACGCCGATATCAATCATGGGGCCGCCGCCCTGGAGTTTTTTCTGGCCGAACACGCCCCAGTTGGGGATGCCCCGGCGGCGCAGCGCCAGGCACTTCACAAACATGATGTCGCCGTACTCGCCGTTGTCCCGTGCGCGTTTCAGGAACTGCGTGTTGGGGTGGTAGCGGTACTGGAAGCCGATGGTCAGCTTTTTGCCCGACTTCTTTGACGCCGCAATCATCTTTTCGCATTCCGCCGGGTTCATCGCCATGGGCTTCTCGCAAATCACATGGCAGCCCGCGTTCAACGCGTCAATCGTGGGCGCGGCGTGCACGCCGTTCGGGGTGCACACGCTCACGCCGTCGGGCTTCACCTCCCGCAGCATGGTCTTCCAGTCCTTGTAGAGCCGATCCACACCCCACTTGTCACCGAACAGCTTCAGGCGCTCCGGCTTGATGTCCACACCCGCCACCACTTCGACGTCTTTCATTTCCGAAAGCGCCGCCATGTGCGTGTGTGATATGCCGCCGCAACCGATGAAGGCCACCCGGAATTTCTTGCCCGTGTACGCCTTTTCCACGTTCAACGCGAGTGAGTCCGAACTGACGCCCTTTGCCATGCTGCTGAATCCTTCTTGTTGCCGGCGCATGACGCCGGTTTGTTTGCCGCATAATCCAACCCGCCCCCGGACTTCCCGAAAGGCGTGGTTTACGATAACGCACCCTGCCGGCGCGCGGCAAATCCCGTCTGTTTGACTGGTATTCAAAAGACTGCTAACGTACCCGCACCGGGGAAACTGGGAAACACCGCAAGGAGACACCCGAAAATGCAAAAACGGCTTTTGGTCACAGGATACGGTGGATTTGTCGCGGGAAGCGTGGTGTGGCAGGCCCTGCGCGGCGGCGGCTGGGACGTGTGGGCCTTTTCGCTGGTGGAAAAGCCGGAACGGCGGGAGAATTTTACCTGTCTCCAGTTTGACCTGTGCGACACGGCACAGTTGAGGGAGGCCTTTCACGAAGCCCGCCCCGACGCGGTCATCCACACCGCCGCGCTGGCGGACATCGACTACTGCCAGAACAACCAGGAAGCCGCCGAACAAATCAACGTGGGTGTGACCCGGCAGCTTGCGGGGTTGTGCGCCAACTCGGGTGCCAAGATGATCCTGTGCTCCACCGACACGGTGTTTGACGGGACAAAGGGCATGTACACCGAGGAGGACGCGCCGAACGGGGTGAACTTCTACGCGGAAACGAAGATCAAGGCGGAGGGCATCGTCCGGGACACCCTTGAAAACGGCGTCATCACCCGGCTTTCGCTGGTGATGGGCCTGCCGGTGCTGGGCGCGGGCAACTCCTTCCTTGCGAAAACCTTTGACGCCTGGAAGAAAGGGGAGCAGACCAAGTTTCCGGAAAATGAAATCCGCACCCCGGTGGACGTGATCACCGTGGGCGGGGCCTTTTTGGAAATCGCCGGGGGGGATTTCACGGGCATCCTGCACCTCGGCTGCTCCACCCGCATCAACCGTTACGAGATGGCCTGCCAGATTGCCGAGAAACTCGGCTACTCCAGCTCCCTGGTCATCCCCACCGATTCCAACGCCATGCCCGGCCGAGCGCCCCGGCCCAACGACGCGTCACTGGACAACAGCAAGGCGCGGCGCGTGCTGAAAACGCCGATGCAAACGCTCATGTCCGGACTGGACCTGGTGCTGGAAATGAAGGCGGCGCAGGACCGGGAGGGGTAAGCGTCCCATCCACACCCATAAAATATTTCTTAAGTCCCCCTTTTAAAGGGGATTTAGGGGGATGTTGCGCGCCAGTTAACGGTTTCAGGGCTTGAACGCCTCCACCACGCCGTCCATCCGTTCCCCGTCCTGCACCAGTGCCACACGGCGGAAACCCGCCGCCTCCAGGGTCTCCCTCATTTCCTCCAACGTGTAACAATTACCACCTTCCGTGGCCACCAGCATGTTCACCGCGAATATCGCGCCGCCTGCGGGGCGGAGGCGGTCGGGGCTCATGACATGGTCGCGGATCAGGATGCGCCCGCCCGGCGCCAGCGCGTCATGGCATTTCTTGTAGAGCGCAATGTTCTGTTCCGGGCTGTTCTGGTGGATGATGGCGGACAGCAACACCAAATCATGGCCGCCGGGAAGGGGATCCGAATAAAAATCGCCCGCCGCAAGCGAGATGCGATCACGCACATCCGAACCCGCAAGCCGCTCCTCCGCCATTCCGATGACCGGCGCGCGGTCAAACACGGTGGCGCGCATTTCCGGGTAGCGCCGCAGAAAGGCCTCGGCATAGGTGCCCGTGGCCCCGCCCACATCCAGCAGCGCCTTTGAGGCGTCCGCACGAGCGCAGGCCGCGATGGCGTCCGCCGCATGGCGGCCCACCACGTGCATGGCGAAGATGAAGGCCTTCAGTTCCTCATTTTCAAAGAGGCCTGCGGGGGGCGTGTGCTTCTTGCCGCAGCGCACCACCTCGCTGAGTTCCGACCAGCGCTGCCAGACGCTCGCGGCATGCAACACCATCGGCAGCACCGAACCCGGCGCGCCCGCCGAAAGCACCGCCGCCGTTTCAGCGGGGCAGAGGTAGCGTCCATCGGCCTTTTCGAGCAACCCCATCGCTGTCAGTCCGTCGAGCAGGATTTCCGTGCCACGCGGGTCCGAACCCAGCGCCGCCACCGCCTCGTCCAGCGTCTGCGGCGCGGCCAACAGCGTGAACACGTTCAGTTCAGCGCCCGTCAACAGCAGACGCGACTCCATGAACGCGCGGGAGAGCGCCAGCACCGACTCCGCATTCCAATTCGCCATCTCTTGTCTCCTTGTGGGTTGTCTTTCCGGTCATTATACGAACAAGCCCGCCCGCAATCCCATGCCCGGTTTTGGTTTCCCACACGCCGCCTCTTTCGGCTACACTATCCCCGTCATTGGCAGACCAACCCGTGGGAGTTCTTCACATGCCCGGTTCACGCCCGTACCATCCGGCGGCATTTCATTTTCTCTTTCTTGTCCTGTGTGCTTCGGCCACCCTTGCGGGATGCGTCCATGTCGGGGCAAAGGATTCCCCCTCCAAGGCATCCCCGGTTGCGGACCGTTTTGTGCAGGACCGTTTCGCCGTGGGCTTTTGGGTGGATCCGCCGCTGGACGAAAAGGCCGATGAGCGTTACCGGAAAATCGCCGAGGCCGGATTCACCATGATCATCGGCTCGGCGGCGCAGGGAGACCCTGAACTGCTGGAAAAACAGCTTTCCCTGTGCGCCAAATACGACATTAAGGCCGTTGTCACCTGCCCGAACATGACCCCGGACATGTTCCCCACGGGGGACGCCTGCTGGGGCTACGCCCTGCGCGACGAGCCAGGCGCAAAGGATTTCCCCGATCTGCGCGCCCAGGTGGACGCCGTCCGGAAGGCGCGGCCCGGAAAACTCGCCTATATCAACCTGTTTCCCAATTATGCGGTGGCGTCACAACTTGGCACGCCCACCTACGAAGAGCATGTGGCCCGGTTCGTGGACGAGGTCGGCGTGGACGTGCTCAGCATGGACCATTATCCCGTCTTCAAACCCGACAGGGACGGGCGCGACGGATACTGCGCCAACCTCATGGTGATGCGGGAAAACGCGCAAAGGAAGGGCATCCCCTTCTGGAACTTCTTCAACACCATGCCTTACGGCCCTCAGACGGACCCGACGGAGGACCAACTCCGCTGGCAGATTTACGCGTCCCTCCTGCACGGCGCGCGCGGAGTGCTCTATTTCTGCTACCAGACCCCCGCCGGAGCGGAATTCCCCAAGGGCGGGGCGATCATCGCCCGTGACGGCACACCCACGCGCCACTGGGCCCAGGCAAAGCGGCTCAACGCCGAACTGAAAAACCTCGGCCCCGTGCTGATGCGCCTGGACAGCACGAACGTGTTCCGCGTGAAGCCGGAGGACGATCCACCCACCGTCCTCGCCGGTTCGGGCATTGCCGACATCACGCGGGATCCGGTGGATCCGCCGAACGACTACCTCGTGGGCGCGTTCAAACACGCCGACGGACGGCGCGCCGTCATGCTCATGAACTACCGCTTCGCCTTCACCGCATGGCCCACGGTGGCCTTTGACGCGCCCGCCGGGGCGGTCACCGAGGTGGACAAGTCCACCGGGGCGGAAGTGCCGCTCCGGGATGAGAGCCCGGACATGCCGGGTGTGCAGATTCCGCTGGACGCGGGGGAGGGCAGGCTTTTCCTGCTGCCCTGACCATAAATAGGGAGGAGAACCGGTGCTTATTCTTCAAGCCTACAGGGACGGTTGGACGCTGGGGATGGGGCTGATCACCTTTTTTGTGATCCTGTCCCTGGTCGCATGGTTTCTGCGGGCACCGCGTCTTGATCGGTCACTGAACCCAAAGGGCCTTTTCTGGGCATCCATAATCTTCTGGCTGGTTTTCCTGTCCATCGTCACCACCCTTATAGATTCGCCCTACCTGCCCCTCTCCCAGGACGCCATTAACATGCTGTTCATGGTGGCCGCCTTTGTCGGACTGCCCCTGTCCATGCCGCCCCTCGCCGCCGCCGTATGGGCGCTCCATGCCATGGCGCGGGGGGAACGGATCCGGCTATCCTCGCTGCTCCTGCTCATGCTCGGCGCGTTCAGCCTGGGTGCGGTCACCTCCAACATGCACGATGTGCTCTGGTGCGGCATCATCACCCGCGGCTACAGCCAGCCCTACCCCGCCGGGGGCGACCTCATCGCCTTTTACACCGTCGCAACCCCTTTCGGCGTCCCCGAATCCGTCCAGGCGGATTACGCCTTCTTCGGCGCGTTCATGATAATCATGGTCCTCGGGGAACTCCTCCTTGCCGCCGTCTGCCTGCGCAGGCTTTA
>JBHEKP010000021.1:0-39410 GCA_041859375.1 Candidatus Hydrogenedentales bacterium | reverse complement strand
GAGATGGTGATGCCGGGCGACAACGTGAAGATGTCGATCGAGCTGATCAACTCCATCGCCATGACGGAAAACCTGCGCTTCGCCATCCGCGAGGGCGGACGCACCGTCGGCGCCGGCGTCGTCACCAAGATCATCGAGTAACTGAAAGTTTAATCAGTCGCCGCCTCCCCGCCAACCGGGGGGGCGGCGCACTGCGGAAAGCGTTTGTTTTACCGCAGGGGTGTAGCACAATGGCTAGTGCAGCGGCCTCCAAAGCCGAAGGTTGGGGGTTCGAGTCCCTCCACCCCTGCCATTATTCTGTTCGGACGGTGCAAAAGAAACCGGAAGGCTGACCATGGCTAAGCAAGCGGCGGTTGCCGAAGAAAAACCGGGCCTGATCCAAAAGGTGCAGACTTACTACGAGGAAGTCATCTCGGAGCTGAAGAAAGTCACCTGGCCCACGAAGGCGGACCTGCTCGCCTCCACAAAAGTGACCATGTTCCTCATCGTGATCATGGCCGTGATGGTGTTCGTGTACGACCAGGTGCTCGGCGTCGCGGTGATGATGCTGCTGAGCCTGGGAAGCTAGGGAGCGCGGACGTGTCTGACAAAGAGCTCACAGGCGTAGCGGCGGGCCGCGAGGCCGAGGATTTGGAGAACATCCCGGCCGGCCTCCAGCTTCGGGAGGTTCCGGAGGACGGAATCGTCCGGCGCTGGTACGCGCTGCACGCCCATTCCGGACAGGAGGGCAGCGTGCGCACCATGCTGCTCGCCAAGGCCGCCCAACTGGAGAATCCGGCGCTCCTGCTGAACGTGTTTGTGCCCATCGAGGAGGTGCAGGAGATGCGCGGCGGCCAGAAAAAGGTCTCGCGCCACAAGTTCTTCCCCGGCTACGTGCTGGTGCAGCTCCCCGAGCACCCCGAGAACTATCCGGAGGTCTGGCACCTCATCAAGGACACGCCCGGCGTGACCGGCTTCATCGGCTCCCGCACGGTGCCCGTGCCCCTGGAGGACGCCGAGGTCAACGCGATCATCGAGGTCCTGCGCGGCGAGCGCGAGCGGCCCAAGCCGAAGGTGGACGTCGAGGTCGGCGCCCGCGTCAAGATCACCGAGGGCCCCTTCGCCAACTTCCTTGGCAAGGTGGACGACATCAACTTCGAGCGCGGCACCATCAAGGTGCTGGTGGAAATATTCGAACGCCTGACCAGCATTGAAGTCGAATTCTGGCAGGTCGAGCAAATCTGAACGGAGACTTTTTCCCATGGCCCCGAAAAAAAAGCAACTCAAGGCGATGGTCAAGCTGCAGTGCCCCGCGGGCGCGGCAAACCCGGCCCCGCCCGTCGGCCCGGCCCTCGGCCAGCACGGCGTGAACATCATGGAATTCTGCAAGCAGTTCAACGAGCGCACCAAGGAGCAGTCGGGGCTTATCATCCCCGTCGTCATCAGTGTGTTCGACGACCGCACCTTCACCTTCATCACCAAGACCCCGCCCGCGCCGGTGCTGCTCAAGCGCGCCGCCCAGCTTGCGAAGGCCTCCCCCGCGCCGAACAAGAACAAGGTCGGCAAGGTCACGGACGCGCAGGTCGAGGAAATCGCCCGGATGAAGATGCCCGATCTGAACGCCGCCTCCGTCGAGGCCGCCAAGCGCATGATCGCCGGCACCGCCCGCAGCATGGGCCTGGTTGTGGAGGGCTAAAAGCCCCCTGTCCACGGTGGTTCCGCCGCGCGCCGGGTGGTGCGCGGCGTTGTTTTGGAAACGATCCCCCGCCGGGGGATCACAACTGTGGGAGGGCCCTGCGGGGTCCGCGTAACCACGGGAGAAGAGACAATGGCAAAACAGAGCAAGCGCGTGCGCGGGCTTCAGGAAAAGGCGGACCGCACCCGGTTCTACGACCTTTCCGAAGCCGCCGCCAAGGTCAAGGAATGCGCCACGGCGAAGTTTCCGGAAACGGTCGAGCTGGCGTTCCTGCTGGGCGTTGACCCCCGCCACGCCGACCAGATGGTCCGCGGCGCGGTGGCGCTGCCCCACGGCACGGGCAAATCCGTCCGCGTGGTGGTCTTCTGCGAGCAGGAGGAGCAGGTGAAGGCGGCCCAGGAGGCCGGCGCCGACTTCGTCGGTTCCGAGGACCTTGCCACCAAGATTCTGGGCGGCTGGACCGATTTCGACGCCGCCGTGGCCGCGCCGGACATGATGAAGCACGTCGGCAAGCTCGGCAAGGTGCTGGGCCCCCGCGGGCTCATGCCCAGCCCCAAGGCCGGCACGGTCACCCCGAACGTGGGCCAGGCCGTCCGCGAAATCAAGGCCGGCAAAATCGAGTACCGCGTCGACAAGTTCGCCAACATCCACGTTCCCGTCGGCAAGGCGAACTTCACCACCGAGCAGATTATCGAAAACGCCACCGCGGTGATTGAGGCGCTCTTCAAGTCCAAGCCCTCCGCCTGCAAGGGCACCTATCTGAAGAGCGTGTGCATGAGCAGCACCATGGGGCCCGGCTTCAAGCTCGACCCCGCCGCGCTCACCTCCCAGTACCGGGTCTGATTCCGCCAGGTTCCGCGGCCGGAACGCCTTCGGGTGTTCCGGCCCTTTTTATTTTGCGCGGCGGTCGTCCACCAGTTTGACCCCAAGCGGGGCGGTCGTCTCCACCCGCCGCAGCACGGCCCCACCCTCCCCCGCGCCCACCGACGCCTCCAGCCGCACCACCGCGTCCATTTCCGGATTGGCCGACTCCAGCCGCACGTCCGACAGGTTCAGCCCCCCCGTGTTTTCCACCACCACGGCGGCGCAGGGGCGCGGCGCGGTCCAGTCCGGCTCGCACCACACCGCCAGACCGGACACCGTAACGCCCTCCGCCGCCCCGATGTAAAGCGCGGCGCCGGGCGGGTTGACGCACTGGTTGTCCGCCACCGTGATGCCGCGCAGCAGACGCCCCGCCGCCAGGCCGGAAACCGCCCTGCCCGCGATTTGGATGGCCGCGCCGCGCGGGTCCGCGCCGTACCACATGGACCGGCCGCAGTCGCGCACCGTGTTGTGGCGGATCACGACGCCCCGGGGCGCCACCCCCTCGGGCCAGGCCGGGTCATTCCCCGCCACAATGCCCAGCGCGCCCAGCCGGTCCATGAAATTGCGCTCCACCAGCCCGTCCGTTGCCTTGATCATCATGCCGTGCCGGCGGTGGTTGAAAAAGACGTTGCCGGTGATTTCAAACCCCGCCCCGCAGCGGCTCAGGTTGTACACGGAGTCCGCGGTGCTGAAGTCGGGACCGGCTATCATGTCCGGTATCCGCGATTCAAGGGATACGCGCAGCGTTCCGGCCTCCCCGCCCGCGCGCACCGAAGCCACCCGCGACTCCCCCCGGATGCGGCCGTTGACCGGGTCGAACACCTGCACAACATCCCCCGGCTCAATCGAGCCGCCGCCGGAAACGCGCAGCACCGTCTCGGACACCACCGTCTCCACCCGGTTCGGTGGATAGTAAATGTTGACGCCGTCGTCGGCCATCCCCTCAAAGTGGCATCCGGTCACCCGTGGCCCGCGCAGATTCTGCTGGCAGTGCACGCCGTCGGAGTTGGTGGAAAGCAGCCGGTCCGTGCCCGGCCTCGGGGCCACAATCATGCGGTCCACCGTGAGTGCGTCGGCGCCCACGGCCCCCACCGCAAGGCTCTGCGAGGCGTGCACGGACACCCGCCGCACCCCGCATTCCCGGCTGCGCCAGAAGAAGAACGCGCCGCCCCGGCCGTGGCGCGCCATGTGCACGAAACGGTCACCGGAACGCATCTGCTCCAGCCGGTTTTTCTGGTCGGCCACGGGGCGCATGCGCCACACCCGCCCCGTGACGGGCTCCCAGCCGTCCATGAAGACAAAGTCGGGCGCGCCCGCCTTGAGTTCCGGCCGTTTCGCGTCGTAAATCATGCCCCACTGGCCGTAGGGCTTGGGCGCGTCCGCAAACCACGGCTCATCGAGGTTCGGATAGCCCTCCTGAAGGGCGAGATCAAACCACCCCGCCGCCCGGTCCACCCAGAGCACCCGGCCCTGCGTGAAGGGCACGGGGTCATGGTCCACCGCCAAATCCTCAAACCAGACCCGCTCCGATTCGGCGACAAAGAATCCCCCCTGCCTGGGGTCCGTCAGCAGCAGCAGCGTGTCCTGCCCCGCACCGCGCAGGGTCAGCCCTTTTGCGCCTCGCACCACCACGGCGGAATCGTGCTCCGGACCGGAGCCCAGCCGGTAGACCCCGCGCTCCAGGAGGATTTCCACAGGACCGGCCGTCTCCGCGGCGCGGGCGACACACCGGCGCAGTGCGGGGCCGTCGTCCTTTTTGTCGCCGGGAACCGCGCCGAAATCACGCGCGCGCAGGGTTTCCGCACCGGCGCCAAAAGCCGCCAGCAGGCAGAGCATGATCACGGGCGCGGCCCTATTCATGGGACACATTCCCATACCACCAGGGTGGTTTGGGACGGCCCCCCCGAAGCGCCTCGCGCACCTGGGCCGTCAGCACCTCCAGAATGCGGTCCACCGTCTCGCGGCCCAGTCGCGCCGAGGCGGTCTCCCTGGGGTCGTCGCCGCGCACCCCGCAGAGCGGGTCGTCGTGCCGTTCCATCCGCTTCAGCTCCACCATCTCGGGAAAAAGGTGCATGGCAATGGAAGTCTCCCACTTCGCCGCATGGTCGCCGCGGAACTCGGTGGGATAGGCCTCCGCCTCGCTCAGCGCCATCACCACCAGACCCGGACGGGCGGACGTGATTTCGCGGGCGGTGTTCTTCACCCCCGCCACCTGCTCCTCCGGATAATGGCCCGTGAGCACCACCAGCACCCGGAACCCCGTGTCCGCAAGGCGCTCACAGGTCCGCCGCAGGCAGCCCAGCACCCATTCCTCCTCGGCGGGGATGGAGCCGAAGGCGTCACCGAGCCCGCCGGCGTACCCGTGCCATGCGGGGGGCAGCACCGCGCCGCCCGTCTGCGCCGCGGCGCGCAGGCAGATCTCGTGCGCCTTCAGCGCGTCATAGCCCAGGGGCAGGTGCCACCCGTGAAACTCCAGCGCGCCAAGGGGGATGTACGCCACCGGCGACTCCTCCAGCGCGCGCCGCAGTTCCCACGGGCGCATCCGTTCGTAATGCAGTGTCCGTTTCATCCGGCTCCGTTCCGCGCCCGAAGGCGCGGTGTGGATTCTTGCAGAAGGAACGCCGCCACGGCAAGCCCGCCGCGCGGTTGACCGCCCCCCCCTCCTTTGCTACACTCCCGCCGGGAGGAAATGGAAACGCAAGGAGCGGCCCATAATGCGCGCGGTGGTCCAGCGGGTGACCGAATCACAAGTGACGGTGGACGGCAGGACAACGGGTAAAATCGGCCCGGGATTCATGGTGCTGCTGGGGGTGGAGGAAGGCGACGCCGGGCCGGACGCGGACTACATCGCCGAGAAAATCACCCATCTGCGGGTGTTTCCCGATGACGACGGGAAGATGAACCGTTCCGTGGCGGACGCGGGCGGCGCGGTGCTGCTCATTTCGCAGTTCACCCTGCACGGCGACTGCCGCAGGGGGCGGCGGCCCTCCTTCACGGCGGCGGCGCGGCCCGAAACGGCCGTTCCCCTCTATGAGGGTGTGGCGGCAAGGCTCCGCGCGGCGGGGCTCGTGGTGGAAACCGGCGAGTTCGGCGCGCACATGGCGGTTTCCCTGGTCAACGACGGGCCGGTGACCATTCTGCTGGACTCAAAGAAACTGTTTTAACCGGGGCGCGCGCCCGCGGACACACGCAATGCCAAGACAACACGCCCTTTCAAGAACGGAGCTGCTCATAGGCGCGGAGGCGCTCGCCGTGCTGCGCGGCAAAACGGTCGCCGTGCTCGGCATAGGCGGCGTGGGCAGCTACGCCGTGGAGGCCCTCGCCCGCTGCGGCCTGGGTCATCTCCTGCTGGTGGACGACGACACCGTGTGCCTCACCAACCTGAACCGGCAGCTCCACGCGACGCGCAAAACCATCGGCAAAAACAAGGTGGAGGTGATGGCGGAACGGATCGCCGAGATTGACCCCAAAATCTCCGTGGACGCGCGGGTCTTCTGCATCACCCCCGAAAACGTCCCCGAGCTGCTCGGCGGTCCCATTGACTATGTCATTGACGCCATAGACACCATTTCAGCCAAAATCGCCGTGATTGAGCACTGCTTCAACCACAACATTCCCATTATCAGCTGCATGGGCACGGGCAACAAGCTCGACCCCGCAAAGTTCGTCGTCACCGACCTCTACAAGACCCGGAACTGCCCCCTTGCC
This sequence comes from Candidatus Hydrogenedentales bacterium, assembly GCA_041859375.1. GTDB lineage: Bacteria > Hydrogenedentota > Hydrogenedentia > Hydrogenedentales > CAITNO01 > JBHEKP01. Next base: position 33,163 of record JBHEKP010000021.1, on the reverse strand, counting down.
CGGGTAATGCGCAACGAGCTGAAAAAACGGAACATCACAAAGCTCAAGGTTGTTTGGTCCGAGGAGGCCCCCCGAAAACCGCGCGAGGCGGAGGTGCTCACCTGCAAACAGGCCTGCGTCTGCAACAGCGACGCCGGCCGGAAATGCTCCGTCAGGCGGCAAATCCCCGCCAGCATCTCCTTCGTCCCGCCCGTGGCCGGTTTCATCCTCGCCGCCCATGTGGTGCGGGAACTGGCCGGGGTGTGAAATTTCGGGTTTAACCGTTGCTGGAAACCCTAATCCCGCCTTAAAATGGGGCCAATGAATTCCATCAGGGCCTGGACATCGTTTTTCCTGATTATTTTCAGGTACATGCTTTCCCGGCTGGGGCTGGGGCGGCGGCCCTCCTTTTTCGACCGCAAGGAGGAGGTCACCCTGGTGGTGCACCAGATGTTCCGCTGGCGCGGGCGGGTGCGCGTGCTGAACGGGGAAAACTGCCCCTCCGACGGCCCCGCAGTCTTCGCGGCAAACCATCACAAGCTGGATGACCCGATTGACCTTTGGCCGGGCATCGTCTGGTCCACCGGCGGCCGCGTTTATCCGCGCTTCATGATGCGCGACGACTTTTTCCGGGGCTTCCCCTGGGACTGGCTGCCGGTCCATCCCAACCACCTCTGCGAGATGGCGGGCTGCGTCGGCATCTCCCGCGACCGGGTGACTCCGGGTCAGCTCCGGCCCTTTGTGGACCTTCTGCTGCGGGGGGATGCTTTCGTCATGTTTCCCGGCCGCACCCGGAGCCGCTGCGGCGCGTGGTTTGAATACCAGGAGCCCTACACCGAGCCCGGCTCCGTGGGGTTCCTCATCGCGCTGGCCCAGCGGCGCAGTCCCGGACTCTCCGTGGCGGCGGTGCCCGCGGCGCGCACCTGGCATCCCGTGCGCAAATACTCCACCATCGCCTTTGGCGCGCCGCTGCGCCTGGAGGCTCCGGGCGACCGCGCCGCACAGCGCGATCTGGACCACAGGCTCCTTGCCGCCGTGGGCAGGCTCATCGAAGTCCATGGGGTGCATCTAACGGCGGCGCTGCTATGGCGGCACTGCCTGCACCACGGCGCCGCGCCGGTCCCCGTGGACACCCTGGCCGGAGCCGTCTCACGCTGGGCGGATGCCGCCCCGGATGTTTGCACCGCAAAAGAGGTCAAAAACGATCCTGAGGGGGAATGCGCCCTGGCCCTGTCCTGGTTTGCCCGGCGGGGAATGCTGCGCATGAAAAACGGTCTTGTCCTCCCCGATGCGGGGCGCATCCTCGCCGCGCCCCCCTGGGACACCCGTTACAGGAAAGCCAACCCCGTAAAATATTGGGCGAACCAGACCCTCCACCTGCCCGAAGCGGCGGCATGGGCGGAGACGGCGCACCTGTAAACACTCCTGATGGTCCTTACCGCCCCTGTCCATATTGGGACGCATCCGCCACAGCACCCCCGGTAGGGAGAGCGTCCATCAATTGCGCCAAAAATGGGTGCAACACTTCAGCCATGCGCTTGTGCCCGTAACTCGTGGGGTGCACAAAATCCCACCAGAAAAGCCCCGTGTCCTGAACGCCCCCAATTGCGTCATGAAGGTTAAACACAGGCACATTCATCTTTTCCGCAACCCCGTAAAGCACGACACCAAGGGGCGGCGGCGATTGGCTTTCCTCCCGGGACAACGCCTCAACGCACAGCACAGGAACCACTCCGGCATGACGCGCGGCGCTTACAATTTCCCCCAGGCTTTGCTCAAAAACAACAGGATCAGAATCGTTGTTTCCCAGGTTGACAACCAAGAATGAATGTTCATATTGGATCAGATAATCCTGGTATTGGCGGCTTAATAGTTTTGAGTCAACCCCCGACACGGCGGCGTTGATGACAACCACGTTCCGTGTCTCGCCCAGCATGCCCTCCAACCTGCCGACAAACGCCTCTTCCCGCATTTCAGCGCCACTGCCGTGGGTCTGGGATGTCCCCAAAAACATGATGCGCTTTTCGCCCTGACGTGCTTTCCTGGGATATCTCTTGAAGATTAAATGCCTGGATCTTATGAGACCATTTACACGCACCGATTCCTCCTGATCGGCCAGTATCCCAGCCACCACCGGGTAACGGGCCGTCAAAACCGTCCTGTGAAGGTACCAGTAGGACCAGGAGAATAGCGCCGCTGTAAAAACAAGGGACAAGGTGGCTGCGGACGCGGCCCGGAGCCCCCCTCCTGTAAACATAAGCAACAGCAACCCTGACACTAACACCGCAAAAGCCGTCGGCACAAAAACTGCGGCAAACCGTCCCGGAATCTCCCCATAACCGTCGAAGGTCTCCCTCAGCTTCGGAAGACCATCATCTTGAACAATCCGCACGTCATCCACCGCGCATGAATGCGCCCCGCCCCGAAAGCCGATATGGCGCGCTTTGGCATTTTCCAACGCCATGAAACCTGCCTCTCCCCCTCCCGCAAACAACGTCACTTTTCCCTCCCCAAAGACAACCCGGTATGCCTGCCACCTGTCCACAGCCAGCCCGGGCACCTCCAAAACATGCCGGTTTGTAAATTCCCCCTCCGGACTGATATCCAACCATGAGCTTGGTTTTTCCGGATTCAGGGAAATCCGGACGGCATGGTAATCGCCCCCGTCATGATAAAAAGGCATGCTTCTTCCGAAAACAAACAGAAGATAACCGCCCTCCCCAAGACGCGCCCGGAACTCAACCTCCCGCGCCTTCACCTCCCGCAGCAACATCACCTCCTGGTAACCATGCCAGGCATCCAGGTGAAGCATGTTTCCCGCAAGCGCCTGGGTATCGTTGCGAAACGGCTCGGAACCCATCAAGCCCATTTCAACCTGGGACTTTCCCGAGCCCCAGCCGGCATGCCGTGCGAGGGTGTTGTTTCCGTCAATGATCGTCATTGTCCAGGCTAGCGCCAGCATGGAAAGCAGCACCACATATGCCAGCGCATGGCCTGCGGCCACAATTGGACGAAACCCACCCCTGTCATTCGTCATAGATGAGAGACCCCGGCTTGCACGCCTGTTTTCGGAAGATTATACACAGGCGGGATGATTCAGATGAACACCACGCCCTGCCCCACGGCTCCGGCGATGTTGACACCCATGGAGGGGGTGCGCCGCAGCAGTGCGGCCCCCGCTTCCACCGCCTGTTCCCGCTTGCCGCAGAGGCCGAACACCGTGGACCCGCTGCCGCTCATGAGCGCGGCGTCACAGCCGGCGTCCAGCAGGTCCCGCTTTATGCGGGCCAGTTCGGGGTGCATGGCGAATACCGGCCCCTCCAGCCGGTTGAAGAGCATCCCCGGCACGTCCCCGTCGGCCAGCGCGCGCAGGGCGCTGCGGAAGGAGCGGGTGCGCCCGGCATAGGGGCGTTCCGTGTTGCGCTCCAGCAGGGGGTGCTGGTAGGCGTCGCGGGCGCTGACGGCAACGGGCGGATGGACCAGCACAAACCACCACCCGGCCAAGGGGGGCAGCGCAAAGATTTCCTCGCCGCGCCGGGTGGCCCCGGCGGTGCCGCCGGTGAGGCAGTAGGGCACGTCGGAGCCCAGCTCAAGGGCGAGCGCGGCCAGTTCCGCCTGGCCCAGCCCCAGCCCCCAGAGGCGGTTGAGCGCGAGCAGCGCGGCGGCGGCGTTGCCCGAGCCGCCCGCCAGCCCCGCCGCCACGGGGATGTTCTTCTCCAGATGGATGCGCGCGCCATGGCGGGTGCCGCGGGCCCGGTTCAGCAGTTCGGCGGCGCGGACCGCCAGATTGCGCCCGTCCACGGGCAAACCGGGATCGGAGCAGGTGAGGATGATCCCGCCGGAGGGCGCCGGCGCGAAGGACAGCTCGTCCCACAAGTCCACGGTTTGAAACACCGTCTCAATGTTGTGGAACCCGTCGCGGCGGCGGTTCAGCACGTCAAGATGGAGGTTGACCTTGGCGTGGGAGCGGCACCGGACCTCGCCGCCCCCGCGGAATGCGCCGGATGCCCTGTCAGTTTCCATGCCCTTGCTCCCGTTTCCGCCGGCAAACACCGTTCAAACAGGCAAAAGCCGCCTCCGCGCCGGAACGGCTGTTCCGGACGCGGAAAAGCGGCTTTCCAAACCCCGGCACGGGCGGATGCCGTGCGGGATTAGGCGTTGCGCTGCTTGGCCTTGACGCGGGCGGACTTGCCGACGCGGTCGCGCAGGTAATACAGTTTGGCGCGGCGCACCTGGCCCTCGCGGATCACCTCAACCTTTTCCACGCGCGGTGAGTGCAGCGGGAAGACGCGCTCGACGCCCTCGCCGAAGGCCACGCGGCGGACGGTGAAGGTGGCGGCGGGGCTCTCGGCGCCCTTGCGCGCAATCACCACGCCCTCGAAGACCTGGATGCGCTCCTTCTCGCCCTCAACAATGCGGAAATGCACGCGGACCGTGTCGCCCACGTTAAACTTCGGCAGTTTTTCGGCGGCCTTCACAAACTTCTGGCTGTATTCGTCAACAACGTTCACGGTTCTCTCTCCTTCTCCGAAACCGGAGTTTCTTGCCCGATTTCGGCGAGCAGTTCCAAGTCTTCTTCCGTCAGGTCCACCAACAAATCCGGCCTGCGCGCGCGTGTGGCGCGCAGGGACTCCTTCCTGCGCCAGCGGCAAATCGCGGCGTGGTTGCCGCCGAGGAGCACCTCGGGCGCCCGCATGCCGCGGAAATCCACGGGCCGCGTGTACTGCGGCGGCCCGAGCACGTTGTGGAAGAACGAGTCGGTGTCCACCGACTCCCACTTGCCCACGACCCCGGGGATCATGCGGCTCACGGCCTCCACAAGCACGAGCGCGGGCAGTTCGCCGCCGCTCAGCACATAATCGCCTATCGAGATCTCCTCCGTCACCAGCGCCTCCGACACCCGCTCGTCCACGCCCTCGTAGCGCGCGCACAGAAGCACCATGTCCGGGGCGGCGGCCAGCTCCCTGACCTTTGCCTGGTCAAGGCGGCGGCCGCGCGGCGACAAAAGAATCACCCGCTCCAGCGAATTGCGTCCTCTTAAACTTTCAACCGCCGCAAACAGCGGCGCGCACTGCATCACCATGCCGGCGCCGCCGCCGTAGGGCGCGTCGTCCACCGACCGGTGCCGGTCCTCCGAAAAGTCGCGCGGGTTCACCAGCGCCACCTCCAGCAGGCCCTCCTGTTGCGCCCTGCCCAGCAGGCTCGCCTTCAGGGCGCCCTCAAGAATCTCCGGGAACAATGTGAGGATGTCTATCCTCATCACCGGCCTTTCATCCGTCCGCCATGCCGGGCGGCGCGGCCACGCCCAGTTCCAGCAGATTCAGCGCCGGATCAAACCGGCGGACCGTTTCCGCGCAATACGACATCACCAGTTCGCCGCCGCCGAGCCGAATCCGCAGCATCAGGCCCGCGGGCCCCGGCCAGGCGTCCTCCACACGGCCCCGGGCGCCGCATGAAAAGCAAACCGCGGCACCCGCGACGGCCCCGGCGGGGGGCGCGTTCGGATCGGGCGCGCCCGCCTCGTCCGGCGTCATCACCACCGACGCATGGCGCAGCGCCGCAATCACGTCGCGGGGCGTTCCCGCGCCGAGCACCGCCACGCCGCCGTCTCCCTGCGCCTCAAAGGCGTCCACCCGCGCGCGCACCACCACCCCCTGCGGGGTGACGAACCGGAGGCGCGGGCTTTCCGCCGCGCGCCGGGCATAGCCGGGCTCCAGCCTCAGCCGCACCTCGCGGCGCGGGGGCTGCACAGAAAGCACGCTTCCAACGGCCACCCAGTCGTCCATGGGCCGGTTCCGGCTCAGTCGAGGATGTCAAGCATCACCGGCGAGCCGGCCTTGCCCGAGGCCGTGCTGACCAGCGTGCGCAGCGCCCGCGCGGTGCGGCCGCCGCGCCCAATCACGCGGCCCATGTCGTCCCCGTGCACTTTCAACTGAATGCGGGGGCCATCCTCTGATTCAACCGTCCCGACGGACACCCCGTCCGGGTGCTGCACAAGACGGCCGACCACGAAGGCCACCATTTCCTCGACGGGGGTCATTCCGCGTCACCGGCCCCGGCTTCGCCTTCGGCGGGCGCGGCGGCTTCAGCCTCCGCTTCGGGCTCCGCGGCGGCTTCCGTCTCCACAACCTCGGGGGCGGGGGCGGGCTTCGCCTTCGGCGGCGCCGGCGGCGTGTAGCCCTTCACCTCGACCGCGCCGTCCTTGACCTGCGCGGTGGCGTCCTCGGGCGTGGTGCCGTCGTTGAAGTGCTTCATGATGCCCAGCTTGCTGAACACGGTGCGGACCGTGTCGGAAGGCTGCGCGCCGGTCCGCAGCCACTCAAGGGCGCGGTGCGCGTCCACCTGGCTGACCGGTTCCGGACGGGCCGTCGGATGGTAAAAACCGACGGTGTCCACCTCGCGGCCGCGCGTGCGGCTGCGGGAGTCCTGCACCACGATGCGGTAGTACGGTTTTTTCTTTCGTCCGCCGCGCTTCAAGCGAATCACTGTTGCCATGTTTGTCCTCTTTGCCTGCTAAAACCCCGGCATGGGTGGTAGGGGCCCGCGGGGCTGGCGTCCCTTGCCGCCCTTCGCGCCCTTCAACATTTGCTTCATCATCAGCTTCATCTTCTGGAAGTCCTTCAGCATCGCGTTCACCTCCTGCACGGAGGTCCCGCTGCCGTCGGCGATGCGCCTGCGGCGGCTTCCGTTGATGATTTCGGGCTTGCTGCGCTCCTTGGCCGTCATCGAAAGGATGATCGCCTCGGTGTACTTCAGCTCGTCCTCCGCCCCGTCGAAGCCCTGCGGCATCATCTTGTTCAGCCCGGGTATCTTCGACAGCAGGTCGGTTATCGAGCCCATCTTCTTCATCTGCCGCAGCTGCGACAGGAAATCATTCAGGTCCAAATCGCCCTTGCGCACCTTGCGCTGCAGGTCCATCGCCTGGTCGCGATCCACCACCTGCTGGGCCTTTTCCACCAGCGACACAATGTCGCCCATGCCGAGAATCTGATCGGCCATGCGCTCCGGATGGAACGGCTCCAGCGCCTCCAGCTTCTCGCCCGTGCCCACGAACTTCACCGGGCAGCCCGTCACCTCGATGAGGCTGATGGCCGCGCCGCCGCGCGCGTCGCCGTCCATCTGCGTCAGAATCACGCCCGTCAGCGGCAGCGCCTCGTGGAACTGCTTCGCCGAGCGCACCGCGTCCTGGCCGGTCATCGCGCTGGCGACGAACAAAATCTCGTGCGGTGTCGTCTGCGCCGCAATCTGCCGCACCTCCGCCATCATCTCCGAGTCCACATGCAGGCGGCCCGCCGTGTCCAGGATGATCGTGTCGCAGCCGCGCATCTGCGCCTCGCCGCGCGCCATCAGGCAGATGTCCACGGGGTTGGCCTTCACGCCCAGGCTGAAGGACTCCACGCCCGCCTGGCGCGCCACAATCTCCAACTGGTCTATGGCGGCGGGACGGTACACGTCCGCGCCCACAAGCAGCGGATGCTGGCCGCGCTTCTTCAGCATCAGCGCCAGCTTGCCCGCCGTCGTCGTCTTGCCCTGGCCCTGCAGGCCCACCATCATGATGATCGTCGGCGGCTTCTCCGCCCGCGTCAGGGGCGCGTTCCGCTCGCCCATCAGCTTCACCAGCTCGTCATGGACGATCTTCACAATCATCTGGCCGGGGTGGATGCTGTCGAGCACCTTCTGGCCGACCGCCGACTCCTGCACATCGGTGATGAACTGCTTGACGACCTTGTAATGCACATCGGCCTCAAGCAGCGCCTGGCGGATCTGCTGCAGGGCGTCCTTCATGTTCGCTTCGGTCAGGCGGCCCTGCCCGCGAATATTCTTGAACACCGACTCCAGCCGTTTTGTCAGGCTTTCAAACATAAGTCTCCACCACTTCAGGAGTTGCGAAATCTCAACAGCGCGGTGCGGCGGGGGCTTTCGCCGCCGCCGCGCCGGGCGTCCGTCCGTAAAGACAGATCACCCCCGCACAGGGGCGAAAGCATACCAAATTCACGCCTTCCAATGCAACCCCAAATTGCCCCAATGGTTACGCCTGAGCGGTCGCCGCCCGGACCGCCCGGCGGGCAACCTGCGGTCATCTTTCCAAAAACCTGAAACGTTCCACTTGATGATTTCTGTTCAGTATGCTATACTGCCGTTCTTGCGCAAACCGCCGCGCAGGCGTCGGAACGCCGAGAGGGCACTCATCCAAAGCATTGTTTTGGGCTGATTTCTCAGGGGCTGTTTAAACCGCGAAAGGAGTGCTGGGATGGCCAGAGGCATTTGGCGATACACCATGACCGTCCAGGAGCAGAAACTGTGGGAAAACGCCGAATTGAAGGGGTGGCGGGCCGCCATGGAGGCCTTTGTGGAGGATGAGGCCCGCGACAAGGGCTTTGCCAAATATCAGATTTACAACCAGGGCAGCGACATGGTCGCCCAAAACACGGTAAAGGCCATTCAGAAAGCCCCCGTGGCCGCCACCTGATTCTGTCACGAACGAAGCACCGGGGATTTATCCCTTAACCTGTTTTAAGAATTGGTGTTTCGTCTTCGGATCCCTTGAGGTTTCGGATTGTGGTTTGCCTCCGTTGCGGATGTTTTCAGCCCCGAATTTGCGCCCGCCCATGAATGGGGACTATACTTTCGCCCGTTTTTAAGACCCGTGCCGGGGTAGCTCAGTTGGTCAGAGCGCTGGATTGTGGATCCAGAGGTCCTGGGTTCGACCCCCAGCCCCGGCACCATTTTTTTGACATTGCGCCCCGGACCCTCCCCCCATCGGGGACGGGGTCCGGTTTTTTTGTTCAGGCCGGGCGGTAAACGCCCCCCTCCGAGGAAAAGCACCATGGAGAAGATTGAGCCGCAAACCCTCAAGGGGTTCCAGGACCTGCTTCCGGGCGACATGATCGCCCGCGCCGCCGTCATCGAAACCGTGCGCCGCGTCTATGAGCGCTACGGATTCCTGCCGCTGGACACGCCCATGCTGGAGCGCATGGACATCCTCACCGGCACCGCGGGCGGGGACACGAACAAGCAGATTTTCGAGCTGGAAACCCCGGAGGAGGAGCCCGCCGCGCTCCGCTTCGACCTCACCGTGCCCTTCGCGCGCATGATCAGCCAGTACCGCGAGGACATCAAGCTCCCCTTCCGCCGCTACGCCATGGGGCCCGTGTTCCGCGCGGACAAGCCCGGCCCCGGCCGTTTCCGCCAGTTCACCCAGCTCGACATTGACATCGCGGGCGCGGACACCCTTGCGGCGGACGCGGAGGTGCTCGCCGTGATGTGCGACGCCATGCGCGCCCTGGGCCTCGGCGCGGGGACGGCGGAGGGCGGCGCGCCCATGTTCCAAATCCGCATCAGCAACCGCCGCCTGGTGGACGCGCTGCTTGAGGGCAACGGCGTAACCAACACGGAAACAATCAAGCACGTGCTCCGCGTGATGGACAAGCTCCAGAAAATCGGCCTCGACAAGATGCGCGAGGAGCTGGGGCCGGGCCGGATTGACGAGTCCGGCGCGCCCATCGCCGGGGTGAACCTGACCCAGGCGGTGATTGACCGCATCCTTGCATTCGTGGCCGTGTCCGCCCCCACCCGCGCGGGCATGGTGGAGGCGCTCGCCGCGCACCTGCCCCGCAACGAGCAGAGCGCCCAGGCGCTGGACGAGATGTCCGAACTCGACCGTTATCTCGGCGTGCTCGGCGTGGCCGAGGACGAGGCCCCCTACGACCCGAGCCTGACCCGCGGCCTGGACTACTACACCGGGCCGGTGTTTGAGATTGCCCTGCCCGCCGCGCCCGAATTCGGCTCCGTCGGCGGCGGGGGCCGTTATGACGAGCTGTGCACCCGCTTCCTTGAGGAGCGCGTGCCCGCCACGGGCTGCTCCATCGGCGTGGACCGGCTCATCGCCGCCCTGGCCCACCTCGGCGTGGTGAAAAAACCCAAGACCAACGTGCAGATCTGCATCGCCACCGTGGGCCGCGTCGCCCGCGAGGAGGTGTTCCGCCTCGCCTCGGAACTGCGCACCCTCGGCTTCAACACCCTCACCTACCTGGGCGGCAAGAAAAACATGAGCGCCCAGCTCTCCGACGCGGACCGCTACGAAATCCCCGTGGCCGTCATCCTTGGCGAGGACGAACTGGCCAACGGCATGGTGTCCGTGAAGGACCTCATCGCCGGAAAGGCCATCCGCGAGGGCATCATCGACCGCGACGCCTACCGCAACGCCGGACGCCAGACCCAGGTGACCGTGCCCCGCGCCGAAATGGCCGCCGCCATCCGGGACATGCTTCCGCGCTAGGCGCACCCGGTTTGTCCGCCGCCGCCGGGGGATGCTACCATTCACGGTCCGCGCCCGCAACGGCGCGGGAGAGGCCGCGAAGACAAATAATTTCCGGGAGAGGCAATGCCGTGAAGACCATCACCGTTGAAGTGCGCGAGGACCATCTCGAAACCCTCGCGCGCACCAAGCCCATGACCGCGCTGGCGGAACTCGTGTGGAACGCCCTCGACGCCGAGGCCACCGAGGTGCGCGTTGAATTCGACGGCAACGACATGGACGGCATTGACGCCGTGCGCATCATTGACAACGGCCACGGACTCCACTACGAGGACGCCTTCCTCGTGTTCCGCAACCTGGGCGGCTCCTGGAAACGGAACAGCCGCCGCACCCAGGAGCGGCAGCGCATGCTTCACGGAAAATACGGCAAGGGCCGCTTCCGCGCCTTCTCCCTGGGCGGCACCGTCCGCTGGAACACCGTCTACCTGGACGGCGACCAGCCCTGCGCCTACGGCATCGGCGGGCGCGCGGACAAGCTGGGCGAATTCGACATCGAGGAGCGGCGCGGCAGGCCCGGCGCGGCCTGCGGAATGACCGTGGAAATCCGCGAAATCTCCGACGCGGCCTGCCTGCTGCGCGGCGTGAAGGCACTGGAGGAATTCACCAACATATTCGCCCTGTATCTGCGCCAGTACCCCGACACGAAAATCATCTACGACACGGTGCCCGTGGACCCCGCCAGCGCCGAGTCGCGCTGCGTCAACTATCCCCTGGGGGAAATGGTGACCGAGAACGGGGAGCGGGTGACCGCAGAACTGGCCGTGGTGGAATGGAACCGGCCCGGCAGGCGCGGCGTCATCTTCTGCGACGCCGACGGGTTCATGCGGTACAACGCGCTGCCCCGGCTTCATTTCAGGGGCTTCAGCTACACCGCCTACCTCAAGTCCGATCATGTGGCCCTCCTCGACCGGGAGGGCATGCTGGAGGCGGGCGAGCTCTGCGCCGACGTGCGCCTCCTCATTGACGCCGCACGCGCGCAACTGCGCGAGCATTTCGCCCTGCGCGAGGCGGAGGAGGCGCGCGACCTGCTGGCCTACTGGCGGCAAACCGGCCTCTACCCCTACGGCGACCAGCCCAAGTCCCCCACCGAGGCGGGCGAACGGCGCATTTTCGACATTTACGCCACCCACCTCAACCGCATCTTCTCCGAATTCGCCAACGCGCGCCCCCGAAGCAAGCGGCTGACCCTACGCCTCCTCCAGGAACTCGTCCACAGCGACCCCATCCAGGTCGCCCGCATCCTCGACGAGCTCATCGAATTCCCCGAGGAGTCCGAGGATGAAATCCGGGAAATCATGGGCGGCGGCGGTCCGGCGGACACCCCGGCGGGCCTGCCCGCCTAATCCCCTCAACCACCCCCCACCAGGGTGACCACTGACCGGGGCGGGATGACATGGTCCCTGCCCGCCGAAAATGTTTCCCCGCGCCGCAAATCATCACCGGGCGCGGCGGTGGTGAGCCACGGGGTCCAGTGCCGCACCGTCCTGCCGGGCACCCTGCCCGCCTCAATGCGGACCGTTTCGGGCGCATCCGCCATGTTCACAAACACCACCACCACACACCCCGTTTCCTCATCGTCCCAGGCCGACCCAAGCAGGCCCTTTGTTTCCGAGGCCCCCTCCAGCGCGATGCGCCGCGCGCCGGGACGGATGAACCGGCTGAAGTTGCCCAGCGCCCACAGCATCTTGGAGGGATGCACCGTTTCCGCGTCGCCCGGACTGCGGTAGTCCGTGTATATCAGGCCGTCCTTGAACCTTTCCGGGGAAACGGCGGTCCACCACTGCCATGCGGCCGCGTTCAGGAGCACCAAATCATGGTGGATCACCCGCGCCACCTCCAGCGCGGTGTCCATGCCCAAGTCCCTGCCGCCGCCGCCCTGCCCCTTTGAACCCTGCAGAATGCAGTATTCCGACTGCCAGAATTTCCAGCCGGGATACTTGTCCATCAGGTTGCGGAGCCGGATGCGGGCGTTCACCATGCTGTTGGGCACCAGATCCGCCCGGTAACTGTGGCTGCAGATAAGCCACCCCATAATCCGTTCCATCTCGGGATCGCCGCAGAAATCCCGGATATAATCCCCGTATTTCGCCCCGTGCATGTCCACCGAACCGGTCATGCCCGGAATCGCCAGGGAGCCGCTTTCCACACCGAGTATCCGCGTGGACAGGCCCCGCTGTTTCAGTTCTTTGTCCAGCGTGCGGTAAATCGCCTTGATGGTGTCGTTCGGCACCCGGTTCCCCTCCTGGCCGGGATAATTCCATTCCCACTGCGGCTCATTGACGGGGCTTATCCAGCCGAATTCAACACGTCTCGAGGGGTCGGGATGCCGGCGAAAATGCTCCAGAACGTCTGCAAGGTATACCGCATACTGCCCCTCATATCCCTGCTTCAGGTTCGTTTCGCCTGATTCGGGCGTGCAAAAAGTCAGGCCGTTCCGCGTCATGCGCGCCGGGGGGCTGTTGGCGAAGGCAATGAACTGGCGCACCCCGCGCTCCTTCGCCGCCCCCAAAAACCACTGCTCCGGCCCCTGCCGGGACCAGTCGTACCGCCCCTCCCCCGTTTCAAAAGTTTCCGCCGTGCGCCATGACCCCGCGCCCAGTTCCGGACAAATCCCCGCGCCAATGTTAAAACGCCACGCCGACAGGCCGATGCCCTTCTCCCTGGAAAAGAGCAGGTCCGCGACCCGGTTCCGGTTTTCCAGCGACCATGCGCCGATTTTCTGCATGCTCCAGCAGTCCGACGCCGCAAAGTTGTCCATGGTCTGAAAGCGCGCCGCGCCGTCCACACGCACAATCCGCGCGCCCGTCTTCGCGCGTTCGGCGGCGGCCGGCTCGGGCGCACGGTGCCGCGCCGGGGCGCAGCCCGCGCAGGCAAGGATGACTGCGATGGGAATGCATGCAAAACGCATTGAGTTTTCCGATCTTTTTCCATCACTCCGGACAGGGGACAGACCCATGCCCGCCTCTTCCGGTTTCAACGCTTCCCGGAGCGGACCATGCGCCGGAACAGGGGAATGTGCTAGGCTATTGCCCTCGCAAACAGTCCTTTTTTACGCAATTCCGAACATGGAGGCGTGTTTTACAATGGCAAATGATCCGGTGGAACCCTACGATTTCAGCGCCATCGAGGCAAAGTGGCAGGCGTGGTGGCTGGCCAACAAAACCTTCAAGTCCGAGGTGGACCGCTCGAAGCCCAAGTATTACGTGCTGGACATGTTCCCCTACCCCAGCGGCGCGGGGCTGCACGTGGGCCATCCCGAAGGCTACACCGCCACCGACATCGTGGCGCGCTTCAAGCGCATGAGGGGATTTAACGTGCTCCATCCCATGGGCTGGGACGCCTTCGGCCTGCCCGCCGAGCGCCACGCCATGCGCACGGGCGAGCATCCCGCCATCATCACCAAGACCAACTGCGACACCTTCCGCCGCCAGATTCAGCGGCTTGGCCTGTCCTATGACTGGGACCGCGAGATTGACACCACCGATCCCGGCTATTACAAGTGGACCCAGTGGATTTTCACCATCCTGCACGAGCGCGGCCTGGCCTACGAGGTGGAGGCGCCCGTGAACTGGTGCCCCGCGCTGGGCACGGTGCTCGCCAACGAGGAGGTGAAGGACGGCCGCTACGTGGAGACGGGCGACCCCGTGGAGCGGCGCATGATGCGGCAGTGGATGCTGCGCATCACCGCCTACGCCGAACGCCTCATCAAGGACCTCGACGAGCTCGACTGGCCCGAGGGCATCAAGGCCATGCAGCGCGAGTGGATAGGCCGCAGCGAGGGCGCGGACGTCAACTTCGCCATTGACGGCTCCGGCGAAATTTTCACCGTCTTCACCACCCGGCCCGACACCCTCTTCGGCGCCACCTACTGCGTGCTCGCCCCGGAGCACCCCCTCACGCGCCGCATCGCCACCCCGGAGCAGCTCCCCGCGGTTGAGGCCTATATTGAGGCGGCCGGGCGGAAGAGCGCGCAGGACCGCATGAAGGAGGACAAGGAAAAGACCGGCGTCTTCACCGGCGCGTACGCGGTGAACCCCGTCAACGGCGCGAAAATCCCCGTGTGGACCGCGGACTACGTGCTGGCCGAATACGGCTACGGCGCCATCATGGCCGTGCCCGCCCACGACACCCGCGACTACGAATTCGCCCGCGCCTTCGGCCTGCCCGTCATCGAGGTCATCTCCGGCGGGGACGTGGCGAAGGAGGCCTTCACCGGCGACGGTGTGCTGGTCAACTCGCCGCTCATTGACGGCCTGCGCGTGCCCGACGCCAAGAAGAAAATCACCGCATGGCTGGAGGGGAAGGGCATCGGCAGGGGCACGGTGAACTACAAGCTCCGCGACTGGCTCTTCTCGCGCCAGCGCTACTGGGGCGAACCCTTCCCCCTGGTGCGCCTTGCGGACGGCACCGTGAAGACCGTGCCCATGACCGACCTGCCCGTGCTGCTCCCCGAACTGGACGAGTACAAGCCCACCGCCGACGGTGAGCCGCCCCTGGCCCGCGCGAAGGACTGGGTGAGCACCACCGACCCGGCCACCGGCGCGCCCGCGCGCCGCGAGACAAACACCATGCCGCAGTGGGCCGGCTCATGCTGGTATTACCTCCGCTTCTGCGACCCGCGCAACGACGGCGCCGCCTGGTCGGACGAGGCCGAATCCTACTGGATGCCCGTGGACCTTTACATCGGCGGCGCGGAACACGCCGTGCTGCACCTGCTTTACGCCCGCTTCTGGCACAAGGTCCTTTATGACGCCGGAAAGGTGACCACGAGGGAGCCCTTCCAGAAGCTTTTCAACCAGGGCATGATCCTCGCTTACTCCTTCAAGGACGAGCTGGGCAAGTACCATTACCCCCACGAGGTGGAGCGGCGCGGCGAGCAGTGGGTGCTGAAGGAGGGCGGCGCGCCCGTCCACACCCAGATCGAAAAGATGAGCAAGAGCCGCTACAACGTGGTCAACCCCGACGAGGTGGCCGACAGGTACGGTGCTGACTCCGTCCGCCTTTACGAGATGTTCATGGGGCCGCTGGACCGGGAAAAACCCTGGACCGACGAGGGTGTGCAGGGTGTGCACCGTTTCCTGCGCCGGGTCTGGTCGCTGTTCATTGCCGACGAGGGCGGCCTGCACCCTCGCATCACCGCATCCGGCGGCGACCCCGCCATGGTGAAGGAACTGCACAAAACCATCAAGGCGGTCACCCAGAACATCGAGTCCCTCATGTTCAACACCGCCATCTCCCGCATGATGGAGTTTGTCAACGCGGGCCTGAAATGCGCCGCCATTGACAAGCCCGTGATGGAGTCCTTCGTGCTGCTGCTGGCCCCCTTCGCCCCGCATATCGCAGAGGAACTTTGGTCGCGCCTCGGCCATGACAACACCCTGGCCTACGCGCCCTGGCCCGAATGGGACGAGTCCCAACTGGCCGAGGACACCCTCGAAATCCCCGTTCAGGTGCTGGGCAAGCTTCGGGGAAAGATTGTGGTGGCCGTGGATGCCGCCGCCGATGCGGTCATTGCCGCCGCCAAGGCGGACGAGAAGGTCGCGCCCCATCTTGAGGGCAAGACCATCGTGAAGGAAATCTACGTGCCCGGCAAGATGGTGAATTTGGTGGTGAAGTAGGCAAAAGATCCGACAAGTAAAATTGCGCCAAAAAAATGCTAAGTTGTTGATATTAAATAAACTTTTTTCTTAAATTTGACCACTTAGTGGTCTAATTTCGGTCATTGAGTGGTCAATTTTTGGTTTTTTTTGGTGCCTTTGCGGTCTGTTTATCTCCAGCCCTCTTCAAACCACCTGCCTCTCCCAGCATTCTAGGCATAAAACCGCCGCCCTACCAGCATAACTCCTTTATTTTCAATGTGGCAATGTCTTATAATCGGTTGATTTATGGTCGAATATCGGTTATACTATGACCGATATTCGACCAGTAAGTGGTGAAATTTTGGATTTTAGCCATGTGGAACCGACACATCACAGACAACGTGGCCGCCGCCGCCCAGGACACGCCGGTGCTCCTGCTTCACGGGCCGCGTCAGTCGGGAAAAACCTTCCTGGCAAAGCAGCTCGCCCGGAATCTGCTTAACGCCGACTATGTCACCCTGGACGATATTTCCGCGTTGTCCGCAGCCACCTCCGATCCCAAGGGCTTTCTTCAGGGCTTTCGCGGGAACGTGGTGATAGACGAGGCGCAGCGTGCGCCCCTGCTGCTCATCGCCATCAAGGCCGCCGTCGACCTGGACCGCCGGCCAGGGCGGTTCCTGCTGACGGGTTCCGCCAACGTGCTCACCCTGCCGGCCTTTTCAGAGGCCCTTGCGGGCCGGGTGGAGGTGCTTGAGCTGCTTCCCCTGTCGCAGGGCGAGGTGCTCGGCGTCAAGGACGGTTTTGTGGACGCCGTTTTTGCGGACGACTTTGCGGACCGTGTCATGGCCCTGCCCGTCCAAGACCCGGCGGACTGGATTCCAGCCGCGCTGACGGGGGGCTACCCCGAGGCCCTGATCCGCAGGGACGCACGCAGGCGCGCCGCCTGGTTTGACGCCTACGCCCAGACAACCCTGGTCCGGGAGGTGCGCGATCTCGCCAACATTGAGGGGCTTATTGACATGCCGCGCCTGCTGGCGATACTCGCCCACCGGGCGGGCGGCCTGCTCAACCAGACCGACCTGTCCCGCGACTCGGGCGTCAAGGCGTCCACCCTGCGGAGGTACTTCGACCTCCTGCTGGCCACCTTCCAGGTGCACACCGTGCATCCCTGGTTCACAAACCGCATCAAGCGGCTGGTGAAGTCGCCCAAGGTCTATCTGGGCGACACGGGGCTGCTGGCGCACCTGGCGGACATGCGCCCGGACCGCCTGGCGAAAGACCCGAAAAGCCGGGGGCCGCTGCTGGAGAACTTTGTCTACTTGGAGCTGCGCAAACAGTGCTCGTGGAGTGTGACCCGCCCCACGATCCTCCATTTCCGCAACCATGACGGGCGCGAGGCGGATTTCATTCTGGAGGCCCGCGGCGGCAGGCGCATCGTGGCCGTGGAGGTCAAGGCCGCCGCCACGGTCACCCGGGAGGATGCCGCGCAGATCGCGTCGCTCGCGCGGGACGCGGGGGACCTGTTCCACCGCGGCGTCATCCTGTACGGCGGCGACCGGGTGGTTCCCTTCGGCGACAAAATTCATGCCGTGCCCCTGTCCAGCCTGTGGCGGCTGCGCCAGGAGCCGTAAACCACGGGGAGAGGCCCATGCCTTCACTTTGCCGGCTGCTGCTGGGGGTGTTGCTGGTGCAGGCCCGGCCTGCGGAGGCGGATGCGTTCACGGACGCCTTCGCCATCCGCAAGGCCGACTGCATCATGGACGAGGCCCACATGGGCCTGGTCAACGGCATGGCCACGGCGGGGGTGCGCCACAGCCGGGTGGGCTCCGTGGACGGCCTTTGGTCCCCCCCTCATGTCAGCTCCGATTTCCTGCTGGAGGCCCGGGTGGGCGGAGAGTCGATTCCCGCCGCGGACTACACCTGGCTGCCATACCGGATCGCCGCGCAGGGGAATGTGAACGGCCTGGACATCGCGGCGGACACCGTGCTGGTGGACGGTGTGCGTGGGGGACTGGTGCGTGTGCGGGTTCACAATCCCGGCCCGGAGGATGCGAAAATTCCCCTGGCCTTCACTGCGGGCGGCACGCTCGACAAAACCAATGTGTGGGAATTCAGCACCACCCTGAGCAAGTCCCCCGCCAGGGCCGTTGAAACCCCCGATGGTGTGCTGTGGCACGGAAAAGACGGCGTGTTCGGCGTGGCCGTGGCCGGGGGCGCCTTTGATGGAACGCAATGGGCCGCGCCCATGACCGTTCCGCCCGGGGAAAGCCGTGAAACCGCCGCGGCCTTCGCCATTGGCGGAGAGGGTGAGGTGCGCGCCGCGCTGCGGCGAATGCTGGAGGATCCCGCCCGCGCCCATGCGGACACCACAGCCGCATGGCAGGCGCGCATGGAGGATCTCTTCTCCAAACTGCCCCGGCTTGAATCGGACAATCCGGCGCTGGACGCATGGTACAACCGCTCTCTGCTCCATCTGCTCATGAACCGCTGGAATCTGCCCGAAATGGTGCTCCAGCCCTATTACGGCACCGGCAGCGTGCGCGGCGGATGCCTCTGCGAATACCTGTGGAATTTCGGCGAGGTCTGGGAGATCCTGCCGTTGTGCGATCCTGAAGCGGCAAAGGCCCACATCCGGCAGTTCCTCTCCGTGGACATCACCAAACACTTCGCCTTCATGCCCCTCACCGGGGAGGCTTTCGGTCCCTGGTATCCGGTCAACCAGGAAAAAATCACCGGGCTGGTGTACTGGCTCGTGAAAAACACGGGGGACACCGCATTCCTCTCTGAGACGGTCAACGGAAAAACGGTGCTGGACTGGATGGTTGAAAACGCCCTGGTAGGCGACGACCCGGCCAGGCCCGTGGCGCTGATTGACTACGGCCCCTCGAACAGCCACCTGGAACTCCGCAGGGGCTACCCCTACAACCATGTCATGCCCGACCTGAACGGGCGGCGTTATGACACCTACCTGCGCGTGGCGGAACTGTGCGACACCGCCGGGAAACCCATGCCCCTGCTGCGCGAACGGGCGGTGCGGTTGAAGGAGGTGCTGCGGCGGGAATTATGGAATCCGGAACTCCGGTGGTTTCATTTCAAAAACGGCGAAGGCGTCCCGGACACCCGTTACACGATCCAGCTCTTCAAGCTCTTCAACAGCCCCGTGCTTGATCCCGATCAGGTGGAGGGGCTGCTCTCCCACCTGAACGAAACGGAATTCCTTTCCCCCTTCGGCCTGCACAGCCTGTCCAAAACGGACGTCGCATACGATCAGGTGGACATAGACAACGGCGGCGGCGGCAGTTGCACCTGCTTCCCGCCGCAAATCGCGGAACGCCTTTACAAGGCCGGACACAGCGTCCCCGCCGACGATTTGCTGCGCCGCATTCTCTGGTGGGGCAGCCGCATGCCCTACTGGGGCGACTCGCTCGTGGCCAACGCGGCGGACTACCGGAAGGACACGCCGCTCCAGTGCACCATTGACGGCGCCACCGCCGCGCAGGCGGTCATCTTCGGCCTCTTCGGCATCGAGGCCGCCATGGACGGCTCAGTCACCATTGCCCCAAAACCCACCACCCTCGCCGGGGAGATTTCCCTAAAGGGGGTTCGCCTCAGGGGAAAACACTTCGATGTCCGGCTCAAAACCGGCGGGTTTGTGGTGCGGATCGGCGGGGATGAAAAAACCGCCCAGACCGGCGGGTTCCTGCGTCTCGACTAAGGAAAGGCATCCGGGGCCGGTTTTGTTGTAAAATGCCGTCTTCAACCAGTGGAAAGACGGACATCATGCTTGCAAAACGAGTCATACCGTGCCTGGACGTGGCCGACGGCCGCGTGGTGAAGGGCGTGCAGTTCCTGGGGTTGCGCGACGCGGGGGACCCCGTGGAAATCGCGCGGCGCTACGACGAGGAGAAGGCCGACGAGATCGTCTTTCTCGACATCCGCGCCTCGACGGACAACCGGGAAACCATGCTCGACGTGGTGCGCCGCACGGCGGAACAGGTGTTCATGCCCCTGTGCGTGGGCGGCGGCATCCGCACCATCGACGACATCCGCCGCATGCTTAATGCGGGCGCGGACAAGGTGTCCATCAACACCCCGGCCATTGAAAACCCCGAATTCATCGAGCGGGCCTCGTCCCGCTTCGGCGCGCAGTGCATCGTGGTGGCGATTGACGCGAAGAAGCGCCCCGCCGAAGAGGGCGGCGGCTATTATGTGAAAAGCCACGGCGGCCGCGACGGTGGCCGGGCGACCCCGCTGGAACCCGTTGCCTGGGCAATCGAGGCGGAACGGCGCGGCGCGGGCGAAATCCTGCTGACCTGCATGGACTGCGACGGCACGAAGGACGGCTATGACATCGGCCTGACCCGGGCCATCGCGGACGCGGTGGGCATCCCCGTCATCGCCAGCGGCGGCGCGGGCAATCTGGACCATCTGCGGGCCGCGCTCCAGGAGGGCGGCGCGGATGCGGCCCTGGCCGCCTCCATCTTCCACTTCCAGGAGCACACCATCCGGGAGGCAAAGGAATATCTTGCATCCCATGGGGTGTCTGTGAGATTGTAACAGTGCTTTTTCGGCCCCACCGGGCCGGAATCTTGTCCAAAGGAGCCTGACAGGAATGAAACAGAGCCGGCAATACCAGCGCCGATGGCGGGGCCCCGCCAGCCATTAGTCCCCTTCAAGACGCTGTGTGTGCCTGTGCTTTTGCCTGTTTCAACCCAACCCCTGTGGAGGTTCTCCCATGATTTATCCCAATTTGGACGATTTCCGGCGACTTGCCCGCCCCAATGCGGTGGTGCCGGTGTGCAAGGAACTTCTCGCCGACCTGGAAACCCCGGTCACGGCCTACCTGAAAATCTCCCGCAACGAGCGCTACGCCTTCCTGCTGGAAAGCGTGGAAAAGGCCGACACCATCGGCCAGTACTCCATCCTGGGCGCCAACCCCTCCATCGTGTTCCGCTCCAAGGGCCGCGAGGGCGCGATCATCCGGGACGGCGTGGAGGAGCGTTTCACCTCCGACAACCCGCTCAACGAGCTGCGCGCGCTCATGGCGCGCTATGAGCCGGTTTCCATGCCGGGGCTGCCCGCCTTCCACGGCGGCGCGGTGGGCTACCTGTCCTATGATCAGGTCCGCTTTTTCGAGTCAATCCCGGACAACAACCCAGACCCGCTCAACCTGCCCGACCTGTACTTCATGATCACCGACACCATGCTGATCTTCGACCATGTGAAGAACAAGATCATCATTGTGTCCAACGCCCACGCCGGGGACAACCCCGACGCGGTGTACAACGAGGCGGTGCGCAAAATCTCCGACATTGAGGCGAAGCTGCGCGGACCGCTCATGGTGTCCACGGAGCGGGTCCACAACAGCACCGGCCCCGCCCCCGTGGAGTCCAACTTCACAAAAGAGCAGTTCTGCGGGGCGGTGCTCAAGGCCAAGGAGTACATCCGCGCGGGGGACATCTTCCAGGTCGTCCTGTCGCAGCGCTTCAAGCGGGCCGTGGGCGCGAGTCCGGTCAACCTCTACCGCGCCCTGCGCTGCATCAACCCCTCGCCCTACATGGTGCTCATCCAGTTCCCCGAATTCGCCATGGCCGGCTCAAGCCCGGAGGTGATGACCCAGGTCAAGAACGGGCGCTGCATGGTGCGGCCCATCGCGGGCACGCGACGCCGCGGCGCGACGCCGGAGGAGGACCTCGCCCTGGAGAAGGACCTCATGGCCGACGAGAAGGAGCTGGCGGAGCACATCATGCTGGTGGATCTGGGGCGCAACGATTTGGGCCGCATCAGCAAACCCGGCACCGTGGCGCCCGTGGCCAACAAACTGATGGTCGTCGAGCGCTACTCCCATGTCATGCACATCGTCAGCGAGGTGGCCGGGGAGATGCGCCCCGACTGCGACGCCTTTGACGCGGTGGAGGCGACCTTCCCCATGGGCACCGTGAGCGGCGCGCCGAAAATACGGGCCATGGAAATCATCGACGAGCTGGAGCCGGAGCGGCGCGGCCCCTATTCGGGCGGCTGCGGCTACATCAGCTATTCCGGGGACATGGACACGTGCATACTCATCCGCACGCTGGTGCTCAAGGAGGGCGCCGCCTACCTGCAGGCGGGCGCGGGCGTGGTGTACGACAGCGATCCCGAAAAAGAGTACGAGGAAACGGTCAACAAGGCCAAAGTCCTCTTTAGCGCGGTGGACTTCGCCGAGAAGGGGCTCGAATCATGATTCTCATCGTTGACAACTACGACTCTTTCACCTACAACCTGGTGCAGTATTTCGGCGAACTCGACCCGGACGTGCGGGTGTACCGCAACGACGCCATCACCATCCAGGGCATTGACGCGCTCAAACCGGACCGCATCGTGGTGTCGCCCGGGCCCTGCACCCCCTACGAGGCGGGCATATCCATTGATGTGATCAAGGAGCTGGGGCCGAAGTACCCCGTGCTCGGCGTGTGCCTCGGCCACCAGAGCATCGGCGCGGCCTTCGGCGGCGACGTGGTCCGCGCGGGCGTGATCATGCACGGCAAAATCAGCCGCATCCGCCACAACGGCAACCCCTTTTTCAAGGACGTGGACAACCCCTTCACCGCCACCCGCTACCATTCCCTCATCATCAAGCGGGAGACCTGCCCGGACTGCCTGGACATCACCGCCGAGACCGAGGACGGGATGATCATGGCCGTGGCGCACAAGAAATTCCCCGTCTGGGGCGTCCAGTTCCACCCGGAAAGCATTCTCACCCCCCAGGGAAAAACCATGATACGCAATTTCATGGGATTCACCGCCTGATCCGCGTCTTTCCCCGTCCCCGGCACCCGTCCCGGCGTGCCGGGGACGGGCTTCTGTGAAAAGGTGAAAAATGTGCGTAACACCACAGTGCGCAAAAACTTAACGGCCGGGATGTTTGACATGGCCCCGATCCTGTGCTAGAGTATGCGGCGGTGTGCGTTGCACGCCGTTTCTTTCTTTTTCGCAACAGGAGCACCCCTGAGTCATGGCTTTAAGCAAGAAACAACTTCAGCTTGTGGAACAGATGGAACGCCGCGTCGAACTCTGCAGGGAGTTCATGAACGACTGGCTCCTGTTCAACCAGATTCTGACTTCCTACCCCAACCCCGGCGTGAACAAGGCCCAGCTCGAAAACCAGTTCCTGAAAATCAAGAGCAAGCTGGCCCGCGAGCACCGGGTGCTCCAGCAGACGCTGATGGACGACTACACGCTGGACGGCAACACGATGAACATCGTGAGCGGCGCCACCAGCCTGGAGGCCATCTACGCCCAGTCGGAAGTCGCGCTGAAAAAACTGCAAACCGAATGGCACCGCGCCTTCATCGCCATCAATGAGACCCTCGGCGTGCTTGAGGACAAGAAGGGCCGCGCCCAGCGGGGCGAGAAAATCTTCATCGCCACCGCCGACATGCTCGGCGGCAAGGGCGGCGGCGGCGGAATGAACCCCAACACCAAGACCTTTGTGATTATCGCCATTGTGGCCGCGGTGGTTGCCGCCGTGCTCATCCTGGACATCGGCGGGCTGGGCACCATGTACAAAAGCGCCCTGGGCATGCAATAGGCCGGCCGCGGTCTCTTTTTCCCCGAAAATGATGGCAGAGCGCGCCGGCGGGGCGGTGTTCCACACCCCGCGCGCAGTGAGGATACAAGGGTGACTAAACGCGAACTTGTCATAGATGTCGCCGAGCGGCTCGGTTTCACGCAAAACGAGGTGGCGTCGGTGGTGCAGCACACCCTGGACAGCATCATTGAGGCGCTCGCCCGGGGCGACAGGCTGGAGATACGCAATTTCGGCGTCTTTGAGACCAAGGTGCGCAACGCGCGCAACGGCCGCAACCCCCGCACCGGCGAGGCGGTCCCCATCACCAAAAAGCGCGTGGTTTCCTTCAAGCCGGGAAAGGCCATCAAGGAACTGGTGGACGGAACGCCCGGCGGACAGCCGGAACCCGGCGCGGAATAACCCCCCCTCCCGCATCCCGTTCCGGCCATGCCGCCGCGCGGGCGGCGGACAAAACATGAAACATCCGGCGCGTCCGGATTGTCTTTAATGAAGGCGGACACAAACGGCGGCAACGCCCCGGAAAGGCCCAAGGTGGATGACGAGAAACGGATGACCTTCACCGAGCACCTCGGCGAACTGCGCACACGGCTCATCCGTGCCTGCGCGGCGCTGGGCGTGGCGGTTATCGTCAGTTTCATCTTCTCCAACTTCCTCATCGAGCAGCTTGCCCGCCCCCTGGCCCCCCTTGCGCTCTCCACCATTGAATCCGCGCCCGCGGCGCCCCCGGCGCCCGCGCCCCCCGGCACGGAGACGCCCCCCCCCGCGGAGGGGAAGGAAACCAAGGAACAGCGGCAGCTCGAATGGACCGTGCTCAGCCCGCTGGAGCCCATCGGGGTGCAGTTCAAGATCGCCGGCTATTTCGGCCTGGTGTTTTCGCTGCCCTTCATTGTCTGGCAGATTTGCGCCTTCGTCTTCCCCGGCCTCATGCCGAACGAGCGGCGGGTGATAAAGATCCTCATTTTCGGGTGCACCGGCCTGGCCCTGGGCGGCGTGGCCGTCGCCTACTGGGGCGTGTTCCCCCTGGTGCTGCCCTATCTGCTTGAGTACGCGCTGCCCTGGGTGAGAATCCAGCTCCGCCTCAGCGAGACCATCGACATCATCATCAAGGGGCTCATGGGCTTCGCGGTGGCCTTCCAGTTCCCCATGGCGGTGCTCATCCTGGTGTACATGGGGCTCCTCACCCCGGAGGGGCTCAAGCAGTACCGGAAAATCACCATCGTTGTGATGGCCGTGGTCGCCGCGGTGCTCACGCCGCCCGACCCCTTCTCCATGCTGATTATGCTTTTCCCGATGGTGATCCTGTACGAGGCGAGCATCATTCTGTCCCACATCGTCGTGCGACGCAAAAAGGAACGCGCCGAATCCGGCGCATGAGGGTGACCGGCCGTGTTTGACATGGGTATCGGCATGAGCGAAATGCTCCTGATCGCGGTGATTGCGCTCATCGTGTTCGGCCCCGAAAAATTCCCCGACTACGCCAAAATTTTCCTGCGCGCCATGCGTGATATCCAGGGGTATGTCAGCGAGGTCAAGACCGATCTCGCAAAGGAAATCAACCCGCTCAAGCGCGAACTGGACAAGTTGAACCGCGAGAATCCGGAAAAGCTTATTGACGCGCTGATGAAGGGCGGGGAGGAAAAGGAAGGCGGGAAGGGGGAGGAGAAACCCGCGTCCGCGGACACCGGTGACACCGCCGACAGCGCCGCCGACGCCAACCCCTACGGTGAATACGCAACGGGGGAAAAACAGGCCGAGGGCAAGATACCGGAAACGGACGCCGGGGATGATGAATTCGTCATCAACCCGCCCGACCGGATGGACTGATGATGATGCATACCCCGGGACTCCGCTTTTGACGCCCCTGCCCGGCGCCCGGCCGGCGCCAAACATTGCCGTTGTGTTCCTGCACGGGCGCTGCGCCATGTCATGCCCCTTCTGCATCTCCGACGAGCATCTGGGTTCCATGACCCCGGAACAGTACGCGGCGCTGCTGGAGACAATCTCGGCGTCCGGGTTTGACCAGGTGGTGCTGGGCGGGGGGGAACCCTGCGAATGGCCCTTTGGATGGCGCGCCGCAGCAGCAGCGGCGAAAGAGAGGGGCTTCCTTGTGCAGCTGGGCACCAACGGGTTGCGGTTGCCCCCCGGATTTGAAACCTTTGACGGGGTGGACAGGTACGTTCTTCCCCTGGACGGCGCGGCGTCCCATGTGCACAACAGCCTGCGCCCCCTGGCCCGCCCCCCGGAGTCCCCGCGCCATGCGGCCCCGGCATGGCTGGGCGCGCCGGAGCGCAGCCGCTCCGGACATTTCGAGGTCATCACCGACAGGCTGGAGGCGCTGCGCGCGGCGGGGCGCGAAACCACCGTGTCAACCGTGGTCACCTCCCTGAACCAGGGCGAAATTCCCGCGCTTGCGGCGCTGCTCAACCGGTACACCGACGCCGGGGGAAGGGTGCATGCCTGGCACCTCTACCGCTTCCTGCCCCACGGCCGGGGCGGCGCGCGCCACCGCGCCCTCGAAACAGGCGACACCGCCTACAATGCGGCGGTGGATTTGGCGCGGCGCATGGCCCGTGTGCGCGTGTTCCGCCGCCCGGACATGCGGCACTCCGCCACGGTGGACTTTTTCTGGTATGAGGAGGGCCGCATGGCCCGTGGAAGCATGGTTTGGGCCGGGGAGGAAAACGGGAACGCCGTCAGAACCGGAAACGATGCGGGGTGAGGAACACGGTTCCGGTCAGCACACCATGGGGGGATCCATGGTTTCGTACTCGCGCTCGAACCACTCCCGGAAAGAGGGGGCGTACATTTTAATCCAGTCGATAATCGCCACCGGCCCCAGATCGCACCCCGCCTCCTCCGAACGTATCCACTTGTACTCGTTGATGTGCTTGCGCTGGAGGGCCATCATCCTGCGGAAGCGCTCCTCACGCCATTCATGGGCGCTGTTCGCCAGCCAGTCCGCCGCCGCCGCCTCATAACTCACCACCTCGTTGAACATCCCCGACATGGCTTCCTGGTGCCGAAACACCTGGTGGCGCTCCGCCGGTGTAAGCGCCATAATCTCATCACGCAAATATGATTCCATGGCACGGCTCCATAATCCCAACGATTCTAACAGGAATCATTTATAAAAACAATGCACCGCTAACAAAATGATCCCGAAGGAGAATCAGCAGTTTAAGCATATTCTTCTTTAACAAATTTCTAACACGAAATCCTCCGCTTGTCAACAAATATTTTCCAGGCACACCATATGGGCTGCCGCTTCTCCCCAGACCCACCATTCCTGCGCAGCCCCCTCTTGATAATGTGAAAACTGTCACCCCGCGCTTGGACGCCATCTCTTTACAGATGTCCCCGCCCATGCAACAACGGACTTTTTCCTGTTTAAGAAAGCCTTTTCCAATTTTCGGAAATGGCTTATTGATTTGAAGATATAGTAGGATGAACGGGCAATCATAAGGACCAACGCAATGACTGAAGGCACTTCATTTCCCGCCGCCCCCCCTGAGGAAGAAACCCCACAGGAAAACGCCTTTGCGGCGGCATACACCTGGCTGGCCGGCCTTTCGACCGCCGCCTTCGTGCTGTTTGCGGCGGCGGTGTACCTGATGAGCACCCATGGCGGCGCGCTGGCTGTGGAACTGGGGGGGAAACTTGGGGATTTGGAGGCGGTCCGCGCGCGGTCATTGGCCGAAAAAGGACTGGTGGATGCGGCAATTGCAAGCTACACCAAGGCGCTTTCAATGACCTTTGAGGATCCACAACAGCGGGTGTGGGCCCTGCGGCGTTTTGGGGAGCTTCTCCTTGCGGAGGGCCGCACCGGCGAGGCGCTTCCCGTGCTTCGGGAATGCCTGGAATCGTCTCCGGGCGACCTGCCCGCCCATGCCATGCTGTGCGGCGCGCTGGCGCGCGAATCGGACCCGCAAACCCTGCTGAACGCGGCAAACGCCTGGGCGGAGGCGGCCTCCAAGGCGGCGGATCAGCCCTCGCTGGCGGATGCCCTGAACAGGGCCGGCAACGCGCTGGAGGCCCTGGAAAAGAAGGAGGAGGCGCTGGACACATATCTGCGCGGCCATGCGGCAAACCCAAAGGGCAAAAACGCCTACAATGCGGCCAGCCTGCTTTTCAGAAACCGCCAGAACGGCAGGGCACTGGCCCTGCTTGGGGAAACGGAGCAGACGGACGCCGTGAGAACGCTCCGGTCGGAAATCGAGTCGGACCTCAGCCCCGCGGAATCCGAAAGCCGTTGACCCGGCCCCTCAGTTGTTGGGCTCAAAAGGCACGTCAAAGATAAGGCCGGGAATCTTCAGGTACTCCATGCGGACTTTCTGGTTCCTGCCGACCACCTTGAGCAGCCGGAGCCCCTCGAATTCCTCGCCCTCGCGCGCTTCCACACGCTTGATGTCCCCGGTTTTGCGGTCGATGAGCTCCATAAAGACGTACAGGTCCCCCTTCTCCCCGTCCTCCAAAAAACCGCGCACCCGCACCGTGGGCTGCTCAAGCATTTTTTCGGCGCGCTCGCCCAGCCTGTTGAGCAGTTTGCTTTCCATGGAAAGCACCTCAAAGGCGTCTATGCAGGTCATGGTGAGCCGCCAGCGTTCGTCCATTGCCGCGCTTTTGGCCAGCTCCGAAATTTCGTACCCGAGATCGCGCAGTGCGGCCCGGCCAAACTCCGTGCCGCCGTACTGGGCTGTGGCGTCGCGCAACTGGCCGACGACCATCTGGCGCGTGGAATCGGGGAGCACGGGGCCGCCGGGAAGGGCGGAGGTGCGCAGGGGGTCTATGATGGGCTTGATCAGGACGGCCACCTCCTCCTTGCTCTGCGGGCCGACGGGCGCCGGGGGCGGGGGCGGCGGCGGCGGCGGGCTGCACGCCCAAAGAACCAAAATGCACACCACGGCCGCAACTGTCCTGACTGCGTATTGTTTCATGACACGATTCCTTCTTCCCCGTTAATTGCCCGCCACGCCGCGCCCCTCATAAGATCGGCGCGGAGGGAGGGCATCCTCGCTCTCCTGAAGAAATCATAACATATCAGGCCGCGCCGGTCACCGCGCAAGGCGCGCGATCACCTCCGCGGGGGTTGACTCAACCGTCACCTCCGCCAGCGCGGAGGCATCCGCCGCAAGCCGCCCCGCCTCCTCAAAAAACCGGTTCTTGTCCGCCGTGGAGGAGAACCCGTCCGCGGCCCATTCGCTCATGTAGCCCATGCCCGCATGGGCCTGCAGCAGGGTGTGCCCGTGCAGCAGGAATGCGCCCCGCGCAAAGTCCGGATAGAGCGGGGCCATTTCGGGCGCGTCAAAGTCGTCCACAAAGCGCTGGCCGTGGGCGTTCATCTCCGTGCCCACAATGATGGGCAGTTCCCGCGCCCGCGCCTTCGCGGCAAAGTCGTGCAGGTTGGCCGCCTTCTTTTGGCGGGTTTCCGGATCCTTGAAGTTCCAGTTGCGGTCGGGAATGATGTTCACCGCCGCCACGCCGCCCGCTGTCATCACATCAAGCAGCTCGTCCATGCACTGCTCGCCCGATGTGGTGCCATCGAGGAAGGCGAAGACCGGAATGGCGCCGTTGGCCAGGGTGAAGCTGTTCACCCTTCCCATCTCGGGAAATTCGTCGCCCTTTGCCTCCACATAACCAACGCCCCCGGCCTTCATGGTCTTCGCGCGGATGATCCCCTGGAAGCCGGGCGCGTCGGCCTGGGCCTTGAGCACCGCCTCCGGCTCCATCCCCAGCTTCACGGCCCACCAGTCCGCGCGCGCCTGCGTGTCCGGAAACACCCGCTCCGATTTGGCGTGGTATGCGGTGCACACATGGCGCTCGGTGGCGTTGCCCGCCGGGGTGAGAGGCAGCACATCCGCGTCGTAGTCCAGGGCGATTTCCGCGAGCAGTCCGTTGATGCGCCCCACCATTTTCCTGTTCCGTGCCTGGGCGAGCGCCTTCAGCTCCTCCACGAGATGGGAGTCGCGCACCGGACCCGGCACAAAACCCATGCCCATGTGGTAGCTGATGCCGGGCTCGCCGGGGGAGTTGATGACGCGGTCCGAAAACTCGGGCACGAATACGCGGGTCTCAAAACCCGCGCCGCCGCGCATGCCAAGCAGGGCGCAGGCCTCCAGGAATTCGCCCACCCCGTCTAGCACGTCGAAGTCCACCAGCCCCATCGCCATCAGGCCGCGCCTGCGGCCGCGCCAGACCAGGCCGGAGGGGGAATAGCCGTAGCCGTTGAAGGAGAAGAAGGAATGGCAGTGCAGGTTGAATTCGCGCCCCTGAGCGGACAGTTCCACCCGGCCCGCCGCGACCGCGTCCAGCAGCGAACGCAGCGCCGCGGCGCGGACTCCGGGGTTCAAATCGTCAAGCTGCGCTTCCAGTATTTCAAGGGTGTTCGGCATGGGAATACTCCGGTTGGTTGCGTTTTGGGGCTTAATCCTACTGAAACAAAGGGGGGGCTGTCCAGAATTAAATATGGATTTGCCGTCACTGCCGCCCGTAGAGGCGGACAAAATCCACCGCGCACTCCCCCACACCGCCGGGTTCGGTGTAATCCTCCGGCTGGCCGTTGTGGGGCACTTTTCCCACGAGCAGTTCCGTGACCCTGCGGCCCTCCGCCATGAAGGGAAATGTGTGGAAGCGGGTGTAGTGGATCCCGTCGGCGCTGTATTCAACAATGCCGGTTTTCCCCCGCCACCGCGCGCGAATCCAAACCCACTCGCCGGGGTTGCACGCCGGGCCCAGGGTCTGCACCGGCGGCGCATCCACCTGGAGCGCGTCGGTGCGCGAACCGATGCGCAACGCCTCGCCGTTGTCCCACCGCACCATGGCGGCGGGCCCCCAGGACATGCCCCCGTCGGTTCCCTGCCGCAGTTTTACCTCAAAGCCGCCAATTTTCCCGTCCACCGGCATCCGCAAAAACGCATGGGTGCTCGCATGGGCGCGAATATGCAGGCAACCGTCGCCGATGGAAAGCGCGTCCGGGTTCAGTGAGGACACCTTCTGTTCCGCTTCGGGCATTGCGTCGAATTCACTGCCGCCCGCCACGGGCAGCGCCCCGGCCGGCCCCTTCAGAAAGGCCGCCGTTGCCGCCGCCTTTTCCCCCACCCCGGCCTGCCGCTCCGCCACGAGCCGATCCACTTCGGCGCGGTATTCCGGCGTCAGCCGGGGGCGGTACTCGTTCACAATGAAGTCGCGCAGCGCCGGGTTGCCTATCAGCGTGTGCAGGCGGGCGTTGGCCCTGAGCACCTGCTCCATCTGCGCCGTGCCCATGCCTTTTCCGCTGTTGTTGCAGAGCACGCCAATGCAGTTGTTGATGTTGTAGCCGGACACAAAATAGCGGAGATAATCGAAGTCGTCATAAAGCCGGTCGGAGGCTTCGCCCCGGAGCTGGATGTCGGTGTAGGCGTCCGCCTGGGGCATGTACATCAGGGAACCCCACCGGCCCAGCTCCAGCGTGGTGTGCCACTCCAGGATACCCCCCTCACCGATTATTTTGCGGCTGTGCCGCGCCAGCGCGTACAGCGCCGCGGGGTTTTCCGCGTACTGTCCGTCAAAATAGAGGCCGTCGGGTTTGAGCCCTGTCATCACACACGTGATGGCGTCGAGGAATACCGCCATGTTTTCCCCGTCCACCACCGCGCCCGGGCACGCGCCGGGCTTGTCGTTCACCGCCTGCTTTTCCTGGCTGGTGCCCTTCAGGAAATAGTAGGGGCTCGTGTAGACGATGAAGGGCATGTCCATGCCGTGGATCGCGCCGCGCACCCGCTCCCATTCCTCCATGCCCAGCCGGGGCACGAAATCCAGGTTCCAGTCCTTCCACAGCATCACCTCCGATTGGAGCAGGATCGTGTTCCCGTAGGGCTTCCAGGAATGCAGCTCCCCGTCAGGGGGGTAGGAGGTGGTGTTTGACCAGTGCCAAATCACCTGCTCCCGCAGGGAGCGGTCCCAGTCATAGGGCTTGGGCGGGCAGACGCCCAGTGCCAGCACCGCGCCCGCAGGCAGCGGATAGGCCGCCACGGGGTCGCCGTGGGGATCGTAGCCGTCGGCCAGTTCAAGGTCGGAGCAGTACAGTCCGAAACCGCCGAGTTCGTCCACGATAAGGTGGTTCGTCTTCCATGAGGCGTCCCATGCGGGGGAGATTTCCCTGTGTACTTTGAGACTGGCCGGTTCCAAAGCGTGCAGCATAAAGAGGGAATCGCCGTTCACCCGCACCACCATCTTCGGCTCCTCAACGGTCACACGGGCAAAACCCGCACCGTTGTGGGTGACCTTGAGCCCGCGCAGGGGACAGCCCGCCGCCAACATCGCAACGGGACGTTCCCCTCCGATGCGCTGGCGGAAGGAAATGGTCCCGCCGGCCCCGTCAATCTGAACCACCGCGCCAGTGGTGGTGATGGTGGCCCGCCCTTCCCCCCCCCGCAACAGACTCAACCACCATGCCGCGCTGCGCGTCGGGAAAAACGGCGGGATCCATGAGTTCCTGAAAGGTCATCCCCGGCCACAAGGTTTCCGCGCCGCAGAACGCCGACACCATGCCGAAGAACACCGCTGTGAGAAACTTAACTTTCATGACACCTCCCAAGGAATGGACTCCGTTTCTCCGCCGCATGCCACCCACGCCCGCCATGGGCCAAAGGCGGCAAAGATTTATCCCAACCGGCTTATTTTAAGGCAATCCCCCGCATGATGCGTAATGCTTCTTTATCCACTGCAATCGGAACGCATTAATAAAACTTAATAATAAATTAAAAATATTGATTTTTTTAGGCGTTGTCTTACATAATATGAATGTATCCTTTAATTTTATTAAGGAATGGTGGTGACATGAAAAACGACATGCCCCAGTGGACCCAGGCATTGACGCCGGAGGACTGGCAGTTTTTAAAACGCTTTCTGCTGGCAAGCGGCTCGCTCAAGGCGCTTGCGGATGCGTATGACATCTCTTATCCGACCATCCGGGGCAGACTGGACAGGTTGATTGCCAAAGTGCGGGCGGCGGACCAGCCGGACGCGGTCGACTCATTCCACCAGCAACTGCGCATTTATGTGGCTGAGGGAAGAATGGACGCCGAACTGGCGCGGGCCTTGCTTTTGGCGCACCGCAGGGCGGCGGATGAACAGGCCGGTGATTCCGGCCAGGGAGGCGAATCCAATGAAGTGTAATCTTGTGTGGATTCCGGTGCTGTGCCTGGCCTGCGCCCTGGCGGGTGCGGAGGAGCAGGTGCTTGGAACCTATTCCGCGGCTGATTTTTCGGCGGCGTCCGCCCAGACACCCGCAGGGGTCGGGGTCACGCCCGATGCGGGGGCCTCCCCCGGCGGCGGGGCGTTGAAGATTTCCTTCTCCTGCGGGGAACTGTGCGAGGCCATGGTGTTCAACCAGCCCCTGGCCGGTGTGGAGGACTGCGTGCTGTGGTTTGAGGCGGATTTTAAGGTTTCCGCGAATGGAACCGTCTTTCCCGCCATGTGGGTCACCTTTCCGGATGGAAACAGTTTTTACTCGCGTGGAATGAACCAGGCCCAATCCGGCATCAGCGGCTGGCAGCGCCTCCGCATACCCTTCCTGCTGAAAAAGGGCCAGTGTCCCGCTTCCGTCGTCATGGGTGCGGGCATGAGCGGCACGGGCGAGGTGTGGATTGACCATGCCCGGCTTATGCGGCAGGAAGGCGGCCTTGCGGCCCCATGGAACGCGGGGGCGTGGATTGGCGTGGCGGGCGGGCTCTTTGGCGG
>JBHEKP010000355.1:0-12070 GCA_041859375.1 Candidatus Hydrogenedentales bacterium | reverse complement strand
TCGTGAGGATGCAGGGGGTGTAGACCCCCCCAAAGGTGCCGAACTGGTTTTTTGTGGCGTTGCCGTCCCGCATCCGGACCTCTCGCTGTGAAACCGCAAACGGCCAGCATAGCCCACGCGCGGCTGTTTGCGCCAGTTTTTGCTCCCCCCGCCGGCGCGCATTTGCGCCGGCCCCCCCGTCTTTGCGAACCTATTGCGCGGGACGCAACCCGCAAGGAGGCACGTCATGAAGGTTCAGGACTTCGCCTATCAGGTGGCGCTGCACACGATGGAGCTTCTTGAGCAGGCGCAGCACTATAAAATCGCGGACAACCACCGCAGGGAGGTGCTTGCCGCGGTGCTCAGGGACGTGGACGACATCATCAAGCGGGCGTCCGCGCCGAAAAAGGAAAAGAAATAGGCCGCCCCCGCGGGCGGTCCGCAAAAGAAAGGCGGTTTCATGTCCAAACTCTGGGGCGGACGGTTTGAGGGCGGCACGGACGCGCTTGTGGAGGCGCTCGGCGAGTCGGTGTCCTTTGACGCCCGTTTGGCGCCGTGGGACATCCGCGGCAGCATCGCCCACGCGCGCATGCTGGGCGCGTGCGGCATCATCAGCAAAAAGGACTCCGCCGCCATCATCCGGGGCCTGGGGAAAATCGCCTCGATGGTGGAGGCGGGGCGCATGGTGTGGGACGTGGCCCTCGAGGACGTGCACACCAACATTGAGGCGGCGCTGGTGGGGCTGATTGGTGACGTGGGCAAGCGCCTGCACACCGCGCGCAGCCGCAACGACCAGATTTCCACGGACGTGCGCATGTGGACCCGCGACCAGGTGGATGAAATCCTGGCGCTGCTGCGGCGGCTCCAGGGCGCGCTGCTGGACTTTGCGGAAAAGCACGCGGACGTGCTCATGCCGGGCTACACCCACCTCCAGCACGCCCAGCCCGTGCTGCTGGCGCACCACATGCTCGCCTATGTGGAGATGTTCCGCCGCGACACGGAGCGTTTCGCGGAGATGCGCGGGCGCGTCAACGTCATGCCCCTCGGCTCCGCCGCCCTCGCGGGCACGCCCCATCCGATTGACCGGGAAATGGTCGCCCGCGAACTGGGTTTTGAGGCCGTGTCGGCAAACAGCATGGACGCCGTGTCCGACCGCGACTATCTCATCGAGTTCTGCGCGGGCTGCTCCATCGTGATGATGCACCTGTCCAGGCTCAGCGAGGAGCTAATCCTCTGGTCCGGCTCCGAATTCGGCTTTGTGGAGATCGGCGACGCCTTCACCACGGGCTCCAGCATCATGCCCCAGAAAAAAAACCCCGATGTGGCCGAGCTGGTGCGCGGCAAGACGGGCCGGGTGTACGGCGATCTCACGGCCATGCTCACGCTGATGAAGGGCCTGCCCCTGACCTACAACCGCGACCTGCAGGAGGACAAGGAGCCGGTGTTCCACGCGGCGGACACGGCGCGCCTCTGCCTTGCGGTGTACGCGGCGATGATCCCCTCCATAACCGTGCGCCGGGACGCGATGGCGCGCGCCCTGCGCGAGGGTTTCATGGAGGCCACGGATTTGGCGGACTACCTGGTGCGAAAGGGCGTTCCCTTCCGCGAGGCCCACGGCATCATCGGCCGCATCGTGCGCCGCTGCATCGAGCTGGGAGTCACCCTGGCGGAGCTGCCGCCCGAGGAGTACCGGCTGCACTGCGCCGCCTTTGGGACGGACCTCCGCGACGCCATCAGTCCGGAGGCCATTGTGGCGCAGCGGAACACCCCCGGCGGCACCGCGCCCGCGCGGGTGCGGGCCGCGCTGCGGAAGGCCCGCCGCAGGCTGGCGCGGGAATCCTGAACGCCGCAGAACCCGGGAGAACAGCATCATGGCCTGTGTCACAGTGAACGGCACCGTGGTGGAAACCCTGCGGGGGGACATCACCCGCGAGGCGGTGGACGCCATTGTGAACGCCGCCAACCATTCCCTTCTGGGCGGGGGGGGCGTGGACGGGGCCATCCACCGCGCCGCAGGACCGGGACTGCTGGCCGAATGCCGCGCGCTGGGCGGCTGCGACACGGGCGACGCGAAAATCACCGGGGGGCACAACCTCCCCGCCCGCCATGTCATCCACACGGTGGGCCCGGTTTACCGCGAGGCGGGGCCCAACGCGGCGCGGCAGCTTGCCTCGTGCCACCGGCGCAGCCTGGAGGTGGCCCTTGGAAAGGGGCTGAAGTCTGTGGCCTTTCCCGCCGTCAGTTGCGGGGTCTACGGCTATCCGCCCGCGGCGGCGGCGGCGGCGGCCATGCGGGCGGTGGTGGACTTTTTGAAAACCCA
The DNA here is from genome assembly GCA_041859375.1 of Candidatus Hydrogenedentales bacterium. Taxonomy (GTDB): domain Bacteria; phylum Hydrogenedentota; class Hydrogenedentia; order Hydrogenedentales; family CAITNO01; genus JBHEKP01. The sequence continues at coordinate 9,771 of JBHEKP010000355.1, read as the reverse complement.
TGACGGACTGAGGACGGTGCGGTTTGTCCTTTTCAGCGATGAACTGCTGGCCGAATTTTCCCGCGCGCTGGAAGCCGCGGCGCAACAGGAGGGGGGCACCCCATGACAACCCCGGCGTATCAGGGTGTGATTTTGGCGGCGGGACACGGCTCGCGCATGGGGCCCTTCGGCGAGGAGGTGCCCAAGCCCATCGCGCCCGTGTGCAACCGGCCCCTGCTGGAATACCAGCTTGAGCAGCTGAAAAGCCTGGGCGTGCGCGAGGTGATCATCGTGATCGGCCACCTCGGCCACCTCATCACCTCAACCCTGGGCGACGGCTCCAAATACGGGATGGGCATCCGCTACGTCGAGCAGACCCGGCGGCTGGGGCTGGCCCATGCGGTGGGCCAGCTGGAGCCGCACCTGGACCGGCCCTTCATCCTCTTTCTGGGCGACATCTTTTTCGGCGTCTCCAGGCTGGAGCGGCTGGTGGGCGAATTCGAGGAGCACGAGCCCGCCGCCGTGCTCGCCGCGAAAATTGAGCATGACCCCGAGGCCATCCGCCGCAATTTCAGCATCCACCTGCGCCCCGACGGCACGGTGCGGCGGGTCATTGAAAAGCCCCGCTTCGTCGAGTCCAACCTCAAGGGCTGCGGCCTCTACCTCTTTGATCTGCCCATTTTCGACGCCATCCGCCGCACACCGCGCACCGCGCTGCGGGACGAGTACGAACTTACCGACTCCATCCAGATACTGGTGGATCTCGACTGCCCCGTGCGGGCCGTGCCCGTGGTGGAATGGGACATGAACCTCACCTACATCGGCGATCTCATCGAGTGCTGCCGCCGCCAGCTCTCCCTGCTCGGCATGGAAAGCATGGTCGGGGAGGGGTGCGAGGTTGCGCCGGGCGTCGAACTCCTCGAAACCGTCCTCGGCGACGGGGTGCGCGTCACCAGGCCGGTCCGCCTCGAACGCTGCGTGGTGATGCCCGGCGTGGTGCTGGACGACGGCTGCGACTGCGCCGACATGGTCATCACCCCGTCCGCGCGCCTCAAGGCCTGACACCGCGCAACCCCCGGGCTGAATCGCGGGTCCAATGCGTGGTAATATTTTCACCATTCCGGATAAAACGGGTGTTTTTCCGGCCAATCCACGGCGCAAAGGGCGCCGTCCAAGGAGTCTCAACCATGTTTTCCAGTCTTTTCGGCGAGGACGGCTTTTTCCGCAAACACAAAATCATTACCGGGTTGCTGGTTTTCCTGCTGCTGGTGGCGCTCTGGTTCGTTTCCCTGCGCCGCGGCCCCTACCACGGGTATGAGCTGGACGTGATGCTTCCCGCGGGCGCGCCCGCCGAGGCGCCGGGCCAGATTCAGGCGGGTTTTGCCACGCGCGACATCACGGCGAACCTGGACGAATACGACTCCTGGACCGACGGCAACAACAACAACGAATACGACATCCTGACGGACGCGGGCACGGGCTGGCAGAAGGCGCTGTTCAAGGTTGTGAACCACTACGGCAAGTTTTTGGACCTTGAAAAGGCGAAATCCTCCGGCGACACCTATGTGGACAAGAACAAGAACGGCCGCTTTGATCCCGTGTGGATTGCCGGCTTCGGCGTGAACCGCCCCGCCAAGGGCGTGCATGATCCGCAGTGGACCCGCGCCGTGGCCCTGCGCAACAACGGGGTCACCGTGGTGATGGTCAGCATTGACGCCATCGGCATTTTCCACAACGACATCATCGCCATCCGGAATTCCATCAACAAGTCCCTGAAGGTGGACCACCTGCTGGTCTCCTCCACCCACAGCCACGAGGTGCCGGACACGATGGGCAACTGGAGCGGACTGCCCATGTTCGGCTACGACACGCGCTACATCAACAAAATCAAGCGCCTCACGAAGGAGGCCGTCGAGGAGGCCGTGGCCGCGCTGGAGCCGGCTGACATGTTCTGCGCCACCGTCAAGATGCCCGAGGAGGGCTTTGTCCACGACTCGCGCAAGCCCTCGGTGCGCGACGAGAACATGTACCTTTGGCGTTTCACCCGCCCGGGACGGGACGAGCAGACCCTCGGCACCCTGGTGAACTGGGGAAACCATCCCGAGGCGCTCAGCGGAAGCAACCCCTACCTCACCTGCGATTTCGTCCATTACCTGCGCGAGGGGCTTGAGAAGGGGGTGCCCGAGCCGAACGGCGTCAAGGGGTTTGGCGGCACCTGCGTGTTCTTCCAGGGCATGCTCGGCGGCCTGGCCAACCCGCTGCACGTGGAGGTGCCCGTCCGGGACGGTTCGGGCAGGACCGTCAAGGAGGCCTCCTTTGAAAAGGCGGAGCACCTTGGCTACAACACCGCCATCCTGGCCGCCAACGCGCTGCGCGGGCCCGATGCGTGGAAGAACGAAAACCCGATGGTGGCCGTGGCCGCCAAGACAATCAAGTCCAAGATGGACAACCCCCTCTTCAAGTACGGCATCATGCTCGGCCTGCTGCACGAGGGCTACTACTGGGGCGGCTATTCCAAGACCGAGGTGAACGCCGTGCGCGTCGGCGACGCGCTCATCACCACGGTGCCCGGCGAGATTTACCCGGAAATCGCCGTGGGCGGCGTCGAGGCGAGGAACGGCCGGGACTTTGAAATCGCCCCCGTGGAGGTGCCGCCCTTCCATGAGGTGCAGCGCCAGTTCGCGAAGCAGACGCCCACCTTCGGCCTCTGCAACGATGAAATCGGCTACATCATCCCCAAGAGCCAGTGGGATGCGAAGGCCCCCTGGGCCTACGGCGACGGGGACCAGTACGGCGAGGAGAATTCCGGCGGACCCGAGGTCGCCCCGGCGGTCCACAAGGGCGTGTTGGAGATGGTTAACCGCGTGAACGCCACCTGGTCCGGCGGCGCCACGGCCAAGGCGAACTAAACCAATAACACACCGCCCCGGCGTTGCCATGCGCGCGCCGGGGCGGTTTTCGTTTTTTTGGGGGGAAGGGGCTTCAGGAAGAGAACCGGCGCCGGAAGGTTTCTTCGAAACGGTCCATGACCTCGTTCATGGGCGGGGCCTGGCGCAGAAGGGCGGCAAGGGAGGTGACAGGCTTGTCGGCAATGCCGCAGGGGATGATGCAGGCCCAGTGGCGCGGGTCGGGGTTTACGTTCAGGGCGATGCCGTGGAAGGTGACCCACTGGTGGATGCCCACGCCGATGGCGGCGACTTTCGCGCCGTTCACCCACACGCCGGTGAAACCCTCCAACCGTTCCCCCCGCAGGCCGTAGGTGTCCAGAAGATCAATGAGCACCTGCTCCAGCGTCCGCAGGTACCAGCCCACGGACTGGGTCCGGCGGATGAGATTAAGGATTGGATAGGCCACCAGTTGTCCGGGGCCGTGGTAGGTAACGTCGCCGCCCCGGTCTGTCGCGACGACTTCAATGCCCAGTTCGGCCAGCCGCGCCGGATCTGCGGTCACATGGGCCGGATCGGCCTTGCGGCCAAGGGTGATGACCGGGGCGTGTTCCAGCAAAAACACCGTGTCCGGGGCCGCGCCCTCTTCGACAAGCGCGCGCCGCGCCTTTTGCAGTTCCCAGGCGCGGGTGTGGGCGACGGGGCCGGTGAGGCGCTCAAAGTGGATGCCGTTTTTCATGGGACTCATGGGAGGCGTTGGTGTCGGGGGCGGGTCAGCCCGCGCCCTTGCCCAGCATTTCAAAAATGGGCGTGCCGTAGAAGGAGAGGAACATGAACCCCTTGGTCAGCAGCTCCATGGGCACGGTGAGTATCCTGAAGTAAAAGATCAGCACGAAAAGGATCAGCGTGCTGTAGCCGCCGAGCTGGTCGAATTTCTTCTGCGTCTCGTAGGACATGAAATAGGTCAGCACCCGGTGCCCGTCCAGCGGGGGCAGGGGAATCAGGTTGAAGAGCATCAGCAGCAGGTTGATGAACATCATGAAGATGAAGACGCTGAGGAGGGTTTCCAGCGCGGCGGAGTCGGGGGAGACGCCCAGCAGCGCCGCGAGCGCCCGGAGCAGGAACACGCAGGCCAGGGCGATGATCAGGTTTGAGCCGGGGCCCGCAAGGGACACCAGCATCTCGTCACGCCGCAGGTTGCGCAGGTTGCGCGGGTTGTAGGGCACCGGTTTCGCCCAGCCGAACATGTAGGGGAAGCCGGTGAACATGGCCAGCAGCGGCAGCGCCACCGTGCCGATGGGATCTATGTGGCGCAGGGGGTTGAGTGTCAGCCGGCCCAGCAGCCGCGCCGTGGGGTCGCCGCAGCGGTCGGCCATGGCCGCGTGGGACGCCTCGTGCACGCACAGCGAAAAGAGCAGGCAGAAGTATTGGAGGACGATGTCGGTTATGTGCATGTTCCAAACCTGTTTGTTTTCGGTTGCGCCGGGGCCATGTTAACAGCCCCTCCGCCGCCGGTCAATGGCAGCCGCATCCGCCGCCGCCGTGGTCGTGGCCGTGATCGTGGTTGTGGCCCCCGCACCCGCCCGGATGGCTGCCGTCCTCCACCCAGGCGCGCCCGCAGCCGCAGTCGGCCGCGGCCACGGCGGCGGCCACGCGCCGGAGCAGCTCCCAGGGGAAAATGCCCGAACTGTGCCCGTCGCTCCAGGTCACGCCGATGGCATAGTTGCCGAGCCGGGAAACCTCCAGCGCCTGGATGTCGTCGGGGATGGTGGACGGGTCGAGCGTCTTTATACCGGTCATCTCGTCCACGCACAGCGCGCACTGGCACGCGGCGCGCAGGAGCCGGTTGGGGATGCGCGATTCTTCGCCGTCCGGCCAGAGCACGCTGACAAAGCCCGCCTCCGCCCGCGCCTGCGGCTGGGCGCCGCGCGTGCCCCGGCGCGTGCCCACGGCGTGGTGCAGGCGCGTGGCCAGTTCCGCAAAGGCGGGGATGTCCGCCCCGGCGTCGCGCGCGGCGGCGCTGTGCACGTTCGGCAGGATGGGCAGGCGCGCGAGCACCTCCAGCCCGAAGCGGTCGCGCAGCGCCTGCGAGGTGTCGCCGAAGGGGTAATGCCGCTTGCCGCAGCCGTCGCACTCGAACCAGGCCATGTTTTCCACCACGCCCAGCACCGGCACGTCCACCCGCTCGAACATCATGATGCCGCGGGACACGTCCACGAGCGAGAGCGCCTGCGGCGTGGTGACGATGACCGCGCCGTCCAGCGCGGCGCGCTGGGTCAGCGTGAGCTGGATGTCCCCCGTGCCGGGGGGCATGTCAATCAGCAGGTAGTCCAGTTCTCCCCAGACCGTGTTGGAGAGCAGCTGCATGATGTAGCCGGAAACCATGGGGCCGCGCATCACGGCGGGCCGTTCGCCCATCATGTAGCCCAGGCTCATGGTCGGCAGCCCGTCCACGACGACCGGCAGCAGCGACTCGCCCACGGTGGGCACCTCGGGCAGGTGCGTGTTGAACAGGGTCGGCACGGACGGGCCGTGAATGTCCGCGTCCAGCAGGCCCACCCGCAGCCCCTCGCGCTGTATGGCCCGCGCCAGCATCGCGGCGACGGTGGACTTGCCCACGCCGCCCTTGCAGGAGGACACGGCGATCACCGCGCCCACGGTTTCCAGGCTCACCTCGGGCATGGGCGCGCGGCGCTTCTGCGCGGTCATCTCCACGGAGACCTTTTCAACGCCCGGCAGCGCCGCCACGGCGGCCGCGGCCCGGCTGCGGAAATGCTCCTTCACCGGGCAGGCGGGCGTGGTCAGCTCGATGCTGAAGGAAACTTCGCCTTCCTTGATGGACAGGTTTTTGATGAAACCGAGGGAGACGATGTCCTTTCCCAAATCCGGGTCGATGATTACGCTGAGCGCGTCAAGCACCTGCTTTTCTGAAACCATGCGTCACTTCCTTGTTCCGGCGGGCCGCTCAGGCGAAGGCGTCTCCCTCGAAGAGCAACCCGCAGTAGAGGCACTTCTTGTGCCTTGAATTTGAAACCCGCCCGCAGTTCGGGCACTTCAGCGGATGGGACGTGTATTTCCCGTCCTGGCTGCCGTCGCGCAGGTCAATCTCCTGCGCCATTTTTTCCAGGTCGGCGTCGCTCAATTGAAGCCTGGCCCGGACAATTTCCCAAAGCGCCTGGTTCATCAGGGTCATCCTGTCCAGGCGCTCCTGCAAATCCTTCAGTTCTGACTGCTGTTCCAGCACGCGCCGCTCCGTGGCTGCGGCCTGCCGCGCGCGGGCCGGATTGGGCATGGCCTCGTTGTTTTCAAAGGGCGAACCCGGTCCGAAAAACACCCCGATACCCATGCTTATGCCCTCCCAAGGCGCTAGAGCAGTTTTCCCAGATGCAGGCCGAGCGCGGCCAGCGCCAGCCCGCCCAGATTGTTAACAACCACATTGGCCGCGGCAAGATACCCGGAACCGCCCGCGCCGAGCAGCACCGTTTCCATGCCGAAGCTGGAGAAAGTCGTCAAACCACCCAGGAAACCGGTCAGGAAAAACAAGCGCGCCTCCGGGCTCCAGGTGAATTCACGGGCAATCAGCGCAAAGCCCAGCCCGTAGGCGAAGCAACCCGCAAGGTTCACAAACAGGGTGCCCCACGGAAAGGCGGAACCCAGAACCTTTGCCGAGTAATAAGACACTAGGAAGCGCCCCACGGTGCCAATCGCACCGCCCAGGGCCACCAGCGCTATGTCTCGCAATCCGGGCATCCGGTTTTCCTCGCCAAGAAAAGGGGCGGGCCGTCTTACAGACCCGCCCGGATTGGCATTGGTTTTGCGGTTATTCCCCGCCGCAGCAGGAACCCAGCAGTTCCAAGTCCAGCTCGGGGTACACCGGGAAGCGCCCCAGCAGCGCCGCCACCCGTGCCCGTGCCTCCGCCTTTGCCGCCGGGTCAAGTTCGTACTTCTTTTTGCTTGGCTTGCCCGCGTTGTCGCCGCTGGTGAGGATGGCGGGCTTCGTGTTGTCCAGCACAACGCGCAGGATTTCGGCGATTTCCGCCATTTCCGGCGCGCCCATGCCCAGCGTGGTCACCGCCGGGGTGCCGATGCGCAGGCCGCTCGTGATCATCGGCCCGTTCGGATCATACGGCAGGGAGTTGTAGTTCAGCGTCACGCCGCACTCGCGCACCGCCGAGGCGGCCTGGGTGCCCGTGAGGCCGCGGCTGGCGGACACGTTAATCAGCATCAGGTGGTTGTCCGTCCCGCCCGTGGCGAGGGTGAAACCCCGGCTGGTCAGTTCCGCCGCCAGCGTGCGCGCGTTCTCCACGATTTTCGCGGCGTAGGCCTTGAATTCGGGGCGGTTCGCCTCGGTCAGCGCCACCGCCTTTGCCGCCATCACGTGGGGCAGCGGTCCGCCGATGACCAGCGGGCAGCCCTTGTCCACGTAGTCGGCAAACTCCTTGACGCAGAGCACGATCCCGCCGCGCGGGCCGCGCAGGGTCTTGTGCGTGGTGGAGGTGACCACGTGCGCGTGGGCCACGGGGTTCGCGTCGCCCTGGAACACGCCACCCGCCACCAGCCCCGCAAAGTGTGCCATGTCCACCATGAACACGGAACCGGCCTTGTCGGCGATTTCGCGCATCCGGCGGAAGTTGATTTCGCGGGGGTAGGCACTGTAGCCCGCCAGCAGGATCAGCGGCTTGATGTCCATCGCCATCCGCTCGATCTCGTCGTAGTCCAGGCGGCCCGTTTCCCGGTTAACCGCGTAATTGTACGCGTCAAACATCTTTGCGGAGAGGTTGCGCCGGTAGCCGTGGGTGAGGTGGCCCCCTGAATAGTAGTCCATGCCCAGCAGCCGCTGGTTGTTCATGGTCTGGCGCAGCTTGTCCCAGTCCGCATGGGAGAGTTTGGCGGGGTTGGTTTCGCCAAGCGCCTCAAGGCCCGGCACCTCCGCCCGCGCCGTCAGTATCGCCCAGTAGGCCACCATGTTCGCGTCGGCGCCGCTGTGGGGCTGCACATAGGCGTGTTCGGCGCCGAAGAGCTGTTTCGCCTGCTCGCAGGCGTAAGCCTCCACCGTGTCCACATTGTCGCAACCCTCGTAAAAACGCTGGTGCGGGATGCCCTCGGCGTACTTGTCCGTGAGCAGGTTGCCCATGGCCGTTTGTGTCGCCAGGGAGCAGTAGTTTTCGCTGGCGATTAGTTTCAGGTAGCTGCGCTGGTCCGCAAGCTCCCGCACAATGGCGCGGGCCACCGTCGGCGCGGTCTGCGAAACCACGGTCAAATTCGAGAGATAGGCCAGCAAACCGGGGTTTATTTTCTCCGGCGGCGTCTTTTGCAGATAAGAAAGGAGCGCGTTTTCCGACACGGTAATTTCCTCGATGGGTTGGTCATCCGTTGTTGTCACAACTCTTTATATGGTAACCGTTTTGCCCGGATTTTTTCAATTTTGCCCTGTTTTGCGGCGGTGGTTGTTGAATTTCCGCGCGGTGGACGGGGCGTTCCCGCCGTCCCGGCCTTTTCCCTTGCGGTGCTGTGGTCCGCCGCGATACGCTTTGTTAAAGGGTTGCGGCCCGTCGGAGGATGTTCCGGAGCGCGGCGGCCAAAGGGAAGACCAGGCATGAAAACAGTTTTGTTCCCCGCGATGCTCTGTCTGTTTGCATTTCCGGGCACGGTTTTGGCTGATGAGTCCGCCCCCCCGCCCATTGACCGGCGGGCGGTGGTTTCCCGCCACAATCTTGACATGACCACACCGGGGCGCATTCAGGTGGGCAATGGCGAGTTTGCCTTCATGGCGGACATCACCGGCCTGCAGGGCATGGGGGAGTGCTGCACCATGTCCCAATGGGGCTGGCACACCTCGCCCCTGCCGCCGGGGAAAACGCCGGAAGACTTTCAATGGACCCCAAAACAGACCCACGGCGGCCGGGCGGTGGAGTTCATGGCGGGCAATGACGATGACATCAGCCGCTGGCTCTACGCCAACCCGCACCGGCTTAATCTTGGGCGGGTCCGGTTTTTGCTGGCCGATCCGGACGGCGGGGTCCGGGAACTGCGGCCCGAAGAAATAGCCGCCCCCCGCCAGACGCTGGACCTGTGGGACGGGGTGCTGGAAAGCCGCTTTGAGATGGGGGGGCAGACGGTGAGAGTGGTCACCATTGGTCATCCCTCCCTGGACGCAGTGGCCGTGCGGGTGGAATCCCCGCTGCTTGCCACCGGACGCCTGAAAGTGGAACTGGCTTTTCCCTATCCGGATTTGAAGGAATTCGGCGGCGGCGGAGACTGGGTAAAACCTGACACCCATACCACCACAATGACCCGCAGGGGGGGCCGCCGGGCGGATTTTCTGCGTGAATTGGACGGGCAGTCACACCATGCGGCCCTTGCATGGTCACAGGGTGCAACGCTCGCCGAATCCCCGGAAAAGCACCGCTATGTGCTGGGGGCGCAAGAGACCCCAATCCTCGATTTTATCTGCGCCTTCGCTCCGGAGGGACTTCCGGGGGAATTGCCCGCCTTTGATGAAACCCTTTCGGTCTGCAAGGGACATTGGAATGGATTCTGGTCCACCGGCGGGATGATTGATCTTTCTGGCAGCGTGGACCCGCGCTGGCGCGAGCTGGAGCGGCGCATCGTCCTGTCCCGGTACCTCACGGCGATGAACTGCGCCGGTTCCCTGCCGCCCCAGGAGAGCGGTCTTGCCAACAACGGATGGAACGGCAAGTTCCACTTTGAGATGTACTGGTGGCACGGCGCCCATTACATGCTGTGGCACAAGCGCGATCTGTTGATGCGGAGCGTGTCCATTTATCATAAGCTGCTCGGTTCCGCCCGCGAACTGGCCGCAAGACAGGGATACAAGGGAGCCCGTTGGCCGAAATGCACCGGGCCGGAGGGGCGCGAATCGCCCCATCCCATCCATGCCATGCTG